>JBGTGC010000055.1:0-3986 GCA_041746935.1 Dermatophilaceae bacterium
GGCGCACGATGGCCCGCGCCAGCGCCACCCGCTGACGCTGACCCCCGGACAGCGTCCCACCCCGCTCACCGACCACGGTCTGATCACCGTGCGGGAGGTCCGCCACGAACGCACTTGCTTGCGCAACGTCCAGGGCTGCCGCGACAGCGCCCTCGCCGTAGTCTGCGCCCAGGGAGACGTTGTTGGCCACGGTGTCGTCGAAGAGGAACGTCGACTGACTCACCAAGGTGGCCACATCGCTGACGCCCCCAGCACGAATCGTCCGCAGATCCAGGTCATCGACCTGCACGGTGCCGCGGTCGGGGTCGACCAGTCGCAGTGAGAGATTGGCCAGAGTTGACTTGCCTGCGCCGGTGGGGCCGACCAGGGCGGTGGTCGAACCGGCCGGTATGTCGAGACTCACGCCATGGATCACCGGCACCAACTCCACCTCCTCGGCCGTCGCGCCAGCAGGCTTGCCATCGCTGTCGAGGCCCCACTGAGCACTGTCGGCGCTGGTGTCCACGCGGTAAGCAAAATCGATGTCGCGCAGACTCGAACGCGCCGGACCTGATCCAGGTAGCGCGGTCTCTCCGTGCTCCATCGCGCCGCGGGCTTGGAGCACGGAGTCCACACGCAGGTAGCCGACCACCGACCGGGGGATCTCGGACAGCACCCAGCCCAGAGCCCGCACCGGGAAGGCCAGGATGGAGAAGAGATAGGCGATCTGGACCACGTCGGCCGCGTCCAGATCGCCGGAAGCCACCCGCGCGGCACCTGCCCCGAGCACGGCCAACGTGCCCAAGGTGGGGATAGCCTCGATGACAGGCTCGAAGACCCCGCGCGTCCGTCCGACGCTGATGAGCGAGTCACGAAGCCGGTTGGTGACCCCGCCGAAACGTTCACCCTCTTCGCGCTCGCGGCCCATGGCCTTGACCACGAGGCCAGCCTCGAACGACTCGTGAGCGACTTCACTGACCTCAGCCCTGAGTTGTTGAGCCCTCGTGATCTTGGGCGACATCGCGCGCTGATAGATCATGTTGGCCGCGAAAAGACTGGGGAACACCAAGAGACCGATGAACGCCAGCACGGGATCCACCAGGATCATTTGAGCTCCGGCGATAAACAGCATCACGATGACGCCGATAGCCATCGGCAGCGGGTTGAAGACCTGCCAGGTGGCCTCTACGTCCGAGTGCGCGTTCGAGAGCAACTGCCCTGAGGGGTGGCGGTGGTGCCAGGTCAGCGGAAGCCGCAGATATTGCCGGGTGACCCGCTGGCGGTAGCGGGCCTGCAGATTGAAGCCGGCAACGGTGGCCAACACTCGGCGCAACACCGTCCCGATGACGTTGACCACCAGAATGGCGATCAGCACACCGAAGATGGTCCACAGTCCGGCTGCGTCCACCACGCCGGCCCTGATCGCCGGGGTGATGACAGCATCCGTGAGATATCCCACGGCCCATGCCGTTGCGACGGTGGCGCTGGCCCACAAAACTGCTCCCACCACGGCCCCAGCCAGCCACTTCGGCTGCTGTCTGGCGCCGATCCAGATGATCCCCAATCCCTGTCGGAGCACGGCTCCGCTCGGCCTCGGCGGAACGACCGGGCGGGCAGAAGCGGTAGAGGCCATGACTGCGAGCCCGCCTTCCGCTCCGGTTGATGAAGGCACGACGAATCCAGACTGAGGTGCCAGAAGAACAAGTGGAAGACGTCATCGTCGCACGAGGTGCCGACACACTAGAGAGCGAGGGCACTCACGCTCTCGAGCCTGCTGTGCAAGTGCTCCCCCTCGACGCTGTTGGCGCTGACCTGCAGGGCTCGCCGGAAGGCCTCCGCGCTCTCCTGATGGCGGCCCAACGTCGCCAAGAACTCAGCTCGTGCGCTGTGGAAGTAGACATAGTCGCCCAATTCGGCCGCTCCCGAGTCGGCGGCCAGATGATCAAGGGTGTCCAGGCCGGATTGCGGCCCATGGGCTTGGCCGATGGCTACGGCCCGATTGAGAGCGACGACGGGAGATGGGCTCTGAGCAGCCAACACGTCATACAGGCCGACGATGCTCGACCAATCTGTGCTCTCGAAGTCCGCAGCCGTCGCATGCAAGGCGGCAATGGCGGCCTGCGACTGATAGGGACCGGCACGGCGAGCACTGTTGGCCCGGGCCAGGTTGGCTAGCCCGCGGGCAATCATCGTGCGGTCCCAGGCTGACCGATCTTGATCGGCAAGGAGCACCGGCCTGCCGTCGGCGTCGACCCGCGTGGACCTGCGAGCGTCGATGAACAGCAAGAGGGCGAGCAAGCCGGCGACCTCGGGCTCGTCCGGCACCAGCGTGCCCAACAGGTCGGCCAACCACAGAGCCTCGTCGCACAGATCGCCTCGGATCAGGGTCGCCGAGGAGCTGCTGGCGTGGCCCTCGGTGAAGACCGAATAGATGACTGAGCACACACTGGGCAATCGGGCGTTCAACGTCTCTTGGTCGCTGCGCGTGAACGGGATGTTCGCCTCGCGGATCTTCGTCTTTGCCCGCGTCAGCCGCCGCGTCATGGCGGCTTCGGAGACGAGGAAGGCGCGCGCGATCTGCTCCGTCGACAGACCGCCCACGATGCGCAGCGTCAGCGCGACTTGCGCCGGTGCGCCGAGGGCGGGGTGGCAACACCCCAACAGCAGCCGCAGTTGGTCATCGAGCAGATCAGCCGTGATTTCGGGGCCGTCAAGATCGTCGTGCCCGTAGGCATCCAGCCGCGGCAGCACTTCGCGAAACCTGATTGATCGCCGGATGTGATCGATGGCTTTGTGCCGAGCGACGCAGAGTAGCCACCCGCCGGGCTGAGCCGGCATACCCGCGCGCGGCCACTGCCGGGTCGCCGCCGCGAACGCTTCTTGCGCACAGTCCTCGGCCAAGCCGAGATCGCCGACGTCGCGCACGACCGTGGCCACCAAGCGGGGCCACTGCGCGGCAAAGACGCCGGCGATCTCCTCATTGGTGACCCCAGGATCACTCATGGTGTGCGGCTTACAGCCCGGAGAGGTCCATCACCGGTCGCACCTCGACCGAACCGATGTGAATGTTGGGAATCTTGGCCGCCCAATCGAGCGCTGCATCGAGGTCCGCGACGTCGATGACGTAGTAGCCGCCGAGCACCTCCTTGGACTCGATGAAAGGGCCGTCAGTGACCACGCGTTGACCGTCTTTGAGTGTGACGGTGGTGGCCGTCTCGGCACCCAGCAGGGCTTCCCCGCTGACCATGGCCCCCGCTGCGACCAGCTCGTCACTATAGGCAAACCATTTGGCCATCATCTTGGCCCCTTCTTCGGTACCCGCAGCGGGTGCCTGAGCGGGGTCGCTGTTCAGCAGCAGCATGTACTTCATGGTGGACTCCTTCGTCGGCCTGTGGCCTCATTGTGGATGCACGGTCACCTCTAAGTCGAGCACGAACGTCCCGATCGGACACTCCCGCCGAAATATCTTGGCGCGAGTGCTTGGATGGGTTGATGAATCTGGCTCAGCAGCACCGACAGGCTCTGTGCGACGCGGCCCAGTCAGCGGGTCCAGATGGGCCGACCCTGTGTCAGGGGTGGACCGTGCGGGACCTGCTGGCCCACGTCGTCGTGCACGACTCTCGACCCGATGCCGCCGTAGGGATGGTCCTGCCGCTGGCCACCGCACATGCCGACGCTGTGCACAGCTCGCTCGTGGCGTTGCCCTTCGAGACTTTGCTGGAGCGTGCTCGCTCTGGCCCGCCGCGATGGAGCCCCGCCCGCTGGCCGCGCGTGGACGACGCGATCAACGTCGCGGAGTTCGTGGTGCACCGTGAGGACATCGTGCGGGCTACCCCCGATTGGGACGCCGAGACACCCACCGATGTCGACCCCGAGACCGCCGCGGCAACGTGGTCGTCGGTGCGCACGATCGGTCGGGTGCTACATCGCCGGTCCCCTACGGGGGTAGTCGTGCGGGTCCCGGGCACAGGCCGAGCGGTGTTGCGCCGCCCTCCACAGGGGCGCGG
>JBGTGC010000056.1:0-4429 GCA_041746935.1 Dermatophilaceae bacterium
AGTGGCGGCACCTCGTTCGGCGGATGCCCTGAGCGCGGCTGGATCGGGGCAGGTATGTGTTTCCGCGACCGCGGCCAGGATCGGGGCCATCTGCGCCAGCGCCGGCACGGATAGGGCCTCGCGGGCACGCTCGTCTTCGGCGGCTGCGGCCCGAGGACTGATTCCGAGAGAGTCCGCGGCCTGCGCCAGCGACTGGCCGTGGAAGCCCACAAGGACCGCGATCGCCCGTTGGCCAGCGGTGAGCCCCTCCAGGGGATCGCCCATCGTCCCATGGAAGCCACTATGAGACGGATCGACCGTCTTGCTGCGCTTGACGAAGGTCCGCAGCAGGATCGTGCGAACGAACGCTTCGGGGGAGTGCCCGGCGCTCTTCCAGCGCAGCCGGGCGCGGCTCAAACTCGCTCGGAGCAGATCCGCTGAGCCAGCGGGGTCTGGCACCAAGAGCACAGCAGTTCGGTTCAGCGACGCCGCGCGTGCGTGCACGAAGTCGGCGAACTGAGCGGGCTCCGTCGCGCCGGTCATGATCTCGAAATGCTACGCCTGGGTTCCGAAGGGGGTGATCTGTGGCCCACGGATGCCGGCTTCGTCCAACTCTGCCTTGGCCCGTTTGCGCACGACGCGGGCGATCTCGAATTGGTCACCGGGCGTGCACTTGGCGATGATCCGGATGGTCATCACGCCGCCAGAGACGGATTCCACACCAGCGACGGTGGGGCGCTCGATCAGCTTGTCCGCCCAATCCTCCTCGGCATACATCGTGGTGACGACGTCTTCAAGCAGGGGGATGACCTCCTCCGGGCTCTCGTCGTAAGACACTGGCACGTCGATATACGCAGCGGCCCAGCCCTGGCTCTTGTTGCCGATCCGCACAATTTCCCCGTTCCGGATGAACCAGACCACTCCTGCTGCGTCACGCAGCCGGGTGATCCGCAGCGTGACCTCCTCGACGGTGCCGATGGCTTCGCCGGTGTCGATGACGTCACCGACCCCGTATTGATCCTCGATGACCATGAAGATTCCGGAGAGGAAGTCTTTGACCAGGGACTGCGCGCCGAAGCCCAGAGCCACACCGCCGACCCCCGCTGAGGCCAGCAGCGGGCCGAGCGGCAACCCCAGCTCCGCCATGATGGTCAGGATCGCAATCACTGCGACGGCGAATGCCGAGATGCTGCGCAACAACGATCCGAGGGTCAGGGCGCGTTGGCGGCGGCGCTCGACGTCGGGGCCAGCTCCGGTTATGAGTACTTTGCCGATATGGCGCTCTTCTTGTCGTGCGTCGACTCGGCTGAGCATGGCGGCCTCGATCCCAGAGATCGCTCGGCCCAGCAGCCAGCGCAGCAGGAGGGCGGCCAGGATGATCAGGACGATCCGGAGTGGGGGACCCAAAAGCCACGCAGCGAATTCTGGCCAGGTTTCGAACGGCATACCGGCCATTCTGTCCCACTGGGCAGCGTCAGCCTGTCAGACTACGCAGCGTGCGTGCACCACTCATCTATCTTCAAAAGGACCGAACGTGTCTGCGTCACTGCCAGAAAGTCTGAGCCAGCTAGCACAAGCCCATGGCGTGGCGACCGAATTCTGGGATTGGCAAGGCAACTATCGACCGGTATCGGCAACGACCGTGCGATCGGTTCTCGCTGCACTCGGTGTCGAAGCAGACGACGAACGCGAAGCTGCCCTCGCGCTGGAGTGTGCCCAGGACGACCGCTGGCGTGCCGTGGCTCCACCGGTGGTTGTGGTGCAGCAGGGATCGCGGCCGGTGGTGCATCTGCACGCGGCGGAGGCCGAGACGCTGGACGTCAGCGTCCACACCGAAGAGGGGGACACTCGTGCGTTGCGCGTGGTCGATGAGGAGCGGCCCACTCGGTCGATCGACTCGGTGAAGACCGTCCGCCATACCGTGAGAATCCCGGATGACCTGCCGCTGGGCTGGCACCGACTGGACGTCTCGTGCACTGGCGCATCCTCACCCCGCAGTGCCTCAAGCGTGGTCGTGGTCTATCCGCAGCGACTGGATCTGCCACCGTCTTTGGCGGGCGACGGAGAGCAGCACTGGGGCTTGATGACTCAGTTGTATGCGATGCGCTCGGAGCAGTCGTGGGGACTGGGTGACCTGGCTGATCTCGGTGACGCCGGTGCTTGGGCGGCCGGGTTGGGAGCTGACTTCGTGCTGGTCAACCCGCTCCATGCCGCTCAGCCGCATGCTCCGATCGAGCCCTCGCCCTACCTGCCGACGACACGGCGGTTCGTTTCTCCGTTGTATATCCGCGTTGAGGATGTGCCCGAGGTCGCCTACCTCTCGGCGGCCGAGCGGCAGCTGATCGAGTGGCACGCGGACGACGCGCAAAAATACCTGCGGTTGGACTTCCTCGAGCGTGATCCAGCATGGATCGCCAAGGAAGCCGCATTGCGAATGGTCTTTCGCCAGCCGCGCTCTCTGCGTCGAGAGCGGGCGTTCAACGCCTTCTGTGAGATGGATGGCCAGTCGCTGACTGACTTCGCCACGTGGTGTGCGCTGACGTCGGAGTTCGGCCCATCCTGGTCGGACTGGCCCGCGCAATTTCAGGACCCGGCTGACCCGGCGGTGGAGACTTTCCGCGCCCAGCATCCCGTGGACATCGAGTTCTACTGCTGGTTGCAGTGGACCCTGCACGAGCAGTTGGGCCGGGTGCAGCGCGACCTGTTGGACACGGGAATGCGTATAGGTGTGGTGCACGACTTGGCTGTGGGTGTGCACCCGCTCGGTGCCGACGCGTGGGCGCTGCGCCATTCGTTGGCTCGTGGGGTCACGGTCGGTGCCCCTCCGGACCAGTACAACCAACGCGGCCAGGACTGGAGCCAACCCCCGTGGCAGCCGGCGGCGCTGGCCGAGGCTGGCTACGCTCCATACCGAGAGATGCTGCACAAGGTGTTGCGTGATGCCGGGGGACTGCGGGTCGACCACGTGATCGGCCTGTTCAGGCTGTGGTGGATTCCGGAGGGTTTGGAGCCGCACGAGGGCACCTACGTGCGCTACGACCACGAGGCGATGATCGGCATCCTCATGCTGGAGGCTCATCGGGCGGGGGCTGTCATCGTTGGTGAAGACCTCGGCACGGTGGAGCCGTGGGTCCGCGACTACCTCAGCGAGCGGGGGATTCTCGGCACCTCGATCTTGTGGTTCGAGCGCAACGAGCACGGTCCGGTGCCGCCGGAACGCTACCGCGAGTTGTGCCTGGCTACGGTGACCACGCACGATCTGCCGCCGACCGCCGGATATCTCGACGGCGTGCATATGCAGTTGCGCCGCGACCTCGGCCTGTTGACGCGATCCTGGGAAGAAGAGTTGGGCGAGGACGAATTGGCTCGCGAAGAAGTCCTGGCTGAGTTGCGGCGTCGCGGGTTGCTGCGGGAAGGGGCCACGATCACCGAGCAGGTCGAGGCGCTGCACCGCTATTTGACGTGGGCACCGGCCAAGCTCGTCGGAGTGTCGGTTTCAGACTTTGCTCAGGACGTCAGGATCATCAACCAGCCTGGTACCCACGAGGAATACCCGAACTGGCAGGTGCCGCTGGCCGGTCCTGAAGGTCGTCCGATGCTGCTTGAGGAACTGTTCACCCGGCGTACTGCCCGGCGGCTCGCTCGCACGGTGTCTAGGCGTAATTAGGCGTCTTGGTGCACGTCGGCGCGGCTGCGGCTCGGCCCTGAAGCAAGCACCACGAAGCGTTCCAGCACGACAAGCATGGCCGGATCTACGGCGCTGCCAGCCCCGGCGAAGAAGTCGGAATGTGCTTGCTTCCAGTGCTCGAGGCTGCGGTCGCCTTCGCCTTCTGCCCAGGCGTGTTCGGCAGTCACCGCATCGAAGCGGACGACCTGCACTGAGGTGGTGCGGATCAGGGCTCGGGGGTGCTCCGCTGCGTCCATCACGATGGCCAACATCCCTGGGGTAGGCAGATCCTGCCCGTCTTCGTCGTATTCGTGCCTTGCGCTGGAGGTCGCGGTCTTTATGTCCGCAAGGACTAGCGCCAGCAACTCGTCGGCCTCGCGATCGTCGGTGCCGAAAGACCATGCTGGCGGGGGCAAAGCTTCATCGACCGTGCGACCCAGGTATGCGGCGGCGGGGTTCAGGTTTCCCCGAATCTGGGTGTCTCGCCAGAAGGCGTCGATCTCGGTCTGGTCCATGCGGTGAAACTACCTCCTTGGATGCGCTTTCTCCATCAGTTCGAGCAAGAAGGATGCCCAATCGAAGGCTTGCAAGCGTCGAACATGTGTACTAATATTGGGGGATGACGACGATCACCGTAACGCCATCCCTGACGGGTGGTGGTGTGCCTGTGTGTGAGTCGTCGGGGGTCCGTTCGGCGGGGGTTGATTCTGATGGTGGTTGGGATCGGTATGCCGAGGTGGTGGCTGAGCATGAGGCGCGGTGTGTTTGCGGTGATGGTGGTGA
>JBGTGC010000057.1:0-5688 GCA_041746935.1 Dermatophilaceae bacterium
CCGACCCCATCTCGCGCCACGGCCGCTCGTGGCCCCCTCACCGGCGTGAAGCCCGGCTCGAAGCCGGGAGTTGGCAGGGCTCGCAGGAGAACGAGTACGTCACACGCACCCGCGGCGGCATCTGCTGGGCGGCGCGCTGGCTCCTCCCAAGTGTGGCGACTGAGCGCCCTTGCGCTCGTGCTGGTGCTTCTCGGGGTCTTTCTCTTTCCGACGATCTCCGGATTCGTCGATCAGCGCCGCGAGGTGACGCAACTCGAGCAGCAGATCGAGGCCGATCGCGGCGACATCACCGAGCTCGAGGGCGAGATCGCGGACTGGAGCAACCCGGACTTCATCGAGCGCAACGCGCGTGACCGCTTGCGGTTCGTGCGCCCGGGGGAGACCGCCTTTACGGTGCTCGACGACACCGGCGAGGTGTTGGCCGAGCCGCTGCCCGGTGTTGCCGCGGTGACCAACGAGATTCACGAGTCCCGGCCCTGGTACGGCGAGGTCTGGGAGTCCGTCAAGACCGCGAACGAGGGGTTGCCGGAGACCGTGACCGATGGCGGCTGAGACGCCCTTAGATCTCGACCTTGCGGTCGTGGAACGCCAACTGGGTCGAGCGCCGCGAGGCGTGGTCGACGTTGCGGCGCGTTGCCCCTGTGGTTGCCCTGCGGTCGTGCGCACTGAGCCACAGTTGCCGGACGGCAGCCCGTTTCCCACCCTGTTCTACGCGACGTGTCCGGCCCTAACCGGGGCGATCTCCACCCTGGAGAGCAACGGCCTGATGCGGGAGATGACGCAGCGGCTCATCGACGACCCCGTGGGCCCGACCGCCCAGGGATATGCCGTGGCGCACCGCGACTACCTGGCCCGCCGCGCTGAACTGGGCTCCCCGTCGCAGATCGAGGGCATCTCGGCGGGCGGTATGCCGACCCGGGTGAAGTGTCTTCATGTGCTGGTGGCGCACTCGCTGGCCGTCGGCCCCGGCATCAATCCGCTGGGTGATGAAGCGCTGGCGTCGTTGCCACGCTGGTGGGAAGGTGGCTGTTGCTCAGATGACGACGGGACTGAGGACGTGACGGGACACACAGGATGACCAACGACCGACGGGTCGCGGCGATCGACTGCGGCACCAACTCGATCAGACTCTTGATCGCCGAAGGGGGCGATGACGATGGCCTGGTCGATGTGCACCGCGAAATGCGCGTGGTCCGACTGGGACGGGGAGTGGATGCCACCGGACGGTTCGGCGATCAGGCACTACGCGACACCCTGGCCGCGGCTCGGGATTACGCACAGTCGTGCAGCGACGCCCACGTCGCCTCGGTGCGCTTCATTGCCACGTCGGCCACCCGAGATGCCTCCAACGCGCAGGACTTTCTCGGTGGGGTGCACGAGATTTTTGGAGACTTCGACGTCACCCCGGAGGTCATCACCGGGGAAGCCGAGGCTCAGTTGTCCTTCGCTGGAGCCACCGCAGAGCTCGCGAACGCCGATGAGGCCGAAGGCCCGTATCTGGTGGTCGACATCGGTGGCGGGTCCACAGAGTTCGTCCGAGGCACCCGCGACGTCGAGCAGTCGATCTCGGTGGACATAGGTTGTGTCCGGATGACTGAGCGCCACCTGCTCGATGACCCGCCGACCGAAAACCAGGTGTGGGCTGCGCTCACGGACATCACCGCGGCCATCGATCATGCCTCGCAGAGCGTGGACTTCGCCGGTGTGAAGACCTTGATCGGTCTGGCTGGGTCGGTGACGACGACCACTGCTCACGTGCTGGAGCTGTCGGCATACGAGCCCGACCGGATCCACGGGTCCGTTGTGTCGGTGGTGGATGTGGTCGCTGCCGCCAACGATCTGTTGTTGATGGGGTGCGCCGAGCGTGAGGCGCTGGCCTTCATGCACCCCGGCCGGGTTGACGTTATCGGCGCGGGGGCGCTGATCTGGCGGACCGTGGTGCAACGCCTGGTGCGCGATGCCGGCCTGGCCTCTGTCCGAACCTCGGAGCATGACATTCTTGACGGAATCGCTTGGTCGCAGATCCGACGATAGCGAGTTGAACAAGAAGGATCCTGTGATGAGGCGACACACCAACTGGGCTGGCAACGTAGTGTTTTCCTCGGCCGTGCTGGCTCCCACCAGCGTCACGGAAGTGCAGCGACTCGTCGCTGCTTCGTCGCATGTCCACGCGGTCGGCTCTGGTCACTCTTTCACCCCGGTGGCCGACACCCGCGGTGCGTTGATCTCGGTGGTGAACCTGCCGCAACGTTGCGAGATGGGCACCGATCCACTCACGGGGTCCCCCGTTGTGACCATCGCGGCCGGGATGACGTTCGCCCAGGTGGCCCCCCTGGTGGATGCGGCAGGCTCTGCGCTGCACAACATGGGGTCACTGCCGCATATCTCAGCTGCCGGTGCCGCCTCGACCGGCACTCATGGCTCGGGTGATCGGGCAGGCTGCCTGGCGGCGGCCGTGGCAGCGGTCGAGATGGTGACCGCCGACGGTGACCTGATGATGCTCGACCGCAGCGACCGTGACTTCGCTGGGGTGGTCCCGAGCATGGGGGCGTTGGGCGTGCTCACTGCCCTGACCTTCGACGTCCAACCGTCTTTCGACGTGGCCCAAACCGTCTGGCAGGGCATCGACGCGCAGATCGGGATCGAGCATGTGGACGCGATCATGGGCAGCGCCTACAACGTCAGTGTGTTCACGACGCTGGACGAGCAACGCTTCGGCGAGGTATGGGTCAAGCGGCGGATGGACGAACCGGACCCTGACCTGCACCAATGGGGAGGGACGCCCGCTGCACAACCACGTCGGCCGGTGCCCGGAGAGGAGGGGGAGGGCTGCACGCTGCAGGGCGGCATACCTGGTCGGTGGTTCGAGAGGCTGCCGCACTTCACTCCCGACGTGCCCCCGAGCAGCAGCGGAGCTGAAATCCAATCCGAGTACTACGTCGCCCGCGAGCACGGGCCGGCGGCGCTGGCGGCGGTGTGGGCGATCGGTGGGTCGCTTCGGGAAGCGATGCAGATCTGTGAGCTTCGCACTGTCGCGGCTGACGGTCTGTGGCTGAGCCCCGCGTGCGATCACGGTCTGCTCGGCATCCACTTCACCTGGCACCCTGATCCCGCGGCTGTGAGGTCAGCCTGCTTGTCCGTCGAGGCCGCGCTGGAGCCGTTTGCGCCTGTGACGCACTGGGGCAAGGTCGCCTTTCTTGAACCCGACGTCGTGTCGAGTCGCTATTCGCGGATGGATGATGCTCGCCGGCTGGTTGCACGGATGGACCCCGACGGGGTCTTCGGCAACGACTTCATCGACCCCTACCTGCGCGTTGATTAGCGCAGATCCGCACCCGATCACCGGGCAACCCTTTGTCTCTCCGGTGCCTGCGGGCTCGGGGTGGCCCGGAGATCCGGCGGATCGGCATACACCGGTGGCTGGCACGAGCGCCGACGTTGTCGCCTTGGCTGCGGGCAGCTCGACCCTCGCCGAGCTCGACGCTCGCATCTCGGTATGCCGCGCGTGCGAACGACTGGTGACCTGGCGCGAAGAGGTGGCTCGCACGGGCCGACGAGCGTCCTTCGCGGACCAGCCGTATTGGGGACGACCGGGTCCGGGATTCGGCGACGACGCACCGGAGGTGCTGGTGGTGGGCCTGGCACCGGCCGCCAACGGCACCAACCGCACGGGCCGGATGTTCACCGGTGACCGCAGCGGCGACTGGATCTACGCGGCCCTGTACCGCAGTGGGTATGCAGAGCAAGCCAGGAGTGAGCACGCCGGCGATGGCCAGCGGCTACGAGGGGTGCGGATTGTGGCGGCCGTGCGATGCGCTCCACCGGCCAATAAGCCGACGACGGCCGAGAAGGCCACCTGTCGGCCGTGGCTGGAGCAGGATCTGCGCTTGGCCGAGCCCACGTTGCGGTCCGTGTTGGCGCTGGGGTCGATCGGCTGGGACGCCGCACTGGCTGGAGCTCGCGGGGTGGGCTGGACAGTGCCGAGTCCGAAGCCAAAGTTCGGTCATGGTGCGCAAGCTGACCTCATCGGTTCGCGCGGTCAGCCCATCCGACTGCTGGCCAGCTATCACGTGAGCCAGCAAAATACCTTCACCGGCCGGCTCACTGCGCCGATGCTCGATGCGGTCATTGCCCGATTGTGACCGGTAACCTGGGAGTCGACGCTTAGCCCCCGTAGCCCAATCGGCAGAGGCAGCCCACTTAAAATGGGTCCAGTGCGGGTTCGAGTCCCGCCGGGGGTACTTCACAGGATCGTGTCAGCTCTGCTGACTACGGTGCGGTGGCGGTCCACAGCAGCGCTTGGGCCACCAGTGCGTACTGACCCTTCGGGTGCGCGCGGAAGAGCGGGTCGCTGCCAAAAAGGGTCACCGCTGCACCAGCCGTTGGCCCATCAGCATCGATGCCGTGGAGAATGACAGCCTGTCCCGCGGCGTCCGCAGGGCGATCTTCCTCGCCCGAGTCAGTGCGCCAGTGACCGCTGAGCAACGGTGCGGTCGCTGCATACCTCTGATCCACAACCACGCCGTCGCCGATCTCGGTGAACCACGTGGGCCCGTTGACGAAGGTCGTCTCGCTCGCGCCGCTGGCGAGTCCGGTGCTCGGACTGGTCACGGCGACGACTCCGTTGGCACCGCCCCGCCCAGGGTTCTGGCTGACTGGCAGCAGGTCGAGGGCTTCGTTGACCTCCAGTCCATCAGGTCCAAGGGCCACGAGTCCACCGTTTCGGCCCAGAAACGTCACCAGATCCGTGCGGCCCTGCGCCGAGAGGTCGTCGACATCCAGGCCGGTCGAGATCATCAGCGTGTCAATGTCGGCGAAATCGAAGCCCATGTTGAGCGTGGCGCTGTCCACCGCAGTCACGTCGAAGCCCATCTCACGCAGCGCAAACAACTCCTCGTCGCTCGCCGCCGCTGCGATCTTGAGGTCGTTCAGCGGGACGCTCCCCGCACGATCAGATGCCGCCGCCGAGGTCTGCCGCATCTGAACGCCAAAAGTCTCGGTTGCCTGGCGCGCCCCGGCCGTGGCTTCCTCGGGGATGAGCACCGACCCGGATCGCGGGTCGAACCGTAGCGACACATCTTCGGTCAGCAACGCGTTCATAGCCTCGACGTCAGCGGGGTCACGCAGGCTCAGACGCCAGGGGCCCTCTCGGCCTGGCATCGATGCGGAGACAAGGTCCGCGGCTGTGAGGGCACGCAGGTTTGGTTCGGCTGCGCCTTCCGATAACCCCGGTGGTGCTGACACCGCCGTCCAAAGCGCCGATGTTGTCCCGCTCGAAGGCACCGCGATCACATCTGCCCCCCAGAGCGCGGCCAGGCTCCAAGCGGACACGTCGTACATCGACGGGGACAGGGGGGAGGCATCTGCGCCCACGCTGAGCAGAGCGTTGGCCACACCGCGTCGGGCTTGATGCATGTCGACGACGTAGGTCCCAATCGCATACGTCGCGTCACCGATCCGCACCGGGTCGGTGACGACCTGCACGTCGACGCCATGCGCTGTGAGTTGCTTGGCCAGTCGGGCTGCCGCGGGGGCCGAGCGTTGCGAAACGCCGCTCGGAATGACGTAAGCCCGGGGATAGTCGAAAGTCTCGACCGCAACGTCGGTGCCGGAGTTAGCACCGCCGAGCAGATCGGGGGAGGGTGCGGCCAGTCCCCACGGTGCCGCGCGGCCGGGCTCGCCGGCGAC
>JBGTGC010000058.1:0-6436 GCA_041746935.1 Dermatophilaceae bacterium
GCGGGAGGCTCTTTTCACGGCCGGAGAGGCCGACCTTGGCCAGCAATTCCCGGGCCCGCTCGGTCACGACTTTCTTGGGCTCCCCGAGCACCCTCTGGGGTGCTTCGATGAGATTCTCCAACACGGTCATGTGTTGGAAGAGATTGAAGCTCTGGAAGACCATGCCGATCTCGGCGCGTTTGCGGCATACATCTTTGTCTTTCAGTTCGTAGAGCTTGTTGTTCTCTTCGCGATATCCGACAAGCTCGCCGAAGACCGACAGTCTCCCGGAGTTGATCTTCTCTAGGTGGTTGATGCACCGCAAGAAAGTCGACTTGCCCGATCCTGAAGGACCCAACAAACAGGTGACCTCTCCGGGATTGATGTCGAGATTGATTCCCTTCAAGACCTCGAGCGGTCCGTAGGACTTGTGCACCGATGTTGCTTGTAGCGCCAACTCAGGCATGGCTGGTGCTCTCCTTCGAGGTGGGGCCGGGCGTTTTGGCTTTGAACGACAGGATGTTGCGGCGGAACCAGACGCCGAGGCCGCCGGTCGTGGCCCCGGATTCGTCCTCGGAGAAGTGCTTTTCCAGATAGAACTGACCCACGGTCAAGATCGAGGTGAGCGCCAAGTACCAGATACTGACGACGATCAGCAGCGGCATGGTCTGGAAGGTGCGGGCGTAGATGGCTTGCGCTGAATAGAGCAGCTCAGTCAACGCCAAGACGCTGACCAGCGATGTCGTTTTCAGCATCAGAATGGTCTGGTTGCCAGTCGGGGGAATGATCAGCTTCATCGCCTGCGGCAGCACGATCCGACGCAAAGTCTGCATATGGGTCATACCCATGGCTTTGGCTGCCTCGGCCTGCCCGCGGTCGACACCGATGATGCCGCCACGGATGATCTCGGCCATATAGGCGGCCTCATTGAGCGCGAGGCCGAAAACAGCCGCGACGAAGGGGGTGATCAACACGTTGGCGTTGCCCTCGAGCAGTGTTGGTCCGAACGGAACGGCCACTGACACGGTGGGGTAGAGCGCAGACAAGTTGTACCAAAAGATCAGTTGGACCAGCAACGGGGTCCCGCGGAAGAACCACAGGTATGCCCCCGCCCCTTGCGACAGGATCGGATTGGGCGACAGGCGCATGATGGCCAACGCGATGCCGAGCACGATCCCCAACACCATGGAGGAAACGGTGAGGATCATGGTCAGGCGGAGTCCACTCAGGATCGGCTCGCTGAAGAGGTATTCACCCACAACGTCCCAGCGGTAACGCGGGTTGGTGATGGCCGACTGCAACAGTGTCAGGGCGATGATCAATACGATCCCCGTCGCCACCCAACGGCCGGGATGCTTGACCGCAATGGCATCCATCGGCGGGGGCCCAGCCACCTCGGCGTCGCTCGATGAAGATGAGCTGGCGGGGTGCCTCCGGGAGGCAGCCTGCTTACTCGCCGGCATTGACGGTCGCCTCTTCCAGAATGACGTCCTGCAAGCCCCACTCTGTGAAGATCTCCGCGAAGGTGCCATCGTCCATCAGTTTTTGGATTGCGCCTTGGATGGGCTCAGTGAGACCCGAGTCCTTGCCCAACGCGATGCCGTTGATGTCGTTGCCTTCCTTCGGGTCGCCGACGACCTCGAGATCGCCGTCCGACTGCTTGGCGGTCCACAAGGCGGCGTGTTTGGGCAGCACGGTGACGTCGGCGCGACCGGCCTGAACGGCCAGGACCGACTGGCTGACGTCCGGGAAGGTCTGGGCATCCGGAGCGGGCTCTCCGTCGGCCGCGCACTGCTCGGTCAGCTCGACCATGGCATCGACCATCGTGGTCCCGGCCGCCACAGCGACGGTCTTGCCGCACAGGTCCTCGACATCGACGATGTCGCCGTTGCTCCCCTTCTGCACCAGAAAGCCTCGCGCAGTGCGGAAGTAGTCGACGAAATCAACCACCTCTTGGCGTTCGGGTCGGTCGGCGAAGCCCGAAACCGCACCGTCGTATCGTCCGGCTTGGATGCCGGGAATGATCGTGTCGAACTTGGCCGGCACGAACTCAACCTCGACACCGAGGACCTCACCGATGGCGTTGGCGAGGTCGATTTCGGCTCCGATCAGTTCGTTGCCTTCGGCGTAGAACTCCAAGGGCGGGTCGGTCGGGTCGGTGCCCAAGACCAACTTCCCCGATTCCTTGATGTCATCAGGCAGGGAGTCGGCGAGCGCCTGGTCCATCTCGGCGCTGACGTCGGGAGCAGCCGAGGCGTCGGTTTCTTCATTGCTGGGATCCTCGCTACCGCAGGCGGAGGCGGCGATCACCAGAGTCAGGGCCAGCGGTGTCAGGATGAGTGACCGTCTGCGAAGTCTGTTCATGAGGAGTCCTTATTCGTGAGCAGTGGAGGGCGGTACTGTGGATCAGTCACCTTCTTCCCCATCGTGGCGTTCGCGGCTACACCCGTCGTTAGTCGATGCGACGAACTTGGAGGCAGACTTTGGGCGATAGGACTAAGGGGAGCCAGGCGCTCCGATCCCACCCCGGGACGTTGGCCGACATCGTCGAAACACTGGGTCACCGCACCCTGCGGGTGCTCACCGCGCCGCAGGGGATGCAGACTTGTGTGTCAGGCACTGTGCTCTACGACCGGTTCGAGGCGCTCCCAGAAGGCAACGGCGCGTTGCTCTTCGCCTCGGGGCTTCGAGAGAGTGACCCCGGCTGGTCCGACTTGATCAGCCGCGCGGCCAGCGGCGGCTACAGCGGGGTGGTCCTGAAGCGCTGGTCGGGTGAGCCCGACGTGCCGGTTGCGGCGGCCACCGCCGGGAACGTCGCGCTGCTGTCCACGCCGGTGGAAACTCACTGGCGGGACCTCGACGATCTGATCACCGGGTGTATCGCGGCCCACGCCACAGGGGTCGAGGCCGGTTCGGCTGGGCATCAAGAGTTGCTCGTCCTGGCCAACACCATTGCCTCTGCCACTGGTGGCTCGGTCGCTATCGAGGATTTGGATCGTCGAGTCTTGGAGTTCTCCTTCGTCGAGGGGCAACGCATCGATGCCGTTCGGGAGGCCGGGATTTTGGCCCACCAGGTGCCCGATGTGCCCAGCAACCCCGACCAGTATCGGCAGGTGTATGCAGCCCGAGGAGTCGTCCACTTCGACGCCGTCGGCGAGGAGATGGCTCGCTCTGCGATCGCGATTCGGGCTGGGGCTCGCCCGTTGGGGACGATCTGGGTCATCGAGCGCCCAGGGGGATTGCCAGCCCAAGGTCGCGTCGCTCTGCTGGACGCGGCCCCACTGGCCGCCTTGCAGCTGCTGAAGTCTCGGCATACCCACGAGCAGGAAGTGAACGCACGCAGCGCCGCGCTGGTGGCTGCCCTTCAAGGCGAATGGGACGTCGAGGACGGCGAGTTCCGAATGTTCGGGCGGGTCGACACCCAGTTCGCCCTGATCGGCTTTGCCTCAGATGTGTGCTCTCCACCGCCCGAGGGCACCTCGGAGCCTGACGTGGCCCGGACCGGGGCGATGCTGACCCGATACTTCGCCTCGTTCTGCCCGAATGCCTCGGTCGCAGCGACATCTCGCACGGTTTTCGTGCTGTTGCCCATCGATGCCCTCGACGTGGACCGACTCGTCAGCGCAGCTCTTGTTGCTCCGGGTCGACCGGCTGGTGAACGGCTGGTGGCGGCTATCGCCTATGGCTCAAGCGACCCAGCCGAGCTCCCCTCCATGCGCACCGAGGTGGAAGACGTGCTCGCCGTCACCACCACGGCTTCCGACCTCCCTGCCGTGGCACGTCTTGCTGACGTGCACGCACGGATCGTCCTCAAGCACGTCGCCAGGGTGCTGCACGATCGGCCCCGGCTACGCCACACCGGGATCGAGGCGATGGCGGCACACGACCGAGATCATCAGACGGATTACGCCGCATCGGTGTTGGCCTGGTTGGACGCAGTTGGCGACATCACCGAGGCGTCCCAACGCATCGGGGTCCACCCGAACACTCTGCGCTACCGCCTGAGGCGGGCGGGTGAGTTGTTCGATTTCGACGTGGACCAGCCTGATGACCGCCTCTCCCTGTGGTTGCAGTTGCGCCTGATCTGATCGCTGTCAGTGAGCGAAGTCCTCGGCTGCGCGCAACACCCGCAGCGTGTTTCCCGTCGCCAGCGACTCGATGTCAGATTCGGGCCAGCCACGGGAGCGCAACGCCGCGAACACCAGGGGGTATGCCGACACGTCGGGAAGATCCGCGGTCATCGGACTCCCTCCGTCGTAGTCGCCGCCGATGCCGACGTGTTCGACGCCGGCGACTTCTTTGATGTGCTCGATGTGGGCGACGACGTCGTCGATGCCGACCTCCGCGATGGTGGTGCAAGGCGAGTCGTAGGTCGAGGTGCCTCCACCGGTCCGTAGTCCGTCGGCACGCGCAAACGACTCGCTGATCAACTCCGGCACGAACGGCACCATGCACACCCCGCCGTTGCGTCGCAGCGATTCCAGCACGTCATCGGGCACGTTGCGCGGCAGGTCGGCGATGGCCCGTGCCCCCGAATGGCTGAAGATCACCGGGGCGGAGCAGATCCGCAACGTATGCCGCATCGCCTCGGCCGACACGTGGGACAGGTCGACCAGCATGCCGAGCCGGTTCATCTCCGCAACCACCTCTTCCCCGAAGGTGCTCAAGCCCCCGAGCACGGGATCATCAGTAGCCGAATCGACCCACGCGACGTTGCTGTTGTGCGACAGGGTCATGTATCGAACCCCCAAAGCGGACATCATCCGCAGCACACCGAGCGAGCCGTCGATGCAATGCCCGCCCTCCATGCCCAGCAGCGAGGCGATGAGGCCTTGCGCTTGGGCTCGCTTGACGTCCTCGACGGTCCGCGCCACGACGAAGTCGTCGGGGTAGCGCGCCACCATGCGATGCACGAAATCGATCTGCTCCAGGGTGGCCGTGACGGCTGTTGCACCGCTGAAACTTCCCGGAACGTAGACCGACCAGAACTGCCCGGTCACCCCACCGGCCCGCAGCCGCGGAATGTCGGTGTTGAGCGCCGGCACGGAAACAGCGAGTTCCGCCTGACCGAAGTCGTATCCACAGCGTCGGCGCATCGCCCATGGCAGGTCATTGTGACCATCGATCATGGAGCACCGACCGCGATGCCCGACCTCGACACCGTGAACTCCTGCACCGCATCGAGCAGCACTGGCACCCCGATGCCCGGGCCGCTCGGGACGGTCACGTGGCCGTCGGCTTCCAGGAGGAACGGCGGGGTGAGGTCGGAGGTGAAGTATCGGCTCGAGGCAGAGGTGTCGCCGATGATCGTGAAGTTGGGCAGCGCCGCCAGGGCCAGATTGGGCCCCCGACCGATGCCGGTCTCCAACATGCCCCCGCACCAGACGGGGACCCCGTGGGCCGCGGCGACGTCGTGGATCTTGCGGGCCTCCAGGTAGCCGCCAACCCTGGAAGGCTTGACGTTGATGATGCTGGTGGCACCGACGGTGATGGCGGTCGCCGCGTCGCGCGCCGAGGTGATCGACTCATCGAGGCACACCGGGGTCTGGATGATTCTGGCCAGGGCAGCGTGCCCGAGCATGTCGTCTTCGGGGAGGGGTTGCTCGATCATGATCAGGTCGAAAGCATCCAGTTTGGCGAGGTGGCGGGCATCGGCGAGCGTGTATGCCGTGTTTGCGTCGACCTGCAGGAGCAGGGCATCCCCAAAGGCTTCCCGCACGCGGGCGACTGGCTCGAGGTCCCAGCCCGGTTCGATCTTCAGTTTGATCCTGAGGTAGCCCTGGGTGAGGTACTCGCCGACCGCTTCGAGCAGCTCGGGGATCGAATCCATGATCCCGACCGAAACTCCGGCGGGGACTCGATCTCGCACTGCCCCGAGGTATTGGCCGAAGGAGCGACCCTGCTGGTTCAGTTGGGCGTCCAAGATCGCCGTTTCGACGACGTGCTTGGCCATCTGGTGACCCTTGACCGCACTCAGCACGGGGGCCACCTGCTCAGCCGTAAGGCGTTCTCCCAGGGCGAGCACCCGGGGCATCAGGTGATCTCGGATCACCAACTCAGCTCCGTCAAGGAACTCTGCGCTATACAGAGGATCTGCTTCTGCACCGCACTCGGCCCACCCCTCGCTCTCGTCGGTGGTGAGGTGCAGTACGAACGTGTCCTTATGGTTCGAGGTGCCGAAGGACGTCCGAAATGGGGCGACGAGCGGGACCTTCATGTGCCGCAACTCGAGATGCTCGATCTTCACGGGGTGCTTTTCACGGTGAGTCGATACCAGCCGTCTCGAGACATCGAGGTGGCCTGCAGACCCTCACCAAACGCCTCTGCGAAGGCGGCGCGCACTGCCAGCCGCCACGCCGAGGCCTGGTCCGGATCGCTGCGCCGCAGCGCCACGATGTCTCGGGGGACCCTGCACCACCGCTCGCGGTCCTGGCGCGCCAGCATCGGCGAGCCGTCC
>JBGTGC010000059.1:0-5461 GCA_041746935.1 Dermatophilaceae bacterium
CCGCAGGTGCCCAGAAGGACCCGCCCGTTGTTCCTCGCTTGTTCCTCAGACACAAGCAGAGGCCCTCGAAAGGGCCTCTGACCTGCGGTTATCTGGTGGGCGATACTGGGATCGAACCAGTGACCTCTTCCGTGTCAGGGAAGCGCGCTACCGCTGCGCCCATCGCCCAGGCGTGATCGTTGCTGGTACGAGGTGGAGACGGGATTTGAACCCGTGTAGACGGCTTTGCAGGCCGTTGCCTCGCCTCTCGGCCACTCCACCGTATGAGGCATGTGGTCTTGAGCCTCAGAGCGGACAACCGGGCTCGAACCGGCGACCTCAACCTTGGCAAGGTTGCGCTCTACCAACTGAGCTATGTCCGCACTAACCCCCAGCGTCCCCGCTGTGGCGTCACGGAAGATTAGCCCAGTCTCGCAGCGCTCACCAAATCGGACACGCCACTTAGCCGGGAGGTCCCGGAGTGCGCTCCTCGTGCGGGTGGGCCACCGGACTGAGTGGCCTGTGCTCGTCGGTGTCGGTGCGCCTCTGGTCCCACCACTCACTAGCCCGGGAGACCGGACCGCGGTAGTCCTTCGAGGGCCGGAGCCTGCGCAAGGCGGCATTCAATGCGGCTCCTATCAGCACCGCAATGGCCATGAAGTAGAGCCAGATCATCAACACGATCGGCGCAGAGAGCGGCCCGTATACCGACGCGCCGCCGATGGCCCGGCTCGCCCACTCCCGGATGACCTGCGAGGCCAACACCCAGATGATGATCGCGATCACGGCACCCGGCAGGTCCCGGTAGACCGGCGACCGAGTCGGAGTGGCGAAGTGGAAGAGAAAGGTCAGCGAGAGCAGGCTGAGCACCGAGACGACCGGCCAATACAACTCGACCACCAAGTCGAACGGGGCCGGGATCAGGTCTTGCAAGAGATCCGGGCCGATCAGGACCAGCGGCAAGGTGATGCCCATCGCCAGGATAGAGGCCAGATACAGCATCAGGCTCATCGCCCGAGCCTGCACGATCCCCCGCTCGCCGTTCTGGCCGTACATGATGCCGATGGTGTCCATGAACACGTGCAGGGCACGAGACCCCGACCACAGGGACAGCAAGAACCCGATCGAGAGCAAGTCCCCCCGCCCACCCTCCAGAGTGTCCATGATGGTGGGCTCGATGACGTCGACGACGGTGTCTTCGGTCAGGAAGCGCCGGGCAAAGGTCACGATGGCTTCGGTCACGGTCTGCACCGTGTCCGGTCCCAGTTGCTGACCCAGGAAGCCGACTCCGGCTATCACCGCTAAGAACAACGGCGGCAGAGACAGTAGAGTGAAAAACGCCGCTTCGGACGCCAGCCCGGTGACCCGGTAGCGCAAGCAAATTGAAACCGTCTCCACCACCACACGAGCCAACGGCATCGCGCCCGGGATCGGCGTGAGCACCGTCCGCACACGCCGCCGAAGAGTCACCGGGTAACCGTAACCGGACACGACAGCATATCCGGGGCACGGCAGGCGCACTTCGATGATGAGTCACAATGAACGTCGCCGACACCGTCGTCGGAGGTAATGAGTACCCAAACCGAAAGTGACAATGGATATTTGGCCCGGTAAGTCCTACCCCTTGGGCGCGACGTACGACGGCAGCGGCGTGAACTTCGCGATCTTCTCCGAGATCGCGGACAGCGTTGAGTTGTGTTTGCTCGGCGAGCGCGGCCGCGAGACCCGGATAGAGTTGACCGAGGTCGACGCGCACGTCTGGCACGCCTACCTGCCCAACCAGCAGCCCGGGCAGCGCTACGGCTATCGCATGCACGGACCGTTCGATCCTGCCTCGGGTCACCGCTGCAACCCGAACAAGTTGTTGCTGGACCCCTACGCCAAAGCCATCGAGGGCCAAACGGACGGTCACCAGTCCACCTTCGGCTACACCTTCGGCGACCCCACCTCATACAACGAGCAGGACTCCGCCAAGCACACGATGCACTCGGTGGTGGTGAACCCGTTCTTCGACTGGGGTCACGACCGCCCGCCCCGCCACGAATATCACGACACGATAATTTACGAAGCGCATGTCAAGGGTTTGAGCATGACGCACCCCGAGGTGCCCGACGAGATTCGCGGCACGTATGCCGGGCTGGCTCACCCGGCAATCATCGAGCACCTCACCAGCCTCGGGATCACGGCGGTCGAGCTGCTGCCCGTGCATCAGTTCGTGCAGGACACCCACCTGGTGGACCAGGGGCTATCCAACTATTGGGGCTACAACACGATCGGGTTCCTGGCCCCGCATAACGCCTATGCGGCATACGGCCAGCGCGGCCAGCAGGTCACGGAATTCAAGGCGATGGTCAAGGCGCTGCACGATGCCGACATCGAGGTCATCCTCGACGTGGTCTACAACCACACCGCCGAGGGCAACCACATGGGCCCGACGTTGGCCTACCGTGGCATCGACAACGCTTCGTACTACCGCCTCGTGGAGAGCGCGAAGTCGCACTACTACGACACCACCGGCACCGGCAACAGTCTGCTGATGCGCAGCCCGCACGTGCTGCAGCTGATCATGGACTCCCTGCGCTACTGGGTGACCGAGATGCACGTCGACGGCTTCCGGTTCGACCTGGCTGCGACGTTGGCCCGACAGTTCCACGAGGTCGACAAACTGTCGGCGTTTTTCGACATCATCCAGCAGGACCCGATCATCTCTCAGGTGAAGTTGATCGCTGAGCCCTGGGACCTCGGCGACGGCGGCTATCAGGTCGGCAACTTCCCGCCGCTGTGGACCGAGTGGAACGGAAAGTACCGCGACACCGTGCGCGACTTCTGGCGCGGTGAGCCCTCGACCTTGGGCGAGTTCGCGTCACGTCTCACCGGCTCCTCGGACCTCTACGAGCACTCCGGTCGCCGTCCCTACGCCTCGATCAACTTCGTCACGGCCCACGACGGCTTCACCATCCGTGACCTCGTGTCCTACAATGACAAGCACAACGACGCCAACGGCGAGGGCGGCAAGGACGGCGAGAGTCACAACCGCTCGTGGAACTCCGGTGTCGAAGGCCCCACCGATGATCCCGACATCAGCGCGTTGCGGCTGCGCCAACAGAAGAACTACCTGGCTACCCTGTTGCTGAGCCAGGGCGTGCCGATGATCCTGCACGGTGATGAGCTGGGCCGCACGCAGCAAGGCAACAACAACGTCTACTGCCAAGACAATGAGCTCGCCTGGGTCGAGTGGGATCTGCAGGAGTCGCAGCAAGACCTGCTCGACTTCACCAGCGCCCTCATCGCGCTGCGCCGCGAGCACCCGGTGTTCCGCCGTCGCCGCTTCTTCGCCGGCGACGCCGACCACGGCGGGCAGAGCGACCTCGGGGACATCGTCTGGTACGGCCCCAGCGGCGTCGAGATGGACCAGGATGCGTGGCACAACTCGCGCAAGAGTTCCCTGATGGTCTTCCTCAATGGGCAGGCGATCCCGACGATGGACGCTCGCGGACGGCCAGTCGTGGATGACCACTTCCTTCTGTTGTTCAACGCTTGGCATGAGCCGGTCGACTTCACCATCCCCGGCGGCATCGACGCTCAGGAGTGGTCGATCGTCCTCGACACCAACCGCACCCTCGGCGAGGACGAGCAGGCGTGGGAGACGGGATCGACCAATACCCTGCAGGCGCGCTCCGCCGTGGTGCTGAAGGGCACTCCAACGCTGGTGGAGTAGCCGGGCTAACTTTTGGCGAGCCTTGCCCGCTCGACGGCGACGTTGAAATCGCCGACCGGCCACTGCAGGTCCATCTGGTCCAGGTGCTCCAGCAGGAGTTGTTGCACCGCGAGCCGGGCATACCATTTGCGGTCGGCGGGGACGACGAACCACGGTGCCTGCGGCGTCGAGCAGCGCTCCAGCGCAACCTGATACGCCTCTTGGTAGGCCGACCAGTGGCCTCGCTCGGTGATGTCGCCGGGGTTGTATTTCCAGTGCTTGTCGGGACGGTCGAGCCGCTCGGAGAGGCGTTCCTTCTGCTCCTCCTTGGAGATGTGCATCATCACCTTGATGATCGTCGTGCCGTCTTCGGCCAGCTTCTTCTCAAAAGCGTTGATGGTGGCGTAACGGCGCTTCCACTGCGACTCAGGCACGAGGTCGTGCACTCGGGCGATCAGAACGTCTTCGTAGTGCGAGCGGTCGAAGACCCCGATCATTCCCGGCCCCGGCAGGGCCTTACGGATGCGCCACAGGAAAGAGTGGCTAAGCTCTTGGGGCGTGGGTGCCTTGAACGCCCTGATCTCCACACCCTGCGGGTCGACCATTCCGACGACGTGTCGCATGATCCCGCCCTTGCCTGCGGTGTCCAAGCCTTGGATGACCAACAGAATGCGCCTCGTCCCGCCGCTTCGGCCTGCGGCATAGAGCCGCTCTTGCAACGAGTCGACCGCGTCGTCGGTCTTGGCCAGCAGTTTCTCGCCGTCCTTTTTCTTGCCGGAGAACCCAGGGGTATCGCGTGGGTGGCGCTCCGCCAGCGCGAAGTCGGTGCCGACCCTCAGCGCGTCACTGAACGGCGCGCTCGACGTGGATGTCTTGGCTGACTTCTTCTTCTTGCCCATCCGGTCATCGTGGCACAGGGTCACGACGAGCGCCTGCGCCAGGGCCGCTGAGTTCCGGTGGGCCTTGCGGGCCAAGGAAGTCCTCCACCAACGCCTCCCAGCGCTGAGGGTCGATGTTCCATTCGCGACAGTGCAACGCGTCCTGCCACAACGCCAACTGCACAAGGTCAGGGCGCGCCGCTGCTAGTGCCTTCGACGGGCCGTAGGGCACCACATCGTCGGCGACCGAGTGGATCAACAAGATCGGGTGCGTAAGTTCATCGGCTCGGGAGACCCAGTTGGTCACAGCGATATCGATGGGCTCGGCGATCCCGACCAGACGCCTGGTCACTTTCTGCCCCAGCAGTGACTTGGCCAAGCCGTCGATCAGCGGCGGCAGCTTGTTGACCTGGGCTTGATGGGTGATGACGTCGCCCCAGTCAATCACCGGACCATCGAGCACAACCTTGTCGACCCAGCCGGCCATGGGCGAGCAGTCCAGGGTCTGCAGCACGATGCCTGCCCCCATCGACCAGCCGACCAGGGCGATGTCGCGGGCACCGTGCGAGACGGCATACCGGATCGCGGCCTCGACGTCGCGCCATTCGGACAGGCCCAAGTTGTATCGGCCGTCGATGCTGGCCGGTGCCCCGTCGTCGTTGCGATACATCGGGACCAACGAGGTGTAGCCCAATCGCCGCAGGACCGGGATGGCCCGCATGGTCTCCTCGCGCCGGGCACTCCGGCCGTGGATCAAGATGGCCCAGCGTCCATCGTCCTGCTCCGGTCGAACGCGCCAGGCAGGCAGGTCGCCGATATCGCTGCGGACCAAGACATCCTCGTAGTCCAGCCCCAGCGCCGAGAAGGGGTTGCCCGCGTAGAAGTACGCGTTCCAGCGTGCCGGGCC
>JBGTGC010000060.1:0-3442 GCA_041746935.1 Dermatophilaceae bacterium
CGCTCCTGGCACTCAAAGACCCACTTGGACTCTTCGTTGCCGAGCTTGTTGGCGTCCTTCCACTCCCGGGCGACCTCGAGCAGGGTCTCCAAGGCCAGGCCGGCGTCGGAGACGATGGAGTAGTCCGCGGCGAACACGCGACCGATCTGGGTCGGCTCGATGTCGATGTGGGTGAAGGTGCGGCCCGCGGTGTACACGTCGAGGCCACCGGTATGCCGATTGGCCCACCGGTTGCCGATCCCCAGCACGTGGTCGGACTCCAACATCGTCGCGTTGCCATAACGGTGCGAGGTCTGCAAACCCACCATGCCCACCATCAGCGGGTGGTCATCACCGATGGTGCCCCAGCCCATCAGGGTCGGGATGACCGGCACGCCCACCACCTCGGCGAACTGGACCAGCAGGTCGGCGGCGTCAGCGTTGACGATGCCACCACCGGCGACGATGAGCGGGCGCTCGGCCGCCATCAACATGCCCAAGGCCTTCTCAGCCTGGGCGCGGGTCGTGCCCGGCTTAGCGGTCGGCAACGGCTCGTAGGTGTCGATGTCGAACTCGATCTCGGCCATCTGCACGTCGATCGGCAGGTCCAACAACACCGGCCCGGGGCGGCCCGAGCGCATCAACTGGAAGGCCTTCTGGAACGACCCCGGCATCTGCGCGGGCTCCATCACCGTCACAGCCCACTTGGTGACCGGGCCCGCGATGGACGCGATATCAATGGCCTGGAAGTCCTCTTTGTGCAACTTGGCAACGGGGGCCTGACCGGTCAGACACAGAATCGGGATCGAGTCGGCCATCGCCGAATACAGTCCAGTGATCATGTCGGTCCCAGCCGGACCCGAGGTGCCCACGCAGATGCCGATGTTGCCCGGCGTGGCACGGGTGTATCCCTCGGCCATGTGCGAGGCCGCCTCGACGTGACGAGCCAGCACATGCTTGATGACGGGGTTCGCCCGCATAGCGCTGTAGAAGGGGTTGATAGCGGCACCGGGCAGACCGAACGCCTGGGTCGCGCCTTCCTTCTCTAAGATCAAAACGGCGGCATCAACGGTGCGCATACGTGGCATGGCTTCTCATCTTTCGTCGAGCGCGTAAACGCTAAGGAATCTACTTAATGCGGGGGAGGCCGCTGAGTTGCATACCTGCGTCCTGCGCTGCGCTGACGAAGGCGTCCACCTCAGCACCAGCCGGGACAGCCGTTGTGGAGGGCCACCAAAACTCGACGGCGTCGAAAACCAGCAGTCTTAGCGGCGGGACGCTCCAGCAGGGGTAGTTCGGTGAACCTCATTGAGCAGTCCACGGTGTACGGAAGGCAGTGGGGCATACGGACTCCCATGTCTGGGGCAGTTCTGCGATGGTCGGGATGCGGTCAGCGGCTCATCACCGCCTCGTAGGCGGAGTCGGTGAGGAAGTCAACGAACTCGTCGGCCAGCGCCACCTGCTCAAAGACCCTGCGGGCGGTCTCGAAGTTGTGCCCATTCGAGGAGCCGTCCAGCGAGTCCTCGATCTTTGCGATCTCCTCATCCAGCACTTCGCGCACCAGGTCGGCGGTGACGATTGTGCCGTCTTCCAGCTTCGAGCCGTTGTGCACCCACTGCCACACCTGGGAGCGTGAGATCTCAGCGGTCGCAGCGTCCTCCATCAGATTATGGATGCCGACCGCGCCGAGGCCGCCGATCCACGCCTCGATGTAGCGCAGGCCGACCTCGACGTTGCCGTGCAAGCCCTGTCGGGTGATCGAACCGCCGGCGCTGCCGAAGTCCAACAACTCGGCGGCACCGACCTGCTGACCGTTCTCGTTGCGCTTGCCCAGCTGGTTTGGCCGCTTGCCCAACACGGCGTCAAAGATCTCGGTGCAGGGCTGCACGAAGCGGGGGTGAGCTACCCAGGACCCGTCGAAGCCTTGCTCAGCCTCACGCCGCTTGTCCTCGTTTACCTTGGCAAAGGCCCTCTTGTTCACTTCCTCGTCGTCGCGGCTGGGGATGAAAGCGGACATCCCACCGATCGCGTGGGCACCGCGACGGTGACAGGTGTCCACCAACAACTCGGCATAGGAGGTCATGAAGGGCACCGTCATGCCGACGGTGTTCCGTTCCGGTAGAACGAAGTCCGTCCCGGCGCTTCGGAAGTACTTGATGATACTGAACAGGTAGTCCCAACGGCCGGCGTTGAGACCCGAAGCGTGCTCGCGCAACTCGTAGAGGATCTCCTCCATCTCGAACGCGGCGGGAATGGTCTCAATCAGGACGGTCGCCCGGATGGTGCCCTGCGGCATTCCAAGTGCGTCCTGGGCGTGAACGAAGACCTCGTTCCACAGTCGCGCTTCGAGGTGAGACTCTATCTTGGGCAGGTAGAAGTACGGCCCGCTGCCTGCGTCCAGCAGCGCCTGGGCGTTGTGGAAAAAGTAGAGCCCGAAGTCCACCAGGGCACCGACCAACGGCTCCCCGTCGAGCGACATATTCCGCTCGTTCATGTGCCAACCGCGCGGGCGCACCACGATGGTGGCCAGTCGCTGCTCGGTGGAAAGGGCGTACTCCTTGCCGTTCGGCCCGGTGAAGTCGATGTCTCCAGCGATGGCGTCACGCACATTGATCTGACCACCGACCACGTTCTTCCAGTGCGGCGTGCTGGCATCTTCCATGTCAGCCAGCCACACCCGGGCACCGGAGTTCAGCGCGTTGATGGTCATTTTCCGATCCGTCGGTCCGGTCATCTCGCAGCGCCGGTCCTGCAGATCGGCGGGGGCGGGGGCTACCGTCCAGTCGCTTTCGCGAATCTCCCGGGTCTGCTCCAGGAAGTTCAGGGCCTTGGCCCGCTCGGCCTCCGTTCGGCGCTCAGCCCGCGCGGCGAGCAACTCGTCCCGTCGCCCGGCAAACGTGCGTTGGAGCTCGGCGACGAAGTCAAGCGCCTCCGTGGTCAGGATCTCGTCCTGACCTTCGATGTGGCTACCGGTGGTCTCGATTCCCATTTGCGTCTTTCCTAAGCGTTTGAGGTGCGTACTGGGATGGTCTTGACGGTCGTGACGGCGACGAATGTCAACACGCCTGCGGCGCTATCGACCGTGCGCCGAGCTCTGGTCGCCCCGGAACACAATGGCGTTTCGACGCCGGTGGTGATGACAGATCCAGCGCTAGTGGGGATCACGACGTTCCCTCTCATCATGCGCAACTCGACTGGCGTCGCTCCTAAGGTCGCGCCCACCTCATTCCTGTGTGCTGACGCTGGCAGAATCGGCGGGACGCTTCGAGGCTCGAGCGAATCGGACGATGATTGCCGCGATGGCTAGCACCAGCATCAGTAGCAGGATCGACCCGGCGTTCAACCCGAAACCGTTGACCCACACGAAGGCTATGCCGCCGGCGGCCAGACAGTAATAGAGAGTGGGGAAAATGGTCATCCGGATCAGGTCGCCTTCCCGGCCGAGCAGTCCGACGGTCGCCGA
>JBGTGC010000061.1:0-7158 GCA_041746935.1 Dermatophilaceae bacterium
GATGCCGCCGGATTCAGTGCGCGCCGAGGCGATGATCCGCCGCTGCTCGTCGGCGAGTTGGGCGCGCACCACCAAGTTGGTGGCGACCGCCGAGACCACGGCACTGATCTGCGCGGTGCGGATGGCGTCGTCCACCGACGCAGCGGCGACGCGCACGTGCGGGTCGCCCGGATCGGTCCCCATACTCAGGGGTATGTCGAGTGCTGCCTGCGCGACCGCTGCTTGGTCACTCAGGTCGATGCCCTGCTCGAGGCACCACCAGGTGAGCGCGCGAAACATGGCGCCGGTGTCCAGATATCGCAAACCCAGCTCGGTGGCGACCGCACGGGAGACGCTGGACTTGCCGGAGCCGCTCGGCCCGTCGATGGCAATGGTGACTGCTTGTCTTGTTGCGGCAGAGTAAGTCACAGTCCGGCCGCCCGGTGCAGGCCACCGACCTCTTCGCGGGTCAACGCCCGGGACCGGCCCGGCTTGATCTCGCCGAGGCGCACCGGCCCGACTTGCACCCGCGACAGCGCCAGCACCGGGTGGCCGACCTCATCGAGGATGCGCCGCACCACGTGCTTCTTGCCTTCGTGCAGGACCACCTCGACGATGGCCTTGCCCGGCAGGGAGTCGATGATCCGGAAGCTGTCGACCCGGACGACGCCGTCCTCGAGCTCGACCCCAGAGCGCAGGCGCTTGCCCACGTCGCGCGCCACCGGCCCGGGCACCTGAGCGACGTACGTCTTGGGCACTTCGTATGAGGGGTGTTGCAGTCGGTGGGCCAGGTCGCCGTCATTGGTGAGCAGCAGCAGGCCTTCGGTGTCGGCATCGAGGCGCCCGACGTGGAAGAGCCGCTCATTGCGCTGCCCGACGTAGTCGGCCAGCGAAGTCCGGCCCAACTCGTCGCTCATGGTCGAGACGACGCCCAGCGGCTTGTTGAACGCGAGGTAAACCATCGTGTCGTCGACCACCACGCGAGTGCCATCGACGTGGATGACCTGGGTGGCGACATCGACGCGCACCCCGAGCTCGGTCACGACGTGGTCATCGACCTGGACCCGCCCGGCCGTGATGAGGTTTTCACAGGAGCGGCGGCTCCCCCAGCCCGCACTGGCCAGGATCTTCTGCAGGCGCACGCCATCGGGGTTGTGGACGTCCACCGTGGGCTGCTGCTTGCCCCCGGAGGACTGCTGCGGCGTCGCACGCTTGGGGGCAGGGCGTCCCTGGGTGGGTCGGCCGCCACCTGACCGCCCGCCGTCGGACCTCCCGCCGCCTGACTGCCCGGGGCTGGACCGCTTGGTGCCCCGGTCACGCTCGGGCTTTCTGCGGTCATTGGGTCGAGGGGTCACGCAAGTCCTTCCGCTGCAAGGTCGTCGAGCACGTCGCTCGAGGGGAGATAGGGCGCAAGGGCCGGCAATTCGTCGATGTCGTTGACCCCCATCCGTTGTAGGAAGAGGTCGGTCGTGCCTAATAGCATCGCACTGGTTGGGCTCGGGGCTGTCATCTCGGTGATCAGGCCCCGCGCCAGCAGGGTGCGCACCACGCCGTCGACGCTGACCCCGCGGACGGCACTGATCCGGGATCGACTGATCGGTTGGCGATAGGCCACCACCGCCAATGTCTCCAGGGCGGCCTGGGACAGCTTGGCCTGTTGACCGCTGAGCAGGAATCGCTCCACGGCCGGTGCACACTCCGAGCGGGAGTAGATCCGCCAGCCCCCGGCATACCGGCGGAGCATGAATCCTCGCTCCGCCTCGTCGTACTCCCGGCTGAGATCTTCCAGCGCCCCACTGATCTCCGGCACGGTCACTTCGAGTGCGGCCGCCAGAACGGGCTCGGCGACCGGCTCGTCGACCACCATCAGCACCGACTCGATCGCTGCGTGCAGGCCACCCGGCAGGTCGGCGACATCGAACGACGGGGCGTCCTCAGTCGATTCGCTCATCGCTACCTTCGTCGGCTGGCGCCGGTTCGTCGAACTCGCTCGTGTGTACTTCGCCGTCTCTAGGCTCCTCGGAGGAGACGTAACGCAGGATCAAGGGTGCCATCGCCTCCTCCTGCTCGAAGGCCAATGACCCGTCGCGGAAGAGCTCGAGCACCGCCAAGAACCGGGCCACCACCACAGCCCGCGAGCCGGCATCGTCGATGACCTCGGCGAACGTGGCGTGCCCCCTCTGCCGGACCCGTTCCAGGACCAGACTCGATTGCTCACTGACCGACACCGAGGGGGCATGCAGATGCGCCAGCCCGACGACCGGCTTGGGGACGGGCGTCAAGGCGCGAGCCGCCGCCTGGGCCAACTGCTCGCCGGTGACGTGCATCACCAACTCGGGGAGCAACGCGGCGAACTGCGGCTCCACACCGACGTCGCGGGCCCAGATACGGCCCTGACCGGCCATCGTCTGCTCAAAACTGGCCGCGACCTCCTTGAAGGCGCGGTACTGCAGCAACCGAGCAAAGAGCAGGTCCCGGGCCTCGATGAGCTCCAGGTCCTCCTCGGGCTCGTCGCCGGTGCGAGGCAGCAACCGGGAGGCCTTCAGGTCCAGCAGCGTGGCGGCGATCAGCACGAACTCCGAGGCCTGTGACAGGTCCCACGAGGCGACCCCGGAGCCTGACTCTTTGTCGAAGAGTTGGGCCGCTCGCAGATAGCCCACGAACTCGTCAGTGACCTTGGACAGGGCGATCTCGGTGACGTCGAGTTTGTGCTTGGAGATGAGTCCGAGCAACAGTTCGAACGGGCCGGAGAAGACGTCGAGGTGGACTTCGAACGGCGCGGCCCGACGGGTGAGGACTCCTCCGGGCACGTTCTGCTCGGCGCCGGTCTGACTCACGGCGGGTTGTTCGGCAGTCTCCACGCTCACGCTCAGGGGGCGCCGCCGCGCGAGATCAGTTCCCGCGCCAACTGACGATAGGCCTCGGCACCGCTGTGGGTGCTGGCGTAGGAGGTGATCGGCTCGGCGGCCAGCGTCGCGTCGGGGAACTTCACCGTGCGCGAGATGACCGTATGGAAGACGTCGTCGTGGAAGTGGTCGACCACACTGCGCACGACCTCACGCGAGTGCAGCGTCCGCCCGTCATACATGGTGGCCAGGATGCCGTCGAGGGCCAGACCGGGATTGAGCCGATCGGTGATCTTCTCGATGGTCTCGATCAGCAGGGCCACGCCGCGCATCGCGAAGAACTCACACTCCAACGGGATCATCACGCCGTGCGCCGCAGTCAACGCGTTCACCGTCAACAATCCGAGGGAGGGTTGGCAGTCGATCAAGACCACGTCGTAGTCGTCCAGCACCGGCCGCAAGACCCGCGAGAGCACCTGCTCACGCGCCACCTCACCGACCAGTTGGACCTCGGCGGCGGACAGATCGATATTGGCGGGCACAAGGTCCAGATTGGCGACGCGGGTTTGCTGGATCACGTCGCCGATGGCGTGGCCGCGCTCGACCAGCAGGTTATAGATGGTGACGTCCAACTCATGGGTGCGGATGCCCAAACCGACGGACAGAGCGCCCTGTGGGTCGAAGTCGACCAGTAGCACACGACGGCCGTATTCGGCCAGCGCAGCGCCCAGGTTGATGGTGGTCGTCGTCTTGCCGACGCCGCCCTTTTGGTTGCACATCGCGATGACCCGAGCCGGGCCGTGTGAGGTCAGCGGCGCGGGTGTGCCGAAGTCGGGAATGACGCGCCCGGTGGGACCTTCCTGCCCCGATCCTGCGGTCTCCGTCCCGGGGAGTCGGTCGTGCTCGGCTCGAGCTCGGTCGCCCGATTGCGTGGTGTTCGCCTCGGATGTCACGTGTGTCTTCGCCTGTCCCTAGATGCGCGGTCCTTCGATGAGGGTCCCGTCGATGAGGTCGGCCTCCCGCCGATCGATCCGACCCTATCCGCCGAGTCTGCCGTGGGCTACCTCGCTCGTGGGTGTGCCTGGGCATACACCTCGCGCAGGTGGGCCGTCGACACGTGCGTATAGATCTGTGTCGTCGTGACCGACGCGTGCCCGAGCAACTCCTGGACCACCCTGATGTCGGCTCCCCCAGCCAGCAGATGGGTCGCGAAGGAGTGCCGCAGAGTATGCGGGCTGATCGCCGTGGTGAGTCCGGCGCGGCGCGCTGCGTCGCGGATCGTGGTGAACGCGGTTTGCCTGCTGAGCCGGCCTCCGCGCTGATTCATGAACAACGCCGGCGTGCCGCGACCGGCTGCAGCGAAACCCGGACGGGCCCGCACGATGTAGGTCCGCACGGCCTGCACGGCATACGAGCCGAGCGGCACGATCCGAACCTTAGACCCCTTGCCGAACAACCTGACGGAGGCCCAGCTCGGATCTGCTTGCGGGTCGCCGAAGTCCACGTCACCAAGGTCGAGGCCGATCGCTTCACTCACTCGCGCTCCACACCCGTAGAGCAATTCGAGCAGTGCTCGGTCCCGCAGCGCAGCGGGGGTGTCGCCCAGGGTGTCGCCCAGCGAGGCGGCCTGCAGGATGCGCTCGACCTCATCGATGCTCAACGCGTGCGGAAGTGCTCGGGCGGCGGCTGGCGGCGAGAGTTGGGCAGCGGGGTCGACCGCGGTGTCCCCCTCGGCGGCCCAGAAGTCGTGCAGCCCTCGGATCGCCACGGTTGCTCGCGCGATAGAGCTGCGGGCTAACGGCTGATGCTCGGTGTCTCCGTGATAGAGCAACGCCAGATAGTCACGGAGCAGGGCGGCGTCGATCTCAGTCGGAGTCGTGGTGCCTCGGCCCGCCACGAACTGGAGGTAGCGGGCGCTGTCTGTGCGGTAGGCGGCCACGGTGTGCTGCGACAGCCCCCGCTCGATCGCGCAGTGATCGAGCCACCGTTGCACCGCATCGAGCAGCGCGGGCACCGGTTCCGGCTGATCTGAGCCGGTGCTCATGGCGACATCACGCAGTCATTGTGCGACAGGTTCGGGCCATGATGGGGAGTATGCGCTGGTATGCCGAGACGCCCGGGCGTCGGACAAGGGAAATCACTGCCGATCTGCTCGTGGCCGGTTGGGTCATCGGGTGGCTGCTGATCGGCCGGTTCGTCCACCAAGTCATAGCCAGCTTGAGCGCCCCCGCCGGGCCAATGCGGGTGGCCGGAGACTCGCTACAGGCGCGAATGCTGGACGTCGCCGAGCGAGTGACGGGCGTGCCGTTGGTCGGTGATGAGCTGCAGAGCCCGTTCGCTGCGACGGCCTCGGTCGGCACCAATCTGGTTGGTGCTGCGGATCAGTTGGAGACCTCGGTCGACAGGGTGGCCCTCTGGCTCTCACTGCTGTCCGCTGGAACGCCCATCGTCATCGTGCTGAGCTTCTACCTGCTGGTCCGCATCCGAAGCGCTCGGGCCGCTGCCACGATCGCGCACTATCGGGAGCACCCTGAGTTGCGAGCACTGCTGGCGTTGCGGGCGTTAAGCAACCGCAGCCCGCGGCAGTTAACTCAGATCAGCCCCGATCCACTGCGAGCGTGGCGTGACGGGGACGCCGAGGTGATCGACGCCTTGGCCGCCCTCGAACTGCGGAACGCCGGTCTAGCAACCCCCTCCTAGTCAGAGCTGACCAGCTCAACCGTGACCCAGCCCGTCGAAGGCCTGTGGCGAGGGAAGGACGGCCTCGGCAACTGGCTGCCAAGCCATGACCGCTCTAATCACTTTCGGCCAGTTGGCCCCACCAGTCCGTTTGGTCGCTGTTGGAGCCTCATGAGAGCCATCCGGCATCGGAATGTATCGACCACGTCGTCGCGTGCCAGAAGGCGGAGTTTCGCGCGACATAGGCGGCGACATGACGCATCCGTCGGGGGTTCGGACCGGGTTTGTGGCTGTCAACGGCACAGTAGTTACGCTCGCTGAGATGGGGGAAGGAGATCGAAATGCGGGGTGACCGTCCGCACGCGTAGCCTTCATTGTGAGTGGTGGTCCCGTCGTAGCGAGGTCTGCGGTCTTGTGCGGCTGACCACGATGTGGCCGCATGGCGGAGAGGACACGATGGCCCCATGGTGTGTCGTTTGCTGGTGGTCGATGACCACGACGATGTCCGGGCTGCGATCGTGACCCTGCTGACGGCGGACGGCTTCGCCGTGGTCGGGGAGGCGGCGAACGCCGAGCAGGCACTGGTAGTGGCCCGCCGCGAACGTCCGGGTGTCGTGCTGCTTGACATCAGGCTCCCAGGACTGGACGGCTTCGCGGTGGCCCGGGAGCTGAGCTGCTTCAGCCCGGCACCCAAGGTCGTGTTCATGTCGAGCCGTGAGGCTGCGGTTTACGGCCCGGAGCTGGAAGGGTCGACGGCCGAGGGGTTCATCACAAAGAGCGACCTTTCCGGCGCCACCCTGAGACGGGTGCTCGGCGACGTGGTCGTGTGAGCACTGCCTGGCGGGCCATCGCGGCCAGTGCGGCGGTGGCGCTCGGGGTGACGTCCGAGGCCGTCGGTCATGGGTGGGACCAGCCCCTTTTGTGGGTGCCTGATCTGCTGGTCGGCCTCCTCTGGTGCGCAGCGGGCCTGAGGTTCTGGAACGCTCGCCCGGTGGCCGCCGCGCTGGCGCTGGGGGTCGGTACGACCTGGTTCCTCAGCAGCTTCGTGCCAGTCACCGTCTTCTGGCACCGGGGGCTGCTGATCCATCTGTTGCTCGTCCTGGCGTTCGCTGGGCGTGGCCGCGCTCTGGTCGGGGCGGTGGCGGTGGTGTATGTGTGCTCACTGGGCCCTCTGGTCTGGCACAGCGAGGGTATGACAATCGCGCTCGCTTCCGTGCTCCTGATCATCGTCTCGGTCCTCGGCCGCAGGCCCGGTTCGAAGACCCTGGCTCGCGCCGCACAGTCCTGCCTCGTCGTGACTTGCCTGGTACTGATCGCCAGTGCCCTGACCCGGCTGGCAGCGCCGGAACCCGGTGGCGCTGCACTCCCGACGCTCCTGGTCTACGAGGCCACGCTGGTCGTCGTTGCCATGATTCTCATCGCGGCCGCAAGCGCCGCCGACTCCGAGTCCGTGGCTGACCGCGTCCTTGAGCTGAGGAACGGTCCGGCCTCCTCCCTGCGGGACGCGCTGGCCGAGGTACTCGAGGACCCGGATCTGGAGGTCGGCTACTGGCGTGATCACGTCCGGAGCTACACCGATCTCGAGGGTCGTGAGGTGGTGTCACCATCACCGGGCAGCGGCCGCGCCGCGCTGCCTATCCAGGACTGCGGCAGG
>JBGTGC010000062.1:0-4458 GCA_041746935.1 Dermatophilaceae bacterium
CTTCAGACGATTCAAGAGCCAGATCTATGAACACCACCCCGAACTGATCTCGGCGTGGCACGCACTGAGGGATGCCAGAGCCCAACGCCGGGCCTCGAGTGGCTGCGGGAACGAGGGCTCATCGAGGACGACGCCGCTCACCAGTTCGCGACCAACCACCCAGACCCCGGCATCCCTTGAAGCCCGCCCACCTGAAGACAGCAGAAAGGCCAGGCTGCCGCCGCGGACGAGGCACGACGCTCCTATGCTTCGTCAAGCCGCCGCGGCCGTGTTTCAAGGAGGCGGTAGAGGTCGCGTGCGACGTAGCGGGCGAGGCAGCGTTTGATCTCTCGGTTGGTCTTGCCTTCGGCAGCGCGTCGAGTGACGTAGTCGCGGGTGGCTGGCTGGTACTGGATCCGGCTCTGGACGACGGTGTGTAGTGCGTTGTTGAGTTGGTGGTCGCCGTGGCGGTTGAGCCGATAGCGGGTGGTGACTTGGCCACTGTTCGCCGGGATGGGTGCCACGCCAGCGAGCATGGCGACCTGGACCCCGACACGGTGATGGACCTCATCGACCGGTGCTCCCGGGCCCAACGCTCCCGCCTGCCTTCCTTCACCAAGGCCGCCCGCACCATCCGTCGACACGCCGACGGCATCGCGGCCGCAGTCACCCGGGGCTTGGCCAACGGACGCCACGAAGAGCTGAACAACAAGGCACGCACGATGACCCAACGCTCCTACGGCTTCCACACCCCACAAGCCGCCCTAGCCCTGATCATGCTCGCCTGCGGACTCGTCAAACTCGACCTCCCCTACCACACGCGATGACACCCACATCCATGTCTGGAGAGCCGAGAAAATGCAGGCCCCCGTTTGAGTGCACCATGCTGAGGGTATGCAGTTCGCGTCCGCAGCAGAGTTCCGAGCCTTTGGGACCTCTCACGTGGTGATGTTGGTGCTGTTCGTCATCGGCATCGGCGTCGTGATCTGGTGGGGACGCCATCACCGCGGCGCCGACCGTGAGCAGCTGCGTCGGCGCGCGTTTGCGGTGATCCTCGGCGTGCTGGCCGGCATCCTGCAGATCTACCAATTCACGCCCGGCGACTACAACCTCAACACTTCGCTTCCCCTTCAACTGTGTGACATCGCGGTGATCGCCGCCGTGTATGCGCTGTGGACCAAGAACCCGCTCACGACTGCCTTCACGTATTACGTGGGTCTGACCCTGACCATTCAGGCGATCCTGACCCCCGCGCTGGACTCGGGGTTCCCCGATCCGCGCTTCATCGCGTTCTGGGGCATGCACCTCGGGATCGTCTGGGCCGGGTGCTATCTGACCTGGGGCTTGGGTTGGCGGCCAACCTGGCGCCTCTACGGGTTCGCAGTCGCGGCCACCGCGCTCTGGGCAGTGAGCGTAACCGGCTTCAACTACGTCGTCGGCACCAACTACGGCTATCTTATGCGCAAGCCGTCGACCGCCTCCGTGCTCGACCTGCTCGGCCCGTGGCCCTGGTATGTCGTGGCTGAGGTCGCCATCATCAGTCTGTTCTGGCTGCTGGTGATGACCGTGCCGTGGGAGGCGTCGGCCCGGCGGAAAAGATCAGCCTCGTCAGCGCAAGGATGACACGTATGGGGGTGCGCGTAGAGGTAGGGGGCGTCAGCAAAGAAGTGGACGGCATACACCTGCTTGATCCGGTCGACCTGGTGGCCGAGCCCGGTGAATGTGTGGTCGTGCGCGGATCGAACGGCTCAGGCAAGACCACACTGTTGAACGTCATAGCCAGTCGTTGGACCGCTAGCGGAACCTAATCGTCGGAGGGTGCCCCCATGGCCGGATATGGGCCATTCTGCCCGGTTGCCAAGACCATGGAAGTCTTGGACGAGCGCTGGACAATATTGGTGATCCGCGAGTTGCTTGCTGGCAGCCACCACTTCAACGACCTTCGGCGTGGCCTGCCGAAGATGTCCCCGACGCTGCTGTCCAAGCGGCTGCGCAGTCTGACCCGGATCGGATTGGTGATGCACGACGACGACGGCAACCGCAGCCGGTATGACCTGACGCCTGCCGGTAGTGAGCTCGCGCCGATCGTGATGGCATTGGGATTCTGGGGAGTGCGCTGGATGACCCAGCTCGGCGAAGAGGATCTCGACCCGCACCTGCTGATGTGGGATGTGCACCGCAACATAGACCTCGATGCCGTGCCCGACGGTCGTATACGGATCGCCTTCCACTTCACCGACATCGACAACCGTACGCGGACTGGTGGGTGGTGATCACCCGCCGCGACGAGGTCGACCTGTGTGATTTCGACCCGGGCTATGAGGTGATGATCCGCGCCAGCTCCTCGCTGCGCACGATGGTCCAGATCTGGCGCGGTGACCTCTCCTGGGGAACCGCGCTGAAGGATGATTCCCTTGCTCTCGAAGGATCGTGCCAGGCCCGCACTGCATTGCCACACTGGCTTCGGCTCTCCCCATTCGCCGAGGCGCCCCGTCAGTCCAGGATGGTCGATGCCCGCTAGTTCGAACACGGATGCTTGGGCGAAGCGCGAGTGATTCGGAGCGGACCCCCCCTGTTCCCAAAGCGATGCGCGTAAGCCAGGGCGCGTGTGTCTAGTAGCCGCGTATCGGGCGTCCTGGGCGGCGCATCGCAGGCGCCCATCGGGTCAACGGAACATCCGCCGCCGACAACGCGCCGATCACGCGGCGGTGGATGCGGGCGACATGGAGGTCAGGCCAGTGGCGACCACCGGTGTGTTCTGGCTGGCGGGAACCCGACGGTCGATCGATCGTGGCGCACACCGAGCGGAGGGGCGCCTTCGGTTGAGGCCGGGCACTCAACGCCCGGCGCGCTATGGGTGTACCGAGTGCGCCGCGGCAGGGTCAGGGTGGGTTTCGGTGAAGCCCATTTGTGGGTACGCCGTCCGGCGTTTGGCGTACTGGGTGTTCAGGATCGGGACGGCTGCATCGACGTAGTCGTGGACGATGACTTCGGTCTTGCCTGAATGCCGGCGTAACGCGCGGCCGACCGCTTGGGTGAGCAGGCCGGGGTAGGAGATGGGCCCGGCGAGGAAGACGGTGTCGATGACGGGTGCGTCGAATCCTTCACCCCCGTAGGGGACGGTTGTCATGACGAGGAGCGGATCGTCTTGGGAAGCGTCGGCGATCTTGGCTCGGATCGCGGCCAGGGCTCTTGCGCCGGTGCCGCCACGCATGATCAGCGCTTCCGTCTGCGGCAGGAGGCGGGCCAGCGCGGTCAGGTGGTCGCGGCGTCGGGACAGGACGAGGCACTTGCGGTTCTGGGTGAGCGCGGTGGCGATATCGGCTGCGATTTGACGGTTGCGCTCCGTGTCGTCGGCGAGGAGGCCGCCCAGGTGGGTGATGGCCCCCGGCATGGTCATGTCGAGATCGGTCGGGCTGCGGTAGGCGGTCTGGTGGACTTGCAACACGCGCCGCGGTCCGTCGTAGGGGGTGAGGAGGTTGGCTTCGCTGGGAAGGGTGTCCCGGATGATGTGCCGGATGGGGCCGAGTTGCCAGTTGGTGACCTGCTCCAGTCCGTCTTTGCGTTCCGGTGTCGCGGTCAGCCCCAGCCACCAGGACGCGCCAATCTGGGATGCGACGTTTTCGTAGGAGCCGGCAGCGAGGTGGTGGCATTCGTCGACGATGACCTGGCCGTAGCCCATGGTCAACTCCCAGATCTCCCCCGGGGTGTGTCGAGCCAGGGACTGCAGCAGCATGATGTCGATCTGTCCCCGGGTCTTGGCGCGTCCGCCGCCCAGTTGGCCGGTCTTGACGTCCAGCAGGTTGCGCACCTGTTCGCGCCACTGTGAGGCCAGTGCGGTCTTGTTGATCAGCACGAGGGTACTGACCGCACGTTCGGCGATGATGGCGGCGGCCATCACGGTCTTGCCCGAACCGGTCGGCGCGTGCAGGATTCCGTCCTCCTGAGCGAGCATCATGTCGACGGCTGCTGCCTGCCGCTGGTCCAGTTCGCCGAGGAATGACACATCGAGTTCGTTGCCCTGATTGCGTTGGTCGTCGATGACCTGGCTACTGCCCGCCTGGGAGATCAGGTCGGCTGCCTGGTGGCGCAGCCCGCGCGGCAGGATCAGATCGCCGGTGATGGTCAGGTCGAAGCCCTGGATGAGCCGAGGGATGTTCCACGTCGATCGGCGGACCCGTTGCGCCTCGTAGAACGCCGGGTTGTGGATCGTGGCTGCGTGCCGCAGCGCCGCCGACAACTCGGGGGTCAGGTCCTGCTCACGGATCGTCAGCTGCGCCCCGAGTGTCGCCCGGATCTGAGCAGGGGCCCTGGGGTGGATGGCCGTTGCGGGTGAGGCCGCCAGCCTGGTCACCTCGGGCCCGACGACGAGCCGTTCCCTGCGCCCGACCGCTGCCACCTGGCGTGCGGTCATCCGGCCTAGGCGAGACAGGTACTCCCACTGGTCGGTCCACGGCTCCCAGGTGGCCATGTCCACGA
>JBGTGC010000063.1:0-25411 GCA_041746935.1 Dermatophilaceae bacterium
CCAGCGCGGCGAGTGACGCCAACGCCGCGACCGGCCAGCTCACAGTGACGACCGAGGTGGGCGTGAAGAGATACCCGAGAACCAAGATGCCGAGAGAGACCAGCGCCACGATCAACACCGGGATCGGCCCGCCACGGGTCAGCACCGCCACGATCTGTTTGGACCAGATCACTCCGAACAGCCCCAGCACCAACAGCAGGATTGCAATGACGACCCCGCCGCTGCGCAACGACAAATCACTGTCGGCCTGCGCAGCGGTGGCAGTCAGCGCCGACAGCACAATGCCAACCACTCCGGCGATCACGCCGATGATGTCGCGGGGACGGTTGCGCTTGACCCGAGGCGGCCCGGAGCGCTCGCGAATAAGTCGGCGGGCATAAGAGGCGGCGTCACCGAACTCCCGTCGCGGCCCTTGACCGGCGTGGGCGCAGCGCGTCCGGACCTCGATGATCGCGTCCTCGATGTCGTTCTCGGACCAACCTGCTTCGCGCAGGCCGTGCGCGAACTGGTCGGGCCAACTCGACACCTTTTGGACCACGTCAGCGCCCTTGGAATTTCGCCTTGCCCGGACCTTCGGCGACAAACGACGTCATCCCGATCTCGCGGTCAGCCGTAGCGAAGACACCAGCAAACTGTGACGCTTCGATGGCCAGCCCCGTGTCCAAATCAGTCTCGATCCCCCGGTCGATGGCTTCCTTGACCGCACGGATCGCGTATGCCGGGCCGCCGACGTAGCGCTTCGCCCGAGCCAGCGCTGCGGCATACACCTCGTCAGGCGCCACGACCTCATCGACGAGACCGAGGGCCAGCGCCTCCGCAGCGTCGACCATCCGGCCGGTGAAGATCAGGTCTTTCGCCTTGGCGGTGCCGATCAGGCGCGGCAGCCGCTGGGAGCCGCCCGCCCCCGGGATGACGCCCAGCAGGATCTCCGGCTGGCCGAGCTTGGCGTCGCTGCCGACGACCCTGAAGTCGCAGCACAGCGCCAGTTCGCAGCCCGCGCCGAGGGCATACCCCGTGATCGCGGCCACCGTGAGCTTGGGGATCCGCGCCACAGCCTTGAAGCACTCCTGAATGACGCTGGCCCGATCGACCATCTGCGGGTAGGTCATCGACTGCATCTCTTTGATGTCCGCTCCGGCGGCAAAGACCTTCTCGCCGCCATAGACCACGACCGCTGCGGCATCCGAGGCCGAGATCTCCAGCGCTGCCTGACCGATCTGGTCTTGCACGGCACTTGACAGCGGATTCATCGGCTGGCGGTCGATCCGCAGGATGGCGACGCCATCCTCGATCGCCCAGGTCACGTGTTGCTCAGACATCGGTGGACCCGCGTTCACCGCTCTCGGCGTCGGCACCGTCATCGCCAGCATCCGCACCCGAGCCCACGGGGTCGTCATCGAGGTCGATGTCAGCGTCACTACCCGCCGAGCTAGGCGACGTCGGCACCGTGGCCTGCGACAACCACGGCTGTGGCTCGACCGGCGGGCTGTCGTCACCCTCGGCCCTGGGCACCTCACCGCCGGACTTCACGATGACGTTCTTGTGCCAGAGCGCCACCGCTTGAAGCAGCAACCCGACGCTGATCGACACCTTCGCCTTGGGGCTCTCCTTCTTGGCGATGACCTGCTCGACGGTCAGGATCAGATTGCCCCCGGCGATCCCGGCTTTGACCAGGTTCATCCCCAACGTGACGTCGTTGCAGGCGTTCAGCCGGGTCTCCATGTCTTGGGGGATCCGGTCGGAGATCTGCCACTGCCCGAAGGTGCGCATGATGTCGAACTTCTCGGCCTCCAGGCACCGCACAAACAGTTTGTGCTCGGCGGCAGTGAAGGAGACGTCGCCTTGGCTGTCCAGGTCAGGACCGAACTTCAGATCCTGCAGCGCGTCGAGCACGCGGCCACGCAGCGGACGGACATCGGCGGGGGGCGGGAAGTTCGGTAGGGAGGTGGGGTCAGTCATGGGACCAACGTACCGACTCGGGACAGCAGCGACCTACAGTTGCGGCCATGACCCCGCACTTTCGCCCCTATCGTCACGCCCGCGATACGCCCCCTGGCCTCGGGGTCCGGGTGGACGCGAGCGGCGCCGAAGTAGCCGTGTTGGCGCGGCACGCCGAGCGCGTGGAGCTGTGCCTCTTCGACGAGCAGGCACCGGGCTCCCCCAACCAGAGCCCCATCGAGCGCCGCGTCCCGCTCACCCGCAACGCCTACGGCATCTGGTGGGACCACATACCGGGGCTGTATGCCGGGCAGCGCTACGGCTTCCGGGTGCACGGTCCGTGGGCACCTCGCGAGGGCCATCGACACAACCCCAACAAGCTGCTTCTCGACCCCTACGCCAGGGCCGTCGAGGGCACCGTCGAGTGGGGCCCGCAGATCTATGGCCATCAGGTTGACGATTCGTGGCACGCCAACCGCGACCACCACCTCAGTTCAGCGCGGGACGAACGGGACAGCGCGGCATACGTGCCCCGCAGTGTGATGGTCGGCGACGGGTTCGACTGGGAGGGCGACCTCGCTCCCCGCGTCCCGTGGTCCGACACGGTCGTCTACGAAGCCCACGTCAAGGGGCTGACGATGCTGCATCCGCAGGTCCCGGAGGAGATCCGCGGCACCTACGCGGCGCTGGGGCACCCGGCCGTTATCGAGCATTTGCTCGCGCTCGGCGTGACGACCTTGGAGTTGCTGCCCATCCACGCCTTCACTGACGAGCCGCACCTGCAGCGCGAGGGTGGCACGAACTACTGGGGTTACAACACGATGGGGTTCTTCGCCCCGCACGCCGGGTATGCTGCGGCGATCGATCCAGCCGAGGTCATCGATGAGGTCAAGGGCGCGATCAAGGCGTTGCATGCTGCGGGCATCGAAGTCATCCTCGACGTGGTCTACAACCACACCTGCGAGCAGTCGGGCGATGGCGGGGCGACGTTGAGCTGGCGCGGGCTGGACAACCGAACGTACTACCGACTCGATGAGCGCGGCCGGGACATCGACGTCACCGGCTGCGGCAACACCCTGGACACTCGGCAGCCGATGGTGACCCGGATGGTGCTGGACTCGCTGCGGTATTGGGTGCACGAGTTCCACATCGACGGGTTTCGGTTCGACCTCGCGCCCGCGCTGGCCCGGGGTCGTGATCACGGCTTCGACCCGGACCACGCTTTCCACGTCGCGCTGCGGACCGACCCGTTGCTATCCACCGTGAAGCTGATCGCGGAACCGTGGGATCTCGGCGTCCACGGGTGGCGAACGGGTCAGTTCCCTCCTCCGTTCGCAGAGTGGAACGACCGCTTCCGCGATGCCGTGCGCTCGTTTTGGGGGCCGGACCTGGCGCGCAGTCATGCCGGTGAAGCCGGTCACGGGGTGCGCGACCTGGCGACACGAATGGCCGGGTCGGCCGACCTCTTCGACCATCAGGACCGCGGACCCATCGCCTCGATCAACCTTGTGACGGCCCACGACGGATTCACCCTGGCCGACCTCACGGCATACAACCACAAGCACAACGAGGCCAACGGGGAGGACAACCGCGACGGCCATGGGGATAACCACTCGTGGAATCACGGGGCCGAGGGGCCGACGGAAGACGCCGAGATCCTGGCCGCCCGAGGTCGCACCATCCGGAACATGCTCGCCACCGTCCTTCTCTCCCCTGGCGTGCCGATGATCACCGCGGGCGATGAATTCGGACGGACTCAAGGGGGCAACAACAACGCCTACTGCCAGGACAACGCGACCTCCTGGATCGACTGGGATCTGGCTCCGTGGCAGCTGTCGCTGTTGGGTGAGGTGCAGGAGATGGCTGCGCTGCGCTCCTCGTGTGCGGTACTGCGCCCTCGTCAGTTCCCCACCTTTGGCCCGGTGCCGGGCCGGGTGAGACTGCGCTGGTTCGATGAGACCGGCAAGGTCATGCAGGAGCATCAGTGGGTAGACCCGCGCCGACGCTGCGTGCAGGCGCTGTTGGACACCGAGCACGATGGGTCTGCCGACCTTGCTGTCCTGTTGGTGATCGACGGCAGTGCTCACGGGGTGTCGATGAGCGTCCCCGGCCCGGCAGCCGACGCCAAGCGCGTCGTGGTCAGTGCCTCAGCGGTCAGTCAGTGGTCATCAACCGACGACAAGACGTTGTGTCCACGCATCGCTAGCCAGTGAAAGAGGCCGCCGATGAAGGCACCGATGATCCAGGCGAAGCCGGACAGACTGCTCAGGGCAGGGACCCAAACGGCGAGCACGGAAAACACAGCCGCGATCGCGAAAGCCCCGACCGCCCGTCGGTTCCAGCCTCCCTCGAACCAGTAGGTGCCATCCGGGGAGGCGGAATACAGGTCCTGCAAGTTGAGCCGCTGGCGGCGCAGTAGGTAGTAGTCGGCGATGATGATGCCGTAAAGCGGGGCCAACACCGCACCCAGTGTGTCAACGAACTTCGGCAGTCCGATCTCCGAAATGGTCGAGACCCACAGCGCCCCCACCACGAAGCCAGCAGCCGCGGTGATCATCCCCGCTTTGGTAAAGCTGATCCGAGACGGGCTGATATTGCTCAGGGAATACGCCGGAGGAATGAAGTTGGCCACGACATTGATGCCCAGCGTTGCCAAGAGGAAGGTCACCGCCGCCAGCACGGTCAACCACACGTTGTCGATGACACCCACGATGTCTGCCGGGTTCGTCAGTGGCTCGCCCTCACCGCCCTGGAAGACGATATATGCACCTGCGGTGATGAACAGGGAAAGAAAGGTGAACAGTGCCAAGCTGCCGGGCAAACCTGTCGTGTTGCCCAGTTGCATCTGCTTGTCGCTGCGCACGTTGCGGGCGAAGTCACCGAAGTTGATCACGACCGCTGCGAAGTAGGCAACCATGGTGCCCGTGACACCAGCAAAAGCGCCAACCACTGCGAAGCCGGTCACTTCGTTAGAGGCGAAGATGTTGCTGACTGCCGGTAGAAGTTCACTGCCAGCTTTGACCCAGATCGCCACCAGCAAGGCAATCATCACGACATAAACGGCAGGGCCGACGACGTTCAGGAACCCGCCTATCTTCTCTATGCCCCCGAGGAACAGGTAGATCTGCAAGCCCGAGGCGACGATGTAGGAAACCCAGGCAACCGCGTCCATGCCGAGCACGGTCGACCCACCCGGGCTGTCCAGGATTGCGTTCAGGGCGAGCGCCACAGCGGTCGAGGCGAAGTAGGTCTGTGCGCCGTACCAGAAGATTGCGACGACTGCACGCACGACCGACGGGAGCTGAGCCCCGCGAACACCCATAGACGCTCGCGCCAGGACGGGGTAAGGAAACCCGTACTTCACGCTGGGTCGCCCGGAAAGGTCTACCAATACCTTGACGATGAAGCCAGAGAGGATGATCGCGGCAAACACCAGCCACCCATTGATGCCAGCGGTGATGAAGAGGCTGGCCGCCAGGGTGTAGCCCGCGAGACTTTGGATATCGTTTGACCAGACGTTGAAGATCTCGAACCAACCCCACGTCCGCCGCGACGGTGGCAGGGGTGCCAAATCCTCGTTGTAGAGATTGGGATCCGGATCGCGGACCACGTAGCGTTGCTCGTCGGTGTCCTGGCGTTGGTCGGTCATGGCTTCACTCCACACTTTCGTCATAAGGAAACTGAACTCCACTGGGCGGAATAAAGGCAGAATGCCAGACCTGCCACGTTCGCACAAGAGGTCGGACTGGAGAAGTTCACAGGCGGGGTGGCCCGCTAGCCACCTGGCGCGGACGAATTTGGTCAGTTGAAGACCAATTCGGTCAGTTGAAGTCGCGGCCTCCGCGACTCCGGGGCGCTCGCCGGACTAGCCCATTTGTGGTGGGCTGCCTGAGGTTGGGAGTGGCCATGCGAACGCCAAAACACTGCATCCACGGAAGAGCGCAGCCCCACCTGTGCCGACGTGATGGATGAGCGAGGCCGTCTACGGGGCCGAAACGCTTTGGCTTCCTGACACCGACGGGCCGAGCACCCACACATGCACAAGGTGAACCCACCTGGGCTGAACGCGAGCGGATAGGGACTTTTGCATGTCTGAGTGCCCGCGCTTCGGGTCTTATGCCGCGCGCTAGGGGGTCGCGACCAAGCCCAGCTCGGCGATGTTGCTGAGCCGGTCGTGATCGGGCAGGACGCGCACCGTCCACCCCAAGGCACCGGTGCGGCCCAACGTCAGGTTGCCGGTGAATTTGTGTCGTCCGCCTTCGTAGGACTCGGCATGGGCCAATGGCAACGTTTCGACGTCTTGGAGTTCGTCGCTGCGACTGGCGCGTCCGAGCACCATTTGCACCAACACATCCGAGGGCTCCAACACGCCGAGACTCACGTAGGCATGCACTTCGACCTCGTCACCCACCTGCGGGGTGTCGGCGATGCCGGTGGCATCCACGTGATCGACGTGGACACCGGACCAGGACGCCCGGACCCTGGAGACGTATGCCGCCAGCTCGCGAGCGCCGGCAAAGTCACCTTCGGCGACGGCCCAGCCTGTGCGCGCGGCGGGCACGTACAACTTGAGCGTGTAGTCCGAGACCATCCGGTCGGCCAGCACCTTCGGGCCCAGGGTGCTCAGGGTGTGGTCGATCATGTCCATCCACCGGTTCGGCACGTTGTCGGCACCGCGGTCATAGAACGTCGGGACGACGGACTGCTCGAGCAGGTCATACAGCGCGGAGGCCTCGAGGTCATCACGGCGCTCGGGGTCCTCGACCCCGTCAGCGGTCGGGATGGCCCAGCCGTTCCGGCCGTCGAACCACTCGTCCCACCAGCCGTCCATGATCGAGAGGTTGAGCGCACCGTTCAGCGCAGCCTTCATCCCGGATGTGCCGCAGGCCTCGAAGGGACGCAGCGGGTTGTTCAGCCAGACGTCGCACCCTGGATAGAGCCGTTGTGCCATGGCGATGTCGTAGTTCGGCAGGAACACGATCCGCGAGCGCATGTCGGGATCGTCGGTGAAGCGGACCATCTCCTGAATCAGCGCCTTGCCGGTGTCGTCGGCCGGGTGTGACTTGCCGGCGATCAGCAACTGCACCGGTCGGCTGGGGTTCATCAGCAATTTCTTCAGGCGAGCCGGGTCGCGCAACATCAAGGTCAATCGCTTGTAGGTCGCGGCCCGGCGGGCGAAGCCGATGGTCAGCGCGTCAGGGTCCAAGACGTCTTCGATCCAACCGAGCTCGGCCGAGGTGGACCCGCGACGCTTCATCGACTTGCGCAGACGTGATCGGGCATCGCCGACCAGCTGCTCGCGCAGGTCACGCTTGGTGGCCCAGAACTGCTTGCGCGGAATCTGCGCGGCGCGGGTCCAGATGTCCCCGTTGTCGGCCGCCTCGTCGCCCAGGTGCTCGCGAGCCAGATCGGTGATCTTGCGATCCACCCACGTGCCGGCGTGCACTCCGTTCGTGATCGAGCCGATCGGCACTTCTTCGGTGTCGAATCCCGGCCACAGCCCGCTGAACATGCCCCGGCTCACCGCACCGTGCAATTGCGAGACGCCGTTGGCCCGCTGGGCAAGCCGCATACCCATCACGGCCATGTTGAAAATACCCGGCACCCCACTTGCGTAGGTCTCAGCGCCCAAGGCCAGGAGTTGATCCACCCCGACGCCTGGCAGTTCCGCCGAGCCGCCGAAGTGGGCGTGGATGGCGTCGGAACCGAACCGGTCGATCCCGGCCGGAACGGGGGTGTGAGTGGTGAAGACGGTGCCCGCGCGAACTGTGCGCACGGCCTCCTCGAAACTCAACCCGTGCGTCGTGACCAACTCACTGATCCGCTCGATCCCGAGGAATCCGGCGTGGCCTTCGTTGGTGTGGTGCACATCAGGCACCGGCGCTCCGGTGAGGCGTGACCAAGCCCGCAAGGCCCGGACCCCACCGATGCCGAGCAGCATCTCCTGCTCCAAGCGCTGGTCTCCCCCACCGCCATACAACCGGTTGGTCAGTTCACGTCGTGCGGCATCGTTGGTCTCGACGTCGGAGTCCAGGAGCAGCAAGGGAACCCGCCCGACGTTGGCCTTCCAGATGTGGGCGTGCAAGACGCTGCCTCCGGGCATCGCCAGCTCGATGAGAACCGGCGTGCCATCGGCCTCACGCAACATCGACAGTGGCAGGTCGTCCGGGTCGAGCAGGGGGTAACTCTCTTGTTGCCACCCGTCGGCATTCAGCCGTTGGCGGAAGTACCCGCTCTTGTAGAACAGTCCCACGCCGACGATCGGCACGCCGAGGTCGGAGGCGCTCTTGAGGTGGTCACCGGCGAGGATGCCGAGTCCACCGGAATACTGAGGCAGCACCTCGGTGATGCCGAACTCAGGCGAGAAATAGCCGATCGAGGCAGGGAAGGGATCGGCGGCGGCGTGTGCTTCCCGCTGATACCAGCGCGGTTCCGTGAGGTAGGACTGCAGGTCAGCGGCCGCCTCAGCCAGCCGTGAGCCGAAGTCTTTGTCGGCAGCTAGGGCATCGAGATCGGCCGGCGTCAATCGACTGAGCAGCGCGACCGGGTCCTGCTTGACCGTGTCCCACAGATCAGGGTTGATGCTGGCGAACAGGTCGCGAGTCGGCCCATGCCAACACCAGCGCAAGTTCAGGGACAGGTCGCTGAGGGGGGTCAATGCCTCGGGCAGGACGGTGCGGACATGCAGCCGGCGAATCGCTTTCACGGGTCGAAGGATAAGGCACCCCGAGGGATGGCGCTGCCGTGGCCTTGGGCTATGTAACCCGGTAGCGTCGGGGTCGTGACCCATCGAACACTCGAACCGCAGGCCACGATTGATCGCAGTTGGCTGCAGGAGGTAGGCCAACACCCCATCGGGCGGATACCCGTGCAGAACGTCTCTCCCGCCGTTGACGGCGGATTGCGCCCCACGACCTCGGTCGTGAATGAGCTCTTCACGGTGACCGCAACCGTGTTCCGCGAGGGGCACGACGCCGTCAACGCCACCGTGGTGCTCAACGACCCTGACGGCGGCGAGCACCACGTCCCGATGACCTGCCTGAACCCAGGGCTCAATCACTGGGCTACCAGCATCTACGGCGATCGCGAGGGTCTCTGGCGTTACCGCGTCGAAGGGTGGTCCGATCCGTACGCCACCTGGGACCATGACGCCACCATCAAGGTCGAAGCCGGAGTCGATGTCGAGCTGATGCTCGAAGAGGGCGCCCGGATGTTGGAGCGGGCCCGCGATGAGGTCGAGCGCAGCGAGGCTGACACGAAGACTTTGAGTGAAGCGATCACGGCCTTGCGAGACACCGAGCGCCCTGACGCCGCCAGGTTGGCCGCCGGCACTGGCACCGAGGTTTCCCGGATGCTCACTCACACCCCGCTGCGCGACATGGTGAGTCCTTCACAGGACTATGCGTGGCTGGTCGAGCGCCCCCTCGCGCTGACCGGCGCGTGGTACGAGATCTTCCCCCGCTCCGAAGGCGCAACGCAGGACGAGACCACCGGGGTATGGACGACCGGCACCTTTGCGAGTGCAGCCAAGCGTTTGCCGGCGATCGCCGAGATGGGCTTCGACGTGGTCTATCTGACCCCGATCCATCCGATCGGCGAGACCAACCGCAAGGGCCGCAACAACAGCCTGGACGCCTCGCCCAACGACCCAGGCTCGCCGTACGCGATCGGGTCAGCTGAAGGCGGCCACGATGCGATCCACCCGGATCTAGGCGATTTCGACGACTTCGATGCCTTCGTCGCGGCGGCCGGTGACCAGGGACTCGAAGTGGCCATGGACCTCGCCCTGCAGGCCGCGCCCGATCACCCTTGGGCCACCGAGCATCCGGAGTTCTTCACCACGCGGACGGACGGCAGCATCGCGTACGCCGAGAATCCCCCGAAGAAGTATCAAGACATCTATCCGATGAACTTCGATAACGACCCGCCGGGAAGTTATACGGAGATGCGCCGGGTCGTGCAGGTGTGGATCGACCATGGCGTCAAACTCTTCCGAGTCGATAACCCGCACACCAAGCCGGTGGAGTTCTGGCAGTGGTTGATCGCTGATGTGGCCAAAGATCACCCCGACGTGATCTGGCTGGCCGAGGCATTCACGAAGCCGGCCATGATGCATGCGTTGGGCAAGGTCGGATTCCAGCAGTCCTACACCTATTACGCCTGGCGGCATTCCGCCTCGGAGATCCGCGAATACCTGACCGAGCTCTCCGGTGACGCCGCGGCATACATGCGCCCGTCCTTTTGGCCCACGACGCACGACATCCTGACGCCGTTCATGCAGTACGGCGGACCCACGGCGTTCAAGCTGCGGGCTGCCCTCGCGGCCACGTTGGTCCCGACCTACGGCATCTACGCCGGATACGAGCACTGTGAGCATGTGGCTCGCCCCGGTGCCGAGGAGCACATCGACAACGAGAAATACGAATACAAGAACCGGCGCTGGGATCTCGACGGCCCCGACGGCGGCACTGGAAGTTCCCAAGGCCGACCGAACTTGGCACCCTACTTGGCCACACTCAACCGGGCGCGCAAAAACCATCCGAGCCTGCATTGGCTGCGCAACATCACCTTCCACAGTGCCGACGACGAGAACGTCTTGGTCTACTCCAAACGGGGGGGCGGCGCTCACGACGGCTCCGACCAAGACACGGTCATCGCGGTGGCCAATCTGGACCCACATACGCTGCGCGAGTGCATGATCAACCTAAACATGACCGCCCTCGGCCTCGAATGGCACGACGGCTTTATTGCGCATGACCTGATCACTGGCGAGCAATGGAACTGGGGCAGCCGCAACTTTGTCCGGCTCGGAGTGGGCACCGAGCCCTTCCACCTGATCCACGTCCGGAGGTTCTGAATGGTGCGCGGACTGAATCTCTATCAGCCGGGCCTGAAGAACGACCCTGACTGGTATCGCAAAGCGGTGTTCTACGAAGTCTTAGTGCGCGCCTTCGACGACTCGACCGGCACCGGCTCAGGCGACTTCACCGGATTGATCGGGCGGCTGGACTATCTGCAGTGGCTCGGCGTCGATTGCCTGTGGATCCCACCCTTCTATGCCTCGCCACTGCGCGATGGCGGATACGACGTGGCGGACTACACCGCGGTGTTGCCCGAATTCGGGACCGTCTTGGACTTTCAAGAACTGATCGGGGCAGCGCACGCTCGCGGCATCCGGATCATTACCGACCTGGTGATGAATCACACCAGCGATCAGCACCCGTGGTTCCAGGCCTCTCGCTCGGAGCCGGACGGTCCCTACGGCGATTTCTACGTCTGGTCTGACACCGACGACAAGTATGCCGACGCCCGCATCATCTTCGTCGATACCGAAGTGTCCAACTGGACCTTCGACTCCGTGCGGCGTCAGTTCTTCTGGCACCGCTTCTTCGGACATCAACCCGATCTGAACTTCGAGAATCCAGCCGTCCAAGAAGCCATGTTCGATGTGGTGCGCTTCTGGCTGGATATGGGCATCGACGGTTTCCGGCTCGACGCAGTGCCCTATCTGTTTGAAGAAGAGGGCACGAACTGCGAAAACCTCGAAGGCACCCACACCTTCCTCGCCGACTTGCGGGCCATGGTCGACGTCGAGTTCCCCGGCCGCGTCCTGCTGGCCGAGGCCAACCAGATGCCTCACGAAGTGGTCGACTACTTCGGCACCGAGGAAGCGCCCGAGTGCCACATGTGCTTCCACTTCCCGGTCATGCCGCGGCTCTATTACGCGCTGCGCGAGGAGAAGGCCGAGCCCATCATCAGAGTGATGCAGGAGACCCCCGAGATCCCCAGCGGAACGCAGTGGGGCACCTTCTTGCGCAATCACGACGAACTCACGCTGGAGATGGTCTCCACCGAGGAACGATCGGCGATGTACGGCTGGTACGCCCCGGACCCCCGGATGCGCGCCAACATCGGGATCCGCAGACGACTGTCTCCCCTGCTGGACAACTCCCGCAGCGAGATCGAGTTGATCAATGCGCTGCTGCTCTCACTGCCGGGCTCCCCATGCCTCTATTACGGCGACGAGATCGGGATGGGCGACAACATCTGGCTGGAGGATCGCGACGCGGTCCGCACGCCGATGCAGTGGACGCCGGACCGCAACGCCGGGTTTTCCACGGCCGATCCGGGCAAGCTGTATTCCCCCGTCGTCTCTTCGTTGGTCTACCACTACAACAGCGTCAACGTCGAAGCCCAGATGGCTTCGGGCAGTTCGCTGCTGCACTGGACGCGCGGCATGTTGTCCGTGCGAGCGGCAAATGAGGTCTTCGGCACCGGGGCTTTCGCGCTCTGCGAATCCGACAACGATGCGGTGCTGGCGTTCGTCCGCATCCTGCCTCCAGGCGACCCGAAATCGCGTGATGGCTACCAGGCCGTGCTGTGCGTGCTCAACCTGTCTTCACGCCCCCAAGCTGCGGTCATCTCGACGCCCGAGCGGCTGCACGGAGTCTTGACCTACGACCTGTTCGGTGGCGTTGGGTTCCCCAATGTGACTGATTCAGGCACGATTCACCTGACCTTCGGTTCCCGAGACTTCTTCTGGCTCGGTTTGGCCGCGGACGACGGTGAATTCAGTGAGTGAGACCGACATTGCACAGCTGCTGAGTTCATGGGTGCCGGATCAGCGGTGGTATGCCGGCAAGGGCCGACGGCCACACTTGCGCCACGTGGGCGTGGTCAGCCTGGCGCGACGCGGCAGCGAAGACAGCGACGGGGTCGCCGCGCTGGAGGTGGCGACACACCTGCTCTTGGACGAGTCGACCACCGAAGGTGTCGACGCGACGCTCTACCAGGTGCCGCTGACCTATCGGCGCCATTCCCGCCCGGAGTTGCTTGACGCGTTGATCACGAGCACCGCCACCCATCACATCTACGACGGAACGCACGACCCGGCATACGCCCAAGCGGTCCTGGACCTGATCAGTTCTGACGGGACGGTCGGCGGGCAAGATCCTGACGGCGGCGTGTCGGTGAGCGGCGTTAGCTTCGAGCCGCCCGACGATGGCGTGGAAGTCGTGCGAGCTGCGGTGTTGAGCGGCGAGCAATCGAACACATCCATCATCGTCCAGACGAGGCCGCTCTCGGAGGCGGGAAGCCAGAGCAGCACGCGCCCCTGCATCGTCAAGATCTTTCGCATCCTGCACGACGGCGAGAATCCCGACATCGTGGTGCAAGGCGCACTCGCACAAGCCGGATCGACGCTCGTGCCCGGCCCGCTGGGTCACCTCGAAGGGTCCTGGCCCCACGACGGACAGCAGGCTCACGGGCATCTTGCCTTCGCGCAGGAATTCCTGACTGGTGTCCAAGACGCTTGGCGCACGGCCTTGATGGCCGCCCGCGATGATGAAGACTTCAGCCCCCGCGCCTTCGCGCTGGGTGAGGCGACCGCGCAGATGCACAGAACGTTGGCCCAAACCATGGGCGCTGAGACCGCGAGCGAGGACCGCAAGGGCGCGCTAGTCAAACAGTGGCAGCGGCGCAGCGAAGAGGCGCTTGTCGAAGTGCCGGACCTGAGGCGCTTCGCTGACGGGATAGCCGACGTTTTCGCCCGTGCTGCAGCATCCTCCTGGCCAGATGTGCAGCGCGTGCACGGTGACTATCACCTCGGCCAGGTCCTCGATTCCCCCGAACGGGGATGGATCCTGCTCGACTTCGAAGGCGAGCCGATGCGTCCGCTGGCCCAGCGATCGCTGCCAGATCTGGCCCTGCGGGATGTGGCCGGGATGCTGCGTTCCTTCGACTATGCCGCCGGCTCGATGGATCAAGACCATGATCTTGATCGCTCCCAGTGGGCCAGCAGGGTGCGCAACGCCTTTCTCGATGGCTACACCTCGGGCCTGGGCGAGGACCCTCGTAGTCAGCGGTCCCTGTTGGGGGCACTCGAGCTAGACAAGGCGCTCTACGAGGTCATCTACGAGGCGCGAAACCGGCCTTCCTGGGCGACCATCCCGATTCGGGCGATCGCCCGGCTGCTGGAAGGCAGCGAAGGCGGCACCCGCGTCCAGCACGGCACGGAGCACGGAAGTGAGCGCGCAGAGGACCGCGCGACTGACCCGACCAACCCGACACAGGAGACCACCGTGAGCACATCCACCGGCCCCGAGGCCAAGCCACTGCCGATGAACGAGGTGGAGCAACTCATCCGTGGCCAGCACGGCAACCCGCACTCCCTCCTCGGAGCCCATCCGCACGACGCAGGGGTGACCGTGCGGGCGCTTCGCCCTATGGCCGATCGGGTGGAGTTAGTGCTGGCCGACGACAGTCGAGTGCCGATGGAGCACGAGACCCACGGCATCTTCGTCGCAGTGCTCGACACCGATGCGGTCAGCGATTATCGCCTTGAGGTCTCCTGGAGCGACGGCGTTGCCCATCGCCAAGATGACCCCTATCGATTCCTGCCCACGCTCGGAGAGATGGATCAGCACCTCATCAACGAGGGGCGTCACGAGCAGTTGTGGACGGTGCTGGGTGCACACCTCCGACGCTACGACGGACCGATGGGTGAGGTCGTCGGGACGTCCTTCGCTGTGTGGGCGCCCAACGCCACGAGCGTGAACCTCGTCGGCGACTTCAACACCTGGGACAACTCGACCCTGCCCATGCGGGCATTGGCCACCTCCGGGATCTGGGAACTGTTCGTGCCCGGGGTGGGGGTCGGCAGCCGTTACAAGTTCGATATCACGGGTCCCGATGGCAGCCGGATGATGAAGGCAGACCCGATGGCGCGGGCGGCTGAAATCGCCCCGGCCTCGGCGTCCATCGTCACCGAATCGACGCATGAGTGGGGCGATTCGGCCTGGGTGCAGCGCCGCGACAGCACTCCTGCGGTCACCGCGCCGATGAGCGTCTACGAGGTGCACTTGGCCTCGTGGCGTCAAGGCCTGAGCTTTCGAGAGTTGGCCACCCAACTGGTCGACTACGTCAGCGAGCTCGGCTTCACCCACGTGGAATTCATGCCTGTGATGCAGCACCCGTTCGGCCCCAGTTGGGGCTATCACGTCACCGGCTACTACGCCGCCGACGCACGGCTCGGCGACCCTGAGGACCTGAAATTCCTCATCGACGCACTGCACCAGGTGGACATCGGCGTCATCTTGGACTGGGTGCCTGGGCACTTCGCCACCGACCCGTGGGCTCTGTCCCGCTTCGACGGGACGCCCCTGTATGAGCACCCGGACCCCCGCAAGGGCTGGCACAGCGAGTGGGGCTCCTACGTCTTCGACTTTGGCCGTCCCCAGGTGCGCAACTTCCTGGTGGCCAACGCGCTGTTCTGGTTGGAGGAGTTCCACGCCGACGGTCTTCGCGTCGACGGTGTGGCCTCGATCCTGTATTTGGACTACTCCCGAGAGGAAGGCGAGTGGATCCCGAACGAGTTCGGCGGCAACGAAAACCTCGATGCTGTCCGGATGCTGCAGGAGACCAACGCCACGGCATACCGCAGACATCCTGGCGTCACGATCATCGCCGAAGAATCGACCTCCTGGCCCGGCGTCACACGATCGACCGACGCAGACGGCCTTGGCTTCGGCTTCAAATGGAACATGGGCTGGATGAACGACTCCTTGGACTACATGGCCAAGGACCCGGTCTATCGCCAATATCACCACCACCAGTTGACGTTCTCTCTGGTCTACGCCTTCTCGGAGAACTTCGTGTTGCCGATCAGCCACGACGAGGTCGTGCACGGCAAGGGCTCGCTGCTGCGTAAGATGCCCGGTGATCGCTGGAAGCAACTAGCCAACCTGCGCGCCTTCTTGGCCTTCATGTGGTCCCACCCCGGCAAGCAACTGCTGTTCATGGGGTCGGAGTTCGCGCAGGAGTCAGAGTGGGCCGATGGCCGCAGCCTCGACTGGTGGCTGCTCAACCAGCCGGATCACCTCGGCGTTGCCCATCTCGTGCGCGATATGAACGCGGCGTACAAAGCCAACCCAGCGCTGTGGCAACTCGATCACACCGAGGAGGGCTTCCAGTGGCTCGATGCTGACGACACCACCGGCAACACGTACTCCTACATCCGTCGGGGCAGCCCGGATGAGTCCGGGAAGCGTTCGTTGCTGGTTGCGATCGTCAACTTCGGTGATGGCAGCCGTGATGTGCACGTCGGTTTGCCGCACGGTGGGGTATGGCGAGAGGCGCTCAATACCGACGCTGACACCTACGGCGGCTCCGGTGTGGGCAACATGGGTCGGGTCGAGGCCACAGACGAGCCCAAGCACGGGCAGAGCCACAGCGCACACGTCGTGGCCCCCCCTCTCGGCGTACTCTGGCTGACCCCGATGGAGACCGACTCGACGCAGGGAGACTCCTGATGGCACTGCACGACCGCGCCGGCCAGACCGCCCTGCCCGAGGACCTCATCGACGTCGCACACGTCGTCACCGCCTATTACTCCACCGTCCCGGACCCCGAGGACATCGGGCAACAAGTGGCGTTCGGGACCTCTGGGCACCGGGGCAGTTCGCTGGATGGTGCCTTCAACGAGCGGCACATTCTGGCCACAACCCAGGCCATCTGCGACTACCGCCACGAACAGGGTATCGGCGGCCCGTTGTTCATCGGCCGGGACACCCACGCCCTGTCCGAGCCGGCGTGGGCGAGTGCGCTGGAGGTCCTCGTGGCCAACGAGGTGACGGTGCTGGTGGACAACCACGACCGGTTTACCCCGACCCCAGCAGTGTCGCGCGCCATTTTGCAGGCCAACGAGTCCCGCACAGGCTCCTCGGTGGCTGACGGCATCGTGGTCACGCCCTCGCACAACCCACCGCGCGACGGCGGATTCAAATACAACCCGCCCAACGGCGGACCAGCCGACACTGACGCGACAGGCTGGGTGGCCGACCGCGCCAACGAGATTCTGCGTGCAGACATGGACGGGGTGAAGCGGATCCCGTTCGCGCGGGCCCGCGCCGCCGCTGCGGACTATGACTTCATGGGCGAATACGTCGGTGCCTTGCCGCGAGTGCTCGACATGGACGCGATCCGTGACGCCGGCATTCGGATCGGAGCCGACCCTCTCGGCGGTGCCAGCGTCGACTACTGGCAAGCCATTGCGGACACGCACCGGATTGACCTCAGCGTGGTGAATCCGTTGGTCGACGCCACGTGGCGATTCATGACCCTCGACGGCGACGGCAAGATCCGGATGGACTGCTCCTCCCCCAACGCCATGGCCTCGTTGATCCGCGCGAAGGACGACTACCAGATCAGCACCGGCAATGACGCCGATTCGGACCGTCACGGCATCGTGACCCCCGACGGCGGGCTGATGAATCCCAACCACTACCTCGCGGTGGCCATCGACTACCTGTTCGGCGGCGCTCGGGCCCAGTGGGGTCCGGACGTGGCGATCGGCAAGACATTGGTGTCTTCATCGATGATCGACCGCGTGGCCGAAGGCTTGGGGCGCTCACTGCTAGAGGTCCCGGTGGGCTTCAAGTACTTCGTCAACGGCCTGCTCGACGGCAGCATCGGCTTCGGCGGCGAAGAGTCCGCTGGTGCCTCCTTCCTGTGCCACGACGGCTCGGTGTGGAGCACCGACAAGGACGGCCTCACCCTCGCGCTGTTGGCCAGTGAGATTCAGGCCAAGACCGGGTCGAGCCCGTCGCAGCGCTACGCGGAGTTGACCGAGAAATTCGGCAACCCGGCATACGCCCGCATCGACGCCCCGGCCGACCGAGCGGCGAAGGCGCGTTTGAAGGCACTCTCGGCAGATTCGATCACCGCAACCGAGGTCGCCGGCGAGACGATTACCGACGTCCTGACCGAAGCACCCGGCAATGGGGCGGCCGTCGGTGGCCTTAAGGTCAAGACGGCAAGCGCCTGGTTTGCGGCCCGGCCCTCCGGCACCGAGGACGTCTACAAGATCTACGCAGAGTCCTTTAAGGGGCCCGACCATTTGGCTCAGGTCCAGCAGGACGCTCAGCAGGTAGTCGACGCCGCGTTGACGTCCTGACGCCAGTCAGGTAGTCAACACCGGACCTGAGTGGTTTAGAAGAGGGCGTTCGTCAGTGCTCGACGGGCCCTGGTGACCCGTTCGTCGTGGGCACCGATGACCTCGAAAAGCGACAAGAGGTGGTCCCGCGCAGCCGCTCGCTCGTCGCCGGTCGTCGACCGCACGAGATCAACGAGCCTGCCGAAGGCGTCTTCGACGTGTCCGCCGACCAACTCCAGGTCGGCAGCTGCGGTTTGGGCGGCCACGTCCGTCGGCCCATCGGCGGCTGCCCTGCGGACTTCGGCAAGGTCGAGGTCTGCCGTGCGCTGAAGCAGCGCCACCTGCGCCAACCCCAGCCGCGCCTCGTCGTCGGCTGGGTTCGCCTTCAGTGCCTTGTCGTACGCCGCTGCCGCCGCTGGGAGGTCGCCGCGCTCGATCGCGTCGTACGCCTCTTGTTGCATCGGCGACAACTCTGCTTCAGCCTCGGCCTCGTCTTCCTCCGCTTCGTCGGCGGGGGCGTGAACGCGACCACTGACGCCCTGCGCAACCGCCGCTTCGAAGAACTTGTCGAGCAGCGGTCGAAGCGCAGAAACCTCCTGTACGCCGAGGTAGAACGGCATGGGCTGACCTCGCAACAAACCCATGACGATGGGCAGCGCGTCGATCTGGCCGAAGGTCTGCTGCAGGATCGGCGTCAACGCCTGGACGATGCCGGGATTGGCGTCCAACTCGACGCCGATCACCTGGAAGCGCCCCTCGTAGGTCCGCGACAAAGCGACCAGTGCTTCTGCGTGCTGCAAGGACTCCGGCAGTTGCGAGCTCCATACGACCATGACACCGGGCACGCTGGTCGTGCCGTTCACGATCGACTCGAAGGTCTGGTCGGTGGCAGTGATCATGCCCTGGGTGCCCGAGGCCGCCGTTGGCGGGGCGGCACGCTTGCCCAAAGAAGAGAGATCGACTGCACCGCGCATGGCTGCGGCGCTCAAGGGTTGCTGTGTCATGCCTCTATTGTCCCTGATCGTTGGACGACGCGACATTCGCCGGGTGTTAGGACCCCGAGGCTCCGACGATCTGCTCGCGGGCGGCGATCATCTCTAACGCGCCCGACCCCTTGGGGATCATCACCGCGACGAACACGTGAGTATCCAAAGTCGCGCTATCGGTCACCGACTCGTCGTCGGCAAACACCACAAACGGCTCGGGCGGGGTGAGCTCCATCCCACTCTTGATGTCGAACGTCGACTCGCGGTCCAGCAGCGCGAACGCGATGGCCGAGCCATCTCACGCAGCAACGTGCGAATCCTCGTGTCGCACAGAGAGTTGGTCTCCGTGAAGTCAGCCTGGCGTTCGACCTCGGCGACCTGAGCCTGCGCGAAGTCACCAGCATCGGTGTCATCGCGCACCACGGGAGTGCCCAGGCTTCGGCGATCGAAGGTGCCTATGTCGGTGCCCGGCAGCATCGGTGCGCTCCAGGTGATCCGGAAGTCATCGGTGCCGGATGCACTGTCATCAAGTGCAGGATCGGTGCACCGGTCGAGGGCACGGTCTGCACCAACATGACGTTGGGCTCCTGCGCGTCATCGCGGCTGATGGCCAGCACGTTCGGCTCGATCGGGTCGGCGATGAGGTCACGCAACTCAGGATTGCCGGTGACTGGTTCCAGGAGGTCTGCTGCGATGGCGGCCTCGAGCGCGGGACCTCGGTAGTTTTGCTCGAGCTCGTCCTTGATCGCTTCGCCGTCTTTCTCCAGGACAGCCTCAGCGGACGGAAGCAACCTGGTCGCGATCGCCTCACCCTCCTCCACGCTGATCACGCCGACACTCTGAGCCTGCTCGGTTTGCTCAGCGCCGTCGTCGGGTCCGGCGGAGCTGGCCGCGCCGTCCGATGTAGCCGTGGCGTCATCGGAGTCAGCCGACGCAGTCGTAGCCCCCTCATCGGAGGTGGTCTGCGAATCACTATCACTACAGGCGGAAACGAACAGCATTGAGGACAGCGCTGCAACGCGAGCGGACTTCATCACGAAACGGTAACGATCCGGCTTGGTGGGGTGAAATCGCTGAGTCCTAAAAACGGGCCGGTTCACGGTATATGCCCCATTTTTGACGCAGAATGTCGCATATCTCACCAAGTGTGGCCTCGGCTCGCACGGCATTCATCATCGACGGGATCATATTGTCGGTGCCTTCGGCCGCGCTGGCCAACCGCTCAAGCGCCTCTTCGACGACCACTGCGTCGCGAGAGGTGCGCCGGGCTCCCAGGGCCTCATTCTGGTCACGCTCGACCTCGTGGCTCACCCGCATGATCTCCAACTCATGACTCACCGAGGCGGTGTGACAGTTGACCCCGACGATCTTCTTCTCGCCGGTTTCGAGTTTGCGCTGGTAGCCGAAAGCCGCTTCGGCGATCTCACCGGAGAACCACCCGTCCTCGATGCCGCGCAAAATGCCGGAGGTCATCGGCCCGATCGCGTGCTCAATCTGCCCTGACGGTCCCGGCTCGCGCCCCCGCTCCCCCATGTCGCGGATGGTCGCGAAGATGGCCTCGGCTTCGGCTTCCATCTGATCGGTCAACGCCTCGAGGTACCACGAGCCACCCAGCGGGTCGGCCACGTTGGTGACTCCCGTCTCCTCCATCAGCACCTGCTGCGTCCGCAAGGCGACTTCGGCGGACTGCTCGCTGGGCAAGGCCAACGTTTCGTCCAAGGCGTTGGTATGCAGTGAGTTCGTGCCGCCGAGCACGGCCGCGAGTGCTTGCACCGAGGTGCGCACGACGTTGTTCATCGGCTGCTGAGCCGTCAGCGACACCCCTGCCGTCTGGGTATGGAACCGCAACCACATCGCCTTCTCGCTCGTGGCCCCATACACGTCGCGGGTCCACCGAGCCCAAATCCTGCGAGCGGCTCGGAACTTCGCGATCTCTTCGAAGAAGTCGAGGTGGGAGTCGAAGAAGAACGACAGCCCAGGGGCGAAGACGTTGATGTCGAGACCTCGCGATTGGCCTAACTCGAGGTAGCCGAAGCCGTCGGCCAGGGTGAAGGCCAACTCTTGCGCGGCCGTGGCTCCGGCCTCTCGGATGTGATAGCCGGAGACCGACACCGGCTTGTAGGCCGGGATCGTGCTCGAGGTGTATTCCATCAGGTCGCCGATCAGGCGCAAATGCGGCTCGGGTGGGAAGAGCCACTCTTTTTGCGCGATGTACTCCTTGAAGATGTCCGTCTGCAGGGTGCCGTTGAGGGTGGAGACGTCGACACCTTGGCGCTCTGCGGCCGCGAGGTACATACAGAAGACCGGCACTGCGGGACCGCTGATCGTCATCGACGTAGTGACATCGCTCAAAGTGATGTCCCGGAAGAGCATGTCCATGTCGGCAGCGGAGTCGATGGCCACGCCGCAGTGGCCGACCTCCCCCACACACTGCGGGTCATCGGAGTCGCGGCCCATCAGGGTGGGCATGTCGAAGGCCACCGAGAGCCCGCCGCCGCCGTGGGCCAGGATCATCTTGTAGCGCTCGTTGGTCTGCTGGGCGTTGCCGAAGCCGGCGAACTGCCGGATGGTCCATGGTCGTCCCCGATATCCGGTGGCGTGCAGACCGCGGGTATACGGGAACTGGCCCGGCCAACCGATGCGCTCCATCCGCTCATCGACGGCCTCAACCGCGGCGCTGGGACCGTAGACCGGCTCGACCTCCGTCCCCGATAGCGTCGTGAAGTCGGCATCCCGCACCCGACCTTCATCGAGTGCCCGGGCATACTTCTCTTCCCACACAGCTCGCCCCGATGATGGGGAGGATGCTCGGCTGGGCGTGCTCGAACTGGGATCCACAACACTGTTGGACATTGCCCCACCATAACGCCGCTGCCGGTGCTAGGTTTTTGGCCATGGCCAGCACAGAAGCGACCATCGCTAGCTCCACCTCCGATTCCACCGGGGGGCCGTGGGCAAACCGCCTTGCCGCCCTCGGTCCGGGGATCTTGATGGCCTCTGCCGCAATCGGCGGCTCGCATCTGATCAGCTCCACGCAGGCCGGAGCACGTTTCGGGTGGCAACTGGCCGCCGTTATCATCGCCGCCAACCTGCTCAAGTATCCGTTTTTCCGCTTCGGCCCGCAGTACACGATGGAGAGTGGGCAATCACTCGTCCAGGGGTATGCCGAGAAGGGCCGCGGTTATCTGTGGGTGTTCTTCGCGCTGGTTGCGGTGTCGTCGGTCATCTCCACCGCCGGCGTTGGTCTCCTGTGCGCGGTTATCTTGAGTTTCATGCTGCCGGACACTTGGGGTCTCGGGATCCCGGTGCTGGCCACTGCCATGATGGCCTCGGCCTGGCTGCTCCTGATCGCGGGTCACTATCGCGCCCTCGACCGCGTGACGAAACTGATCATCCTGGTGCTCACCGTCGCCACGATCAGCGCCACCTTCATGGCGGCCAGCGCCGGATCGGCACGGGCCTCAGACTTCGTCGACCCCTCACCGTGGACCTGGGCCACATTGCCGTTCCTCGCGGCCATCATGGGATGGATGCCGGCCCCGATCGAGATAAGCGCGTTGAACTCCCTGTGGATCCAGGCCAAGCAGAAGCTGCATCCCAGCGCTGCGAAGGACGTCATGTTCGACTTCAACGTCGGATATGCGACCTCGGCGGTGCTGGCGCTGTTCTTCCTGGCCTTGGGCGCTTTGGTGCAATACGGGTCGGGTGTCGAGGTGGCCAGCGAGGGCGGTGCCTACGTCGACCAACTGCTTCAGATGTACGGCAGTGCCATCGGGCAATGGGCCGTGCCGTTGATGTCCGTGATTGCGTTTGCGTGCATGTACGGCACCGTCATCACGGTGATCGACGGCTATGCGCGAGCGTGCGCCGAATCCTTGCGGCTTCTGCGCGGCGAATCTGAGTTCACCGGTCGCTCGTTGAACCTGTGGCTCAGCGGCATTGCCGCGGCTGGCCTGGTCATCGTGTTGGCGATGAGCGCTTCCTTGGCCACGATGTTGACGTTCGCCATGATCAGCGCCTTCATCACCGCGCCGGTGTTCGCATGGTTGAACTTCAGCTTGGTGCGGGGCCAGCGCACGCTGAGCCCCTCGTTGCGCTATCTCTCCTATGCCGGCCTCGTCTACCTCGCCGGTTTTGCCGGGCTGTTCTTGCTCAACTTCGCTGGCCTCGTCGGCTAGCGACCGGACCGCTGACGACCCGCTCCAAGCCTAGGTAGGCGACATACAGCAGCGCCAACAGAATCGTGACGTGGAGTAGCAACGCCAGGGCCACGCCGATGATCACTCCCGCCTTCCACGCCTCACCCCACGCGATAGCCAGCACCGAGGGAACGATGACGGCGAAGATCCCCCCGAAGGCCAGTTCGGCGATCGTCGAGCGATCTCCCATCCAGGGCAGCACGTTCCACACGTCGAAGAGGTCGAGGGTGGCGATGATCCCGAGGATCGTGACGACACCGATCGTTGCGATCAGCGCCACCTTCTTGCGCACCTGCGGGCTCAGCCACATGGTCGTCACGGTGACCGCAGACCACATCAAGTAGGCCCGCACCTTGCCGGTGCCCAAGCCGATCATCGACGAGCGGAAGATACGGTCGGCCTCCATCCTGTCGATCTCGGGACCGATGTATTCCCCGGGACGGGTCAGCGCGTCGTGCAGCACAGCCGCTGGCAGGAACAGCCCACTGCGTGGCACGAGCCAGGTGAAGACGCTGGGCACCGAGGCAAGATCGGTTTCGAAGGTCAGCAAGTCAGCGGGAGCAGTGAATGACTCGTTGTGCGCGTCGTCGTCGTAGCCGATCTGGCGCAGCACCGTGAAGTCTCGGCCGTCGACACTGCGCAACTCCAAGCGGAGCGGACCGCCGTCTTCGACGTCGAAGAACCTACCCATGCCGCACCATCCTCAACTCGGTGATGCCATCGTGGCCATCGGTGATGTCGGTCCCGTCCTGGACGAATCCGTGCCGGCGATAGAACGCGATCGCTCGCTCGTTCCCCTGAGCCACATGGAGGTAGGCCGGCCCCTGGCCGAGCACCTCTCCCATCAGGTGCTGGGCCAATCCCGTGCCCTGATGCTCGGCAACGATGTTGAGTGCCCACAGTTGCTGTGGTGTCGGTGGGTCTTCGTCTCGTGCTGGCCCCACGCTGATGAAGCCCACGATTCCGTCGCACCGATGCTCCGCGATCGCAACCGTGTCGCCGCCAGCCATCAGCCCGTCTTCGGTGACCCCCTCGAGCCGGCGCTGCCAACCCGCGGTGAACCGCTCCGGCGACAACGCGGCATACGCCTGGGGGTCCATCACGTCGGCATAGGTATCCCGCCAGACTCGGCAGTGAAACTGGCCGAGCGCGTCCGCATCCGCCGCGACCGGTGGCCGCACCTCGTACTCAGCAAGCTCGATCACCATCCTCGACAGCCTAGGGCTGCATCCCACTCCCTCTACGAAATCGACTCGCAGCAAAGTCACTGCGGATCAGCAGAATCCGTGAATTTCCTGCCACTGGATGCGCGATGATGTCGCGCCAGCTAGGTGAGCTCGGCCAACACGCGCTCGGCGGCGGCATACGGATCGAGCGTGCCGGAGGCTACCTGCTGGGCCAAGGCGCTCAGCGAGGCATCGGCGCGCAGGTCCCCGATCTGACGCCGCAGGCCTGTCAGGACAATGGCTTCAACTTCACGTTCGGCTCGCGCAACCCGCCGGGCCTGCAATGCACCGTTGGCCTGTCCGGCCTCGCGGTGCTTGATCAGGGCCTCCATGACTTCGTCGCAACCCTCGCTGCGGTCAGCAATGGTCTTGAGCACCGGCGGTCGCCAGAGCCCGGGCTCGCTACGGTCGCCGAGGGAGATCATGTGCCGGATTTCCCGCACCGCGCTGTCAACGCCGTCGCGATCGGCTTTGTTGACGACGAACACGTCGCCCACCTCGAGGATCCCGGCCTTGGCCGCCTGCACCCCATCGCCCATGCCTGGGGCCAAGAGCACCACAGTGGTGTCGGCCAGCCCCGCGATCTCGACCTCGCTCTGCCCCACGCCGACCGTTTCGATGATGACCACATCGCAGCCAGCGCCGTCGAGCACTCGAAGCGCCTGCGGAGTGGCCCAGCTCAGGCCGCCCAGGTGACCGCGGCTCGCCATGGATCGGACGTAGACCTCGGGGTCCAGCGCATGATCGACCATCCGGATCCGGTCCCCGAGCAGCGCTCCGCCTGAGAAGGGCGACGAGGGGTCGATGGCCAACACCCCGACCCGCTTGCCCCTGGCGCGGAAGGCATGCACGAGCATGGTCGTCGTCGTCGATTTGCCCACTCCCGGGCTGCCGGTGAGGCCGATGATCCACGCGTGGCCGGTATGCGGAGCCAACAAGGCCATGACCTGAGGCAACGCGGGATGGGCGTTCTCGACCAGCGAGATCAGCCTCGCCACGGCGCGCGGTGAGCCCGAGCGGGCCTGCTCGATCAGCTCGGGTATGTCGTATTCGCGGGTTTTGCGCATGCGCTGAGGTGTGCCGACCTCAGTGGGTCGAGGCCGGGGCGGGCACGCGCAGGATCAGTGCATC
>JBGTGC010000064.1:0-2426 GCA_041746935.1 Dermatophilaceae bacterium
CGAGCGCGAGGCGGACCGGCGGATCGTGATGCGCGGGGAGCACTGGACGGCGTTCGTGCCCGCGGCCGCACGCTGGCCCGTCGAGGTGCACATGGTGCCGCACCGGCACGTGCTCGATCACTCGCAGACCAACGATGCCGAGCGGGCTGAGTTGGCTCAGATGTATCCAGCGCTGCTGCGGGCGTTGGACCACTTCTTCGTCGGTGACGATGACGCGCCGATCAAGTTTCCCTACATCGCCGGATGGTTCGCCGCGCCCAAAGTGGATGAGTCCGATGGCTCGGTTGACCTTCGCGCCATGCCCCGGTTGCACCTACAGGTCATCTCGGTGATGCGCGCCGCCGGCAAGTTGAAATATCTGGCGGGTTCGGAGTCAGCCCAAGGGGCCTGGGTCAGCGACACCACCCCGGAGCTGATTGCGGACCGGCTGCAGAGCGTCATGGGTGCGAGGGCGACGACCTCGTGACTGCTTCGGTGAGCCCACAGTGGCTGGCACCGAGCGAGCCGGCCGAGCATGCGGCATACGTCGGCGGGGTTTTCGCCTCGGCGTTCGGCACCGATCCGGACGGCGTGTGGGTGGCCCCCGGCCGGGTGAACCTGGTCGGTGAGCACCTGGATTATAACGGCGGCCCGGTGTTGCCGATCGCGATCGGTCATCACACGATGGTGGCGGTCGCCGCCCGCGAGGACCGGGCGATCCGGTTGCGGTCGGTGCAGGACCCGGCGACCTGGGAGGGATCGCTGGACGAACTGACCCCCGACGCTATGCCGCAGTGGTGCCGGTATGCCGCGGGCGTGCTCTGGGCCCTCGGCGAGGCCGGCCATCGGTTGTCGGGGCTGGACGTCATGGTGGATGGACGGGTGCCGTCGGGAGCTGGCTTGTCCTCCTCCGCTGCGTTGACCTGCGCGGTTGCCGTGGCCGCAGCCGATCTCGCCGACATCCAGGGCCCACCGGATCAGAGTCGACCAAGGATGTTGGCTGCCGTGTGCGTGCGCGCCGAGAACGAGTTTGCTGGTGCCCCCACCGGTGGGATGGATCAGGCCGTAGTGCTGCGCGCGCGGGCAGGGCATGCCTTGCTGGTGGACTGCGCGACCTGGGAGGCTGACGACATCCCCATCCCCGACGATGCTGAGTTCTTGGTGGTCGACACCCGCACCCACCACACTCTGACCGACGGGCAATACGGCGGTCGGCGGGGTGCGTGCGAGCGCGCGGCGGCAGATCTGGGTGTGGCGACGCTGGCCAGCATCGGGGTGGAAGACCTAGCGGAGGTGTTGTCGAGGCTGAGCAGTGAGGAGTTGCGAGGCGTGGTGTGTCATGTCGTGACCGAGACGGCACGCGTCAAGGAGGTGGTGGCTCATCTACGGGCAGGTGCCTTGAGCGAGATCGGCCCCATCCTCCTTGCGTCACACGCCTCGATGCGCGACGACTTCGTCATCTCCACGCCCGAGTTGGATCTGGTCGTCGACAGCGCGATGCAAGGCGGCGCCTTGGGTGCGCGGATGACCGGGGGCGGCTTCGGTGGCTCGGCGGTCGTGCTGTGCCGACCCGGTCAGCGCGACGTGGTGGCGGCCCGAGTGTCCGCAGCCTTCGATGAGGCCGGGTGTGCTCAGCCGGGGATGCTCGCGGTGCAGGCCGTCGGCCCCGCCGGTCCCTTCAGCTAAGCGAGCGGGAGACCTGAATCGGCCAAGCTTCGCTGATCGTGCAGGTCGATGATGCGCTGCTCGATGGCGGAGCTCTGGGCACCGAAGGAGCCACCCCGGCGACACGTTGCGCGCCCTTCACTCTTGGTGGCGTAGGCGGCGACCCATCGCTGAGTCCACCGCTCGTCGGCTTCGCCGCGGAAGCGCCAGATGGCTCCCTCCGCCATCAGCTCAGCCGCCTCGTCCGAGTCCGGCTTGGCACCGGAGCCCGTGAGGATGACGCGCAGCCCGCCGAAGGTGCGATACACATGCGTCCCGTATGCCGAGTGCCGGCCTGCGAACTCGCCGAGGTTGCGCAGGGCCTCGCTGTCGTGATCGCCCTGGGGGTCACTGGCAGAGCCGGTGTTTCCTTCTTGCGGTTGCGGCTGATCTCGGTGATGAGCGTGCTGTCGTCATCGTGGAGCTGCTCCAGCACCTGCTCATGCAACGCCATCCGCGGGTAGTACTCATCGGGGCGCCCGCCCCCAGATCGCAGGCGATCAATCGACATACGGAGTCGATCGCGGGCCTTCTCCGTGGGCCAGAGCCAGCGACTCGCGCGACCATCCCCACACCACGAGCGGGATGCGATTGCCGGCGGGGTCGGTGCCCTCGCCCTCCTCAGTCACTAGAGGGCTAGGACCGGCGAAGCCGGAATTGTGAGTCAAGTTTGTTGTCGAGGGTCAGGTTTCAGGCGGCGAGGCCGTGACGGTCGGCGAGGGCATCGACTTGGTGTTGGTAGT
>JBGTGC010000065.1:0-4543 GCA_041746935.1 Dermatophilaceae bacterium
CGGTCGCCTCGCGAACCGCTGCGACGTTGTCGACGGCGACATGGTCGGCGCGCACTCCGAAGAGCCGCTCGCCGAGCAGGACGGCGGGGATGTGCTGCGGCGGATCGTCCAGGTCGCCGGCTTGCAGGGACAGTGGGCTGAGCAGCACACCGTCGATGAGGCCGGTCCGCAGCCCAGTCAGCGCCTCCCGCTCCCGCCCGCGCTCCCCCTCGGTCTGCTCGATCAACACCTTTATGCCGTGCCGGTCCGCAGCGCGGAAGACCGCACCGGCGAGTTCGGCGAAGTACGGCACGTCCATCGAGGGCAGCGCGAGGGCGATGATCCCCGACCGACCGGAGCGCAGGCCTCGGGCGTGCAGGTTGGGCTGGTAACCCATCTCGTCGAGCAGCGGCTGCACGCGAGCGCGCATCTGCTCGGAGACATGGGGATGCCCGTTGACCACGTTGGAGACCGTCTTGACGCTGACGCCTGCCCGGACCGCGACGTCTCGCAAGCTCGCACCCATGGCCACCTCCTTCGACGCTGGACTCTTGACAGGACCGAGGGCCTACCCTAACCTCGGGGCACTCTTACAACGTTGTAAAGACGGAGGCAATAGATGGCCACTGACTCGGAGTCGGCGCTGGCGCAGAACGATTCCGCTGGCCACTCGGACGGCGATAGCCCCGAGCGCTCTTGGCGTGATCGCCACAGCGACTCGATCGCGGCCTACCTGTTCCTGGCCCCATTCCTGCTGATCTACGTGATTTTCCTGCTCTTCCCTGTCGTCCAGGCCGCGCTCATGTCCGTGTACGAATGGGACCTGCTGGACCCCCGTGTCCGTCGGTTCGTCGGGTTGGACAACTACGTGGAGATGTTCGGCTCGACCGGTGGCCTCAGTTGGTCAGCGACCGGCAACACCGGCTGGCGCGTCCTCGTGCTCCTGATCCTCATCGCGGTCCTGGCAACCGCTTGGCGCGGTGCGATGGGTCGAGCAACCGCCGCGGTGACCGCTGCGGCCTTGGTCCTCACCTGGGTGCTCCTCGGGTTTCGCCCAGGCGCTGATGCGGCATGGACCGACGGGGTCTTCTGGTCCTCCTTCTCCAACACGATGCTCTTCGTCCTGCTCTCTACCCCCCTGATCGTCGGGGTGGCGCTGGCCTTGGCTATCCCCCTGGCCCGTCCTGGCCGGATGGCCGGGTTCCTGCGCATCGTCTTCTTCGCTCCCTACGTGCTTTCGGTAGCGGTCCTGACCCTGATCTGGGGCTTCCTGCTCAACCCCGACCTCGGCCTAATCGCCACAGTCACCGGCTGGTTCGGGATGGATCCCATCTCCTGGCTGACCGAGCCCGGATTCGCCATGGTCGCGATCGTCGTGACCACCCTGTGGTGGACGATGGGGTTCAACCTGGTCCTGTTCATCGCCGGCCTGCAGGACATCGACCCCTCGCTCTACGAGGCGGCCACCCTGGACGGCGCCAACCCGTGGCAGCGCTTCGTCAACATCACGGTGCCCGGCCTGCGACGCACCCTCACCCTGGTCACGGTGCTGCAGGTCATCGCCTCGTTCCAGATCTTCGGGCAGGTCTACATCATGACCCGCGGTGGACCGGGCGGAACCACGCGCGTGCTGATCCAGCACATCTACGAGTCGAGCTTCCGCGAGTTCCGACTGGGGTACGGCGCGGCGCTGTCAGTCTTCTTGTTCCTGGTGATGCTGATCGCCTCGGTCATCCAGTTCCGCTTGCTCAACACCGAGGAGGACGAGTCGTGAGCAGTGCAACCCAATCCCGCGCCAAGGCTGGCGGACCGCGCAAGGGGGTCACGCCGCGTCGGCAACCGGTCAAGGTTCGCGCGCTGCTGATCATCGGCTTGCTCGGCTTCGTCGCCGCGATGTGGATCGCCCCACTGGTGTGGATGTTCTCGCTGTCGCTGTCGGACAACACGGCGCTGCAGGCCAACACCACCAGTTTGATCCCGCTCGACCCCACCACGGAGAATTATCAGGACGCGTTGGCGGTGGGCTTAACCCCTCGTTGGCTGCTCAACTCGACCATCGTCACCGGCGTCACCACCATCGTCACGGTGTTCCTGTCGGCGATGGCTGGCTACGCCCTGGCCCGGATCCGCTTCAGCGGCAAGAAACTGATCTTCCCGCTCATCCTGGCCGGGCTGATGGTCCCCAAGGAGGCCATGTTCATCCCCCTCTTTCTCATGTTCGGCGAGGTGGACCAGCACAACACCTACCAGGCGTTGGCCCTGCCCCGGATCGCCGCGCCACTCGGAGTCTTCATCATGACCCAGTTCTTCATGGCCATCCCCCGCGAGTTGGAGGAGGCAGCGTCGGTGGACGGTGCTGGCCGGTGGCGCATCTTCACCCGGATCATGCTGCCGATGTCGGTGCCGGCGCTCACCGCCCTGGGCATCTTCACGTTCATCCTGACCTGGAATGACTTCCTATGGCCGTTGGTCTCGGCAACCGACCCCGAGATGTTCACGATCACCACCGGCCTGGCATCGCTGCAGGGCAACTTCGCCCAGGCCAATGAGCTGGGATCGTTGATGGCCAGAGGAGCGATCGCGGCCATCCCGCTGCTGATCCTCTACTTCATTTTCCAGCGATACCTCATCCGCGGCATCGCAATGGGAAGTGGTGGCAAGTGAACCACCGACCAGGTCTGGTCGCCACCGCGACGACCGCCGTCGCTGCCCTCGTCCTATCCTCGTGCGGGCTGGTCACCACTCGCGAGCCTGTCGACCTCGCCCAGGAGGCCAAGGCCATCGAGCAGGATTCGGTGAGCCCGGGTGTGGTGGAGTTGGCCCGCTTCTTCGGCGACTGTGAGGACACGACCAGTGGGGTCACGGACGTCAGCACCGCCGCCAACGAGTGCGAGGTCGTGCAGATCCTGACCAACGCCTTCAACGCTGAGGGTTCTAACGGGCTGGATATCGAGCGACTCGGCGGCGCCCAGTTCGCCGCCTATTACGACACCCTCAACGCCACCTACGCCGGGGGCTCACCGCCCGACGTGGCCATCATGCACGCGGCCAACCTGCCCGACTATGCCCGCCGCGACCTGCTCGTACCGCTGGACGGTGCGCTGGCTGACGCCGGGATCGACCCCAACGACTGGACGGAGACGGCTCGCGAGGGAGTCACCTACGACGGACAGATCTTCGCTGTTCCGTGGGACCTGCATACCAACTTGTGGCACGTCAACGTCGACCTGTTCCGCGAGGCGGGGCTGGTCGACGGTGAGGGCAACCCGATCATGCCCACCAGCAGGGAGGAGCTGCTGGCACAGGCTCAGCAGATGGAAGAGCGCACCGGCAAGCAGTACCTTGCTACGGACGCGAGTCAATTCGCGCTGACCGTCATGTTCTTCCTCACGCTGGTCTACCAACAGGGTGGAGAGGTCATCGAAGCCGATGGGTCCGCCGCCCTAGACACCCCGCAGACAAAAGAAGCACTCGATCTGATGAACGAATTGTTCGACCAGGGGTATGCGAGCGCGAGCCAGGACTACACCGCCGCCCAAACATCGTTCCTCGGCGGGGATGCCGCCGTGCTGCACAACGGCACCTGGGTGGTCAACCAGTATGCCGCCGAGGCCGACTTCGTCTACCAGGCCAGCCCGTTCCCGACGTTGTACGACCAGCCAGCGAACTGGGCCAACTCGCACACCTGGGCGGTGCCGGTGCAGAAGGAGCCCGACCGTTACGCCGACGCCCTGGACTTTATCGCCTTCCTCTACGACAACGACGAGGCATGGGCAGTGGGGACGGGCCACCTGCCTTCACGAAAGTCCGTTCTGAACAGCCAGGCGTTCGAGTCGGCGCCACAACGGGAGAACTTTGCGACCCAGACCGCCGAGCAGGCCCACCTGATCCCGCAGACCCCGAGCTGGCAGCCCATCGAGGACGTGATCAAGGAGGAGATCGAGTCGACGTGGCTACTGGGCGCCGACCAGGGCGACGCGCTCAGTAGCCTGCAACGTCGGGCCACCGAGGCGCTCGACGCCGCCGGCGTTCTCGAGTGACCGCCACACCGGTACGCCACCCCCTCAGCCTTGATGGCACATGGCAGATCTGCGCCGACCCAGACCCCACACCGGTGGCATCTGCAGAGCCGCAGGACGCGCACTGTTGGCAACCAGTCCAGGTCCCGGGCCCGTGGCAGCTTTCCTCCGACGCCACGCTGCCGGCATACGGCGCAGTCTGGTACCGACGGAGCGTGGCCATCAAGACGCCGATAGGTCCAAAAGACCCGACACACGTATTGGTGTTCGAGGCGTCCAACCACAATACGCAAGTGTGGCTGGACGGCACCGAACACGCTCGTCACACGGGTGGCCACCTGCCCTTCGAGGTCCCTCTCGGCCAACTGCTCGAGGGCCAGCACGAACTGCTGGTCCGGGTCCAGCTCCCCGATGACGACTTGGGGCGATCGGCCGATGAACCGAGCTTCGGCGAACTCCCGCACGGCAAGCAGTCGTGGTACGGACCGGTGGGTGGTTTGTGGCGGTCGGTGACGCTGGAGACCCGGTCGAGAGCGCACCTGGAA
>JBGTGC010000066.1:0-9770 GCA_041746935.1 Dermatophilaceae bacterium
GGTCCGGGCCTGGGAACGGTTGGGCTACCCCAGGCGAGCCGTTCGGCTGCACGCCTGTGCGGTGTCGATCGTGCAGCAACACGGCGGCGAAGTCCCTCACGAGGAAAGCGCGCTGCTGTCCTTGCCTGGGGTCGGGGCCTATACCGCGGCCGCCGTTGCCGCCTTCGCCTTCGGGGCCCGCGCCGCAGTGGTCGATACCAACGTCCGTCGGGTGCTGGCCCGCGCGATCACCGGCGTTGCCTTGCCGGCACCGTCGCTGACCAAAACCGAGACCGACGTGGCTCACCAGGCACTACCGGCCAACGATCAGGCTAGCGCGCGTTGGAATGTGGCGGTGATGGAGTTAGGCGCACTGATCTGCACCGCCAGGACGCCGCAGTGCCAGATCTGCCCGATCAGCGATCGGTGCACCTGGCTGCTGGCCGGATCGCCGGCATACACCGGTCCTGCCCGCCGTGGGCAAGCCTGGAACGGGACCGACCGACAGTGCCGCGGTGCGCTGCTCCAGCGGCTACGCGAGCATGATGGATGGCTCAGGGAAGCAGACTTCGTCGAGGTCTGGCCCCAGGACGACCCTCAACGCGCACGATGCCTTGCGGCCCTCGTGAATGAGGGTCTGATCGCCAGCACGCACGGCACCGACCGCGCGGAGGGCGCCGATGCCACGCAGATCGCGCGCCCGAGTGCAGGACTCGAGCGCGCGATCTGGTACGGATTCGATCAGGCCTAGGGGTATCGACCGGGCCTGATCGGGCGGGTCTCAGTCGGCCGAAGTGGCCTCTTCGACCGGGACCGTGTCGGGCATGTCGGACTTGGGCGTGCCGACGAAGGTGAACGCTTCGCTCTTGCCCTCGCCCTCGGTGTCCACCAACACGATCTGGCCGGCCTCCAACTCGGTGAACAAGATCTTTTCGGACAGGGCGTCTTCGATCTCGCGCTGGATGGCGCGGCGCAATGGCCGAGCGCCCAACACGGGGTCGTAGCCCTTCTTGGCCAGGAGCGCCTTGGCCGCGGGAGTGAGCTCGATGCCCATGTCCTTGTCTTTGAGTCGCTCGTCCAACTTGAAGACCATCATGTCGACGATCTGCACGATCTCGTCCTGGGTGAGCTGCGGGAAGACGATCGTGTCGTCCACCCGGTTCAGGAACTCGGGACGGAAGTGTTGCTTCAACTCATCCGTGACCTTGTTCTTCATCCGCTCGTAGTCGTTGCGGGTGTCGTTGCCGGCGGAGAAGCCAAGCGAGACGCCCTTGGCGATGTCGCGGGTGCCAAGGTTGGTGGTCATGATGATGACGGTGTTCTTGAAGTCCACGGCTCGTCCCTGGGAGTCCGTCAGCCGGCCGTCTTCCAGAATCTGCAACAGCGAGTTGAAGATGTCCGGGTGCGCCTTCTCTATCTCATCGAACAAGACCACCGAGAACGGCTTGCGACGCACCTTTTCGGTGAGCTGTCCGCCCTCTTCGTAGCCGACGTATCCGGGAGGCGAACCGAACATCCGCGAGACGGTGTGCTTCTCGGAGTACTCGGACATGTCCAAGGTGATCAGGGAGTCCTCATCGCCGAACAGGAACTCCGCGAGCGCTTTGGCCAACTCGGTCTTGCCGACGCCGGTGGGTCCGGCGAAGATGAACGATCCACCCGGGCGCTTGGGGTCCTTCAGGCCGGCGCGGGTGCGTCGAATGGCCTGTGAAATGGCCTTGATCGCGTCTTCCATGCCAACGATCCGCTTATGCAGTTCGTCCTCCATGTGCAGCAGGCGCGAGGACTCTTCCTCGGTCAGCCGCATCACGGGGATGCCGGTTGAGGCGGCGAGCACCTCGGCAATCAACTCTTCGTCGACCTCGGCCACGACGTCCATGTCGCCGGCCTTCCACTCCTTCTCCCGAGCCGCGCGGGCTTGCGTGAGTTTGTGCTCCTCGTCGCGAAGCCGCGCCGCCAACTCGAAGTCCTGGCCGTCGATGGCCGATTCCTTCTCGCGCTTGGCGTGCGTGATCTTCTCGTCGAAGTCGCGCAGGTCCGGCGGTGCGGTCATCCGGCGGATGCGCAATCGTGCGCCAGCCTCATCGATCAGGTCGATCGCCTTGTCGGGGAGGAACCGGTCATTGATGTAGCGGTCGGCCATGTTGGCGGCGGCCACGAGCGCGCCGTCCGTGATCGAAACGCGGTGGTGCGCCTCGTAACGGTCGCGCAGCCCCTTGAGGATCTCGATGGCGTGAGCCAGCGTCGGCTCAGCGACCTGGATCGGCTGGAACCGGCGCTCCAGCGCCGCGTCCTTCTCGATGTGCTTGCGGTATTCATCCAGGGTGGTGGCCCCGATGGTCTGCAACTCGCCGCGGGCCAGCATCGGTTTCAGGATGCTGGCGGCATCGATCGCGCCCTCGGCGGCACCGGCACCGACCAAGGTGTGGATCTCGTCGATGAACAGAATGATGTCGCCGCGGGTGCGGATCTCCTTCAGGACCTTCTTCAGGCGCTCCTCGAAGTCACCGCGGTAGCGGCTACCGGCCACCAGCGCGCCGAGGTCGAGTGTGTAGAGCTGCTTGTCCTTCAGCGTCTCGGGCACTTCGCCGCGGATGATGTCACTGGCCAGACCCTCGACCACGGCGGTCTTGCCGACGCCTGGCTCACCGATCAGGACCGGGTTGTTCTTGGTCCGGCGGGACAGAACCTGCATGACGCGCTCGATCTCTTTGTGCCGCCCGATCACCGGGTCCAACTTGCCCTCACGGGCGGCCTGGGTCAGGTTACGACCGAACTGGTCAAGCACCAAGGACCCGGTCTGCTGGCCCTCTTGTCCCCCGGAGCCGACGCCAGCAGCAGCGGTCTCCTTGCCCTGGTAGCCCGACAGCAGCTGAATAACCTGCTGGCGGACCCGGTTCAGGTCGGCACCCAACTTGACCAGCACCTGTGCGGCAACGCCCTCGCCCTCACGGATGAGGCCGAGCAGGATGTGCTCGGTGCCGATGTAGTTGTGCCCCAACTGCAAGCCCTCGCGCAGCGACAACTCCAGCACCTTCTTGGCCCGGGGCGTGAAGGGGATGTGCCCGGTCGGGGACTGCTGCCCCTGACCGATGATCTCCTGGACCTGCTCCCGGACCGCGTCGAGCGAGATGCCCAGGGACTCCAGGGCCTTGGCGGCCACACCCTCGCCTTCGTGGATGAGACCAAGCAGAATGTGCTCAGTTCCGATGTAGTTGTGGTTGAGCATGCGCGCTTCTTCTTGCGCAAGCACAACGACGCGGCGGGCTCGGTCGGTGAACCGTTCGAACATGGTGTCTCCTGATGGTCGAGAGGTACGTGTCGTTGCTGGGCTCAACGTGGGGCAGGCTAGGACTGTTCCACACTCCGGGCATCCGGCTGCCCTTGTTCGCCCACGGCAGAAGTCACCGATGAGTGCGAGGTGACCCGAGGGCACCCTGCGCAGCACCGCAGACCCGGCAAGGCATAGATCAGGCAACACGATTGACGCTTGATGACGGCCTCCGCGCCGGTGGAACGGTTGGCCGCGAGCCAGACGTCGCGGATCAGCCCGGATCGTTGCCACGAACTCATCGGTATGCCGGGCCGGTAGTTCGAGATGAAGGCCTCCGCATCGCGTCGATAGGCCACCTGCGGGTCGAGGCGATCGTCGTGGCCGGACTCCCCACTCGTTCGCGGGACATCCCGCATGAGGACTTCACGGGGATATCCCGCATGCGCGTCGAGCACGAGCCATGGGCCGGCCTCTTGCCTCGTATCGTGCTGGGCACGATCGGCGAAAATCGTCGCACAGGCCAGGCCCTGCATGACCCACTGCGCAACGAACGTTGCCGCCACGGCGGCGGGTGCCTCGGCATACCCCCTGCGTAGGGAGGCGTGCGCGAGGTCGCGCCACTGCGCCGTGGGGTCGCAGCCGCGATCTTGCTCGAACGTCAGCCACGCCACATCGATGGCCGCATCAGGCGGGATCTCAGATTGTTCCAAGGCCCGCACCGAGATCAGCAGCTTCGCACCGTGATCGGCCGCTGGGCTCACCCAGCCTTGCCTTGGGCCGAATCCTCGGCGGACTTATCCGCAGAAGAGCCCTGATTCTTCTTGGCGCGATCGACACTGCGCTGGAGGGCAGCCAGCAAATCGACCACTTCACCGGAGTCTTGGTCGTCGTCGTCGCTGGGTGGAGCCGTGGTTTCGCCACCCTCAATCTTGGCTTGCACCAGAGCCTCAACGGCATCCTTGTAGTCATCGACATGGTCCTGCGGTGTGAAGTCACCGGCCATCGAGTCGACCAGCAAGTGAGCCATCTTGACCTCAGACTCTTTGGGCTCACTGACCTGGTCGAGGTGATTCAAGGCACCGGCGTCGCGCACTTCATCCGGCCACAACAGGGTCTGCAAGACGATCACGTCCTCCAGCACTCGCAAGACCGCCATCGTCATCCGCGTGCGGACACTGACGGTCACCACGGCCACGCGCTCGGTGTCCCGCAACGCCTCGCGCAACAAGCCATAAGCCTTGGCCCCCATCTCATCCGGCTCGATGTAATAGGCCTTGTCATACAGAATCGGGTCGATTTGCGCGCTCGGCACGAAACTCTCGACCGCGATCTCCTTGCTGCTGCGGTTCGGCAACGTCGCCAGATCGGCATCGGTCAGCATCACCGTGGTGCCGTCGTCGGCTTCATATCCCTTGGCGATGTCGCGGTAGGCCACTTCCTCGCCGTCGGCTTGGGCCACCCTCTTGTATCGCACCCGGGACCCGTCGCTAGCCCTGACCTGGTGAAAACTCAGGTCGTGGTTCTCCGTCGCCGAATACAGCCGGACCGGCACGTTGACCAGGCCGAAGGACACGGCTCCCTTCCAGATTGCTCGCACTGCACCAATATGGACCTATGAAACCCATGCTCGCCAGTCCTGGGCATCGCGGTGGCTACGGTGGCACCCCGCCATCGCCCCCGGACGGCCCGGCCTGGCACCACGAGGTGAAGTGGGATGGGGTGCGTCTGCTGGCCGATGTCCGAGGCGGTGTGGTGGGCCTGAGCAGCCGCTCCGGTCGAGACGTGAGCATCGGATTCCCTGAGTTCGCGAGTTTGTCCGATATCGCCGACGACGCGCTCTTCGACGGCGAAGCGATCTCCTGGCAGGACGGCTCACCGTCTTTTGCCCACGTCGTTGATCGCGTCCACATTGCCGCAGGCGAGCCCGGCCGATCGGCTGCCCGACGCATATCAAAGGAGCGGCCCGCGACTTTTGTGATCTTCGACGTGCTGAGGCTAGACGGTCTCAACCTCACAAGCCTTGCGCTGCGCCACCGCCGCAGTGCACTGGAATCGATCTGGACCAATGGCCCCAGCCGCCTCCTGTCCCAGACGTATGCCGATGGCGCGTCCTTGTTGGAGGCCACGGCGCAGGCCGGCCTGGAGGGGGTGATCTCCAAGAAGGTGGACTCGCTCTACCGGCCTGGGGCGCGTTCCCCCGACTGGCTCAAGTTCCCCCACCGGGCAACTCAGTCCTATGTGGTGGGGGGGTGGCGGCGCGAGGTCGGATCGACCCGTCTGGGAGCGGTGCTGATCGGCTCCCCGGACGCCGGCGGCGGGGGGCTGCGGTTCCGAGGACGGGTGGGCAGCGGCTTGGCCGGCCAGGCCGGGAGCGAGTTGCTCACCGCGTTGGCGTCGTTGACCCAGCAGGACTGCCCGTTCACCAGTGAGGTGGCCGAGCTTGACCGCCGGGGCACCGCGTGGGTTACCCCGCGGCTGGTGATCGACGTGGCCTCTCTCGGGGTCTCGCCGGGATCACGACTGCGCCAGCCGGCATACCAACGGCTACGACCCGACCTGGACCCTGTACACCTGCCCACCGAATCGGGGGTTCACCGTGGGCGTCAATGACCCCTCCAGGCTCGTGATCGGCGGGCAGGAGGTCGCCGTCAGCAGCCTGGACAAGGTAATGTTTCCGGCCACCGGAACCACAAAACTCCAGGTCTTACAGCACTACATCTCGGTGGCTGACCGCATCTTGCCGTATCTGGACCGACGGCCAGTTACCCGCATCCGCTGGCCGCACGGGGTCGGCGGCACTCATTTCTTCGAGAAGAATCTGCCCAGTGGGGCCCCCGACTGGCTGCCCTCGGTGCGGGTCCACGGACACGGTTGGGGATCCCGCTCGGAGCACGCTAGCGTCACCTATCCGCTGGTCGAGGACTTGGCGCACTTGATTTACATGGTCAATCTCGGCTCGTTGGAGTTCCACGTGCCGCAATGGCGCATCGGGGAGGACCGGCTTCCCCTCCCTCCTGACCGCCTGGTCATCGATCTCGACCCCGGCCCGGGCGCGGGACTGGCCGAGTGCGCCGACGTGGCGATGTTGGTTCGTGAGCATATGGACGGCACCGGTCTGGAGCTGACCCCGGTGACCAGCGGGAGCAAGGGCATGCAGTTGTATGCCGAGTTGGAAGGTCAGCGCGACGCCGGCGAAGTCAGCGCGGTCGCCAAGGCGCTCGCTCAACATCTGGCCTCGGCCCACCCACAACTTGTCCTATGGCGCATGACGAAATCGCTACGCGCAGGAAAGGTGTTCTTGGATTGGTCGCAGAACTCGGCCGCGAAGACCACCATCTGCCCGTGGTCATTGCGCGGGCGCGAACGCCCCACCGTGGCAACTCCGCGGCGTTGGGAGGAGATTGAAGAAGCGGCGCAACGGCATTCGACTTTGACACAGGTCTCTATTGACGCTATCGGCCCCTACATAGACACCCAATAGTTGCGGGCATGCAACAGTCCCTGTCGTTACCGGACCGGCATCGACAGGGACTGGGCAAGAATGCGGAACTACTTCAGCACATCAGTGCGCAGCAGCATAGGCATCCTGAACATCTTGGGAAACGCGGCCGCGGTCGCTCACGGAGTAGCCGTTGGCGCGACCCCATTCGCGGATCCTCGCCAGCTCCTCGCGGGAGGCCCCGCTGCTTGCGCCACCGTTGCGGCGCCGGGTCTGACGACGGCCACCGGAGCGACGCGAGTGACCGACCCAGCGGGCCAAGTCGTTGCGCAGTGCCGAAGCATTGCTATCGCTCAGGTCGATCTCGTAACTGACACCGTCAAGCGAGAACTCGACAGTTTCGGACGCTTCGCTTCCGTCAAGGTCGTCCTCGAGAATCACTTGCACTCGTTGAGCCATGGAATTTAACCTCTTACTTTGTCGGGGTAAGTGACACGGACACGGACCGAGCCACATAGGGATATTAACCCCGAAATGAACAGAACGACAAGTTTAGCGGAACTATTCGCCGTTTTTTTCTCCTGAGTCGTCTTCTGCGGTGGCTTGGACCGCTGTGGCGGCATCCTGTTGCGCCTCCCAAAGCCGTTGGGCCGCACGTTCTCGGCGGTCCCCCTCCAGGATGTGCTTCATGATGACCCAAAAAAGATAGAGCAAGCCGATCGAGGGAAGCAGGGCGGCCACGATCCCCCATGACGAGTCGAGAAAGCCCACCTCAGGCCACCGGTTTCACGAAGGGGAAGAGGATGGTCTCCCGGATCCCCGCGCCGGTCAGCAGCATCATCAGCCGGTCGATCCCCAAACCGAGCCCCCCCATGGGCGGGGCCGCGTGCTCAAGAGCCTGCAAGAAGTCTTCATCGACCTGCATCGCCTCAAGATCGCCGCCAGCCACTTGCATCGACTGCTCCATGAGCCTGGCCCGCTGAATTTCTGGATCGATCAACTCGGTAAATGCCGTGGCTCGTTCTGTCCCACCGATAATGAGATCCCATGCTTCGATTAATCCTGGCTTCGAGCGATGTGGCCGAGCCAGCGGTTGCGCAATCGGAGGATAGTCACAGACGAACGTCGGCTGCATTAGCGTCGGCTCAACAAGGGCTTCAAAAATCTCCATCGCGACCTTAGGCCCCGAAAAGCTTGGATCGACGCTGATCCCATGCTCATCGGCGAGGGTGTGCATCGCGGCGTCGTCGGTCTCGACGGTGATCTGTTGTCCCACGGCCCCCGAGAGCCCCTCGTAGAACGACAGCCACGTCCATGGCCCGTCCAGGTCTAGGACCTCTGTGCCACCTACACATTGGCGACTCCCGACGGCGTCGGCGGCAGCGAGGATGATGTTGCGGACCAAGTCAGCCATGGTGCGCTGGTCACCGTATGCCGCATAGGCCTCAAGCATGGTGAATTCTGGGCTATGCGAGGAATCGATTCCCTCATTGCGGAAGATTCGACCAATTTCGTAGACCCGGTCCACCCCACCGACCACGGCTCGCTTCAAATACAGCTCCAACGCGATGCGCAGAGTCATCGGCAGATCGAAAGCATTCAAGTGTGTCTTGAACGGGCGCGCGTTCGCACCACCGTGAATAGTCTGCAGGGTAGGGGTTTCCACTTCCAGATACTGGTCTTGATGAAGGGTCTCGCGGATAACGCGCATCACCGCAGCGCGCTTTCGGACCATCTCCCGAGCCTCGTCCCGAACGATGAGGTCGACATACCGGCGCCGCACCCGCTGCTCTTCTGATAGTTCTTTGTGCAACACCGGCAGCGGCCGTAGTGCTTTGCTTGCCATCAACCACTGCTGCGCCATGACGGACAACTCACCCCGTCGGCTGCTGATCACCTGTCCACAGACGAATACGTGGTCCCCCAGGTCCACCAGCGCCTTCCACCGCCCGAGCAACTCCTCGCCCACGACCGCCAGGCTCAGCATCACCTGGAGCCGGGTCCCGGCTCCGGATTGAACCGTAGCGAAGCACAACTTGCCCGTGTTGCGGATGAACACCACGCGCCCGGCCACCCCGACCTCGGCACCGCTCTCCTGCTCGGCCTCCAGATGCCCCCAAGACTCACGCACCGCTTCGATCGAGTCAGTGACGGGAACATGTGCGGGGTAGGGCTCGAGGCCTTCGGCCAGGAATTGAGCGCGCTTGCCTTGCCGGATGCGGATTTGCTCGGGAAGGTCGACGTCCAGGGGTGCTGCGGGCTGACTCACGCGCTTAGGGTATCGAAGCCAGACTCACCATAAAGCCTCACCATAAAGACACGCCGCTGGCTGTGGCCTCCAGATCAAGCAGCGCCTGCTTGTGAGCAGACCCGCCGCCGTATCCGGTGAGCGCGCCGTTGCTGCCGATTACCCGATGACACGGCACCACGATCGATATCGGGTTGCGACCATTGGCTAGGCCGACCGCTCGGGCCGCCATGGGGGCAGCGATGGCCGCTGCGATCTGGCCATAACTAGCCGTCTCGCCAAACGGGATGTCCCGCAGGGCACCCCATACCCGATGCTGGAAGTCGGTGCCCGTGGGGGCCAGCGGCAGGTCGAAGTCGGTGCGCTCGCCTGCGAAGTACTCGCGTAGTTGCTTCCGGGTGCAGGCCAGAGCCGGATGCTGACCGAGGTCACCCTCTGCCACCTCGGCACCAAACTCACTCCGGGGTGGCGCGTGCCGGTGCTCCTCGAAGTAGACCCCGATCAGCGCCCCGTCTTGCGCCACCAGGCTGAGCGTCGATAGCGGGCTGTCCATCCGGTGGTAGACCCTGGTCTGCGGGATCATGGCTGCGTGTTTCATGGCGTCGTCCTCTCGATCGGTGGGGGCATTCGGGCGGCGGCGTGGTCGCTGGCCGCCCACAGGGTTTGGGTGACGTATCCGCGCCAGGGTCGCCATCTCGCACTGTGACGCAGCAAGCCGGCTTGGCCAGCAGGCAACCCCAAACCCTCCGCCGTGCGCCGTACCCCCAGATCGGTGGAGGGGAAAGCGTCGGGGTCTCCCAGGGCGCGAAGGGCGATCATTTCCACCGACC
>JBGTGC010000067.1:0-12910 GCA_041746935.1 Dermatophilaceae bacterium
GATGGGCAGTTGGTCCTGACCATTGGTCTCTCGCCGCCGCCATCTCGGCCCGGTGTCGGGGAAGTGACAACGGGACGAGGAGCAATCGGAGAGAGGCCGGTGAGCAGGAACTCTGCGTTGGGCGTGCCGGGCGGGGCCCGGTGATGGGGTGCTGAGCTATAGGACTCCTGGGACCACCTCCTGGGACTGGTCGGCAAAGGCCTGCTCCGTTTCTTGGAGGTAGGCAGTCCAGGCAGCGGAGTCCCAAATCTCCAGTCGGGACCCAGCACCGATCACGGTGCAGTCGTGGCTCAGGCCCGCATACTCGCGCAGCGTGGCCGGAATGGTGACCCGTCCTTGTTTGTCGGGGATCTCATCTGAAGCCCCAGAGAGGAAGACGCGCTGGTAGTCCCGCACTGCTCGGTTGGTGGTCGGCGTGGCCTGCATCGAGGTGGCGACCCGCTCGAATTCGCTCATGGCGAAGACGTAGAGGCACCGCTCCTGCCCCCGGGTCATGACTAAACCGGTGGACAGCCTGTCCCGAAACTTTGCGGGGAGGAAGATCCGGCCTTTGTCGTCGAGTCGGGGGGTATGCGTGCCAAGGAACATCTGCACTCCCCCTTTCGTCGGCGTGAGGGCGATGATCGTTCTTCCCCACAGTACCCCACTCTCCCCCACTACAACCATGAATTCAGCGAGATTGTCAGGAAACTCACGCTAAGTATGCAGGTCAAAGCGATAGTTACGAGGTGGGGGAGATATCGCGAGACAAGCCCGACCCGCCGTCAGCATCTCTCAGCCAGATGAGGCAGGATCGAACGATGAGTTCGAACGTGACCGTGCCGCGTGAGCGCTCCGACGTTGACCTGCATACCGTTCAATCGGTGGCAACACAGGTCCAGCGATCGGTAGCCACCGTGATCGAAGGCAAAGAGTCCGCCATCCGCACAGCCGTGATCGTCCTCCTGGCGCAGGGCCATCTGCTGCTCGAAGACGTGCCAGGAGTGGGCAAGACGATGCTGGCCAAATCGCTGGCTCGCGCCATCGACTGTGACGTGAGCAGGGTTCAATTCACCCCCGACCTGCTGCCCAGCGACATCACCGGAGTCAGCGTGTTCAACCAGGACACCCGATCTTTCGAGTTCCGAGCAGGAGCCATCTTTGCCAACGTGGTTGTGGGCGATGAGATCAACCGGGCCTCCCCCAAGACCCAGTCGGCACTTCTGGAATGCATGGAGGAGCGACAGGTCACTGTGGATGGCCAGAGCCACCCACTGCCTGCTCCGTTCATGGTGATGGCCACCCAGAATCCAATCGAGATGGAAGGCACGTACCCGTTGCCGGAGGCACAGCGAGATCGGTTCATGGCTCGTATCTCGCTCGGGTATCCCTCGGCAGCCGCAGAACAGGACATGTTGGCCTCGCACGGAGAAGTCGATCCGTTGGAGAGCATCCGGCCGGTCACCGACGCCGAGAGCGTGGCTCAGGCGATCAACGAAGTGCGGCGCGTCCACGCCTCAGCGGCACTGCGGCGCTACGTCGTGGATGTGGTCTCGGCTACTCGGACGCATCAACACCTACGTCTGGGAGCCTCGCCGCGAGCTGCTCTGCAATTGCTGCGGGCTGCCCGAGCCCATGCGGCGCTGGAAGGACGCAACCACGTCCTCCCCGAGGACGTGCAGACGTTGGCCCCGGCGATTCTGTCGCACCGGGTGTTGCTCACCGGAGAAGCCCAGTTGGCCCGCCGTAGCCCGCAGGACATTGTCGCCGAGGTGTTGGCGGGCACACCGGTCAGGACCGCGTAGCTCTGCAGCGCCGATGACTCCATTACAAATCCTGACCCCCCGAGGCGGGACCTTCTTCGTGCTCGGCCTGTGCACGGTGTTGGCGGGCATCGCGCTGGGCTATCCCGACATCACCCGGGTGGGCATTGTGCTGACCCTTCTGCCGATCCTGGCCCTGGCTATCGCCCGCGGCGGTGCCCCCCAACTCGCCGTGTCTCGTACCGTCGCGCCTACCCGTCTGCAACCCGATCAGCCCGGCATTGTCGAGGCATCATTTCGCAACGTTGGCACCCGGCGCACTCCGCTGTACCTCGCGCAGGAGCAACTCGACGTGCACCTGGGAGACCAGCCTCGTTTCGTGCTGCATCCGCTTGAGCGCGGCCAGCACCGAACATTGAGGTATAACGTGCGCAGCTCGACCCGCGGTGCCTATCGGCTCGGACCGTTGAGCCTTCGCCAACGCGACCCGTTCGGCTTGACCTACGTCGTGGTTCGCCTGTCGAGCACCACCGAAGTGGTGGTGCTCCCCCGCGTCGTCGATCTCACCGGTCGAGGCTCCGCCGCTCAGGGACGGGGCAGCGAAGGTGAGCGACCGCAGATGGTGGCGCTGCACGGTGAGGACGACGTCAGCATTCGGAACTATCGAGACGGCGACGAGTTGCGCCGGGTGCACTGGCCCGCCACTGCACACAGAGGCGAATTGATGGTTCGCCAAGAGGATCGCCCCGCACGGCGGCGCGCCGTGTTGATCCTGGACTCGCGCAGCAGCGCGCACGGCCGGGCACCATTACCTAGCGAATCTTTCGAGTACGCCATCTCAGCCTTGGCCTCGGTTGCCCGAGCTCTGTTGCTCCAGGGTTACGTGGTGCACCTGCTGAGCACTCAGACCGTGAGTGAGGGCACAGCGAGCCAACCCATGGAACTCGACACGCTCCTGGACACCTTGGCTCGAGCTCAACGCGACGATGATCTGAGCCTCGAAGGAGTGGCTGGGCCCGCCCACACGTTCACCTCCGGCGGCGTTCTGGCTGTGGCCGCACTCGTCGGGCACGATGCTGAAGAGATGCGTCACCTCGCGGCGATTCGTGAGCACGGCTCAACCGCGATTGCCTTTGTGATGGACCGGTCTTCGTTCGAAGGGCGGGCCGGTGGCCGCACGCTCGATATCGACAGCGACTCGACCGCTGCGCCGGTCGCGGCCGCTCCAACATCGGGGCCAGCGCAGGTGCTGAACGAGGCCGGTTGGGCCACAATGGCCTGCACCCCCGAGGTCGGGATCAACAGTGCGTGGATTCACTTGCTGGCCGCCCCAGCACTGCGGGGGCTGCGATGAACCTGCAACGCGGCATGTGGCCCGAAGCATTCGTGGCAGCCTTGGCGTCCCTGTCCGTCGGCTGGCCGCTGACGACGCTGCTTGTCGAGCAGTCGTGGGTCACCAACGGCATCGTGGCGGTGGCGGGAATCAGCGTGGTTGGTGCCACTCTGCGCAGCCTCAACGTGATGCCATCCCTGGTCGCCGTGGCACAACTGCTGGTCGGCACAATCGCCCTGTCGTGGATGTACTTGGGGTCCACCTTGTGGTTCGGCCTGCCGACCCCGAGCAGCGCCACGTTGGCTGGGAATTTGTTGGCGGAGGCAGGCGCTGTCCTGCGCGAATTCGCTGCCCCAGCACCCACCACTGTGGGAGTTGCCTTTTTGGTGGTCTCGGTACTAGTCCTCACCGCCATCGCCGTGGATGCCATCGGCGTGACGAACGCGGCTCCGGCCATTGCCGGCATCCCCCTAGCGGCGGCCTTCTTGGTTTCGGTCTCCAACAACGGCGAGGCCATGCGCCCGTGGTTCTTCTTGGCGACCACCGCGCTATGGCTGACGATGATTGCCCAACAATCAGATCGGCTCCTGGCGCGCTGGCCCTCGGCTGATCGACAGGAATTCGGCCCGACACCGCGCTTCGGCAGCGGCTATCGCAACCTGGCCCGCGCATTGGGTGTCTTGGCGCTCACCGCTGGCCTTGCGCTTGCCGCTGTGCTCCCACACCTGCCGCCGACGTTTTTCGGCGACGGGCTCGGCCGCAACCCTGAGGCGAACAACCTCGGATCGGGCGGCGGCCAGGTGAGCTTCACCGAAACCATGGACCCGGCCGCAGATCTGCAGAACCAGTCGCAGGCCCCTGTCCTGGAATACACCTCGACGGCCCGACTTTTGCAGCCACTGCGGGTTACGGCCACGAGTGACTTCGATGGCCAGACATGGCAGGCACCTGAACGCGATGGTGCTCCGGTGCAGGGCTCGGACCTGCCGTCACCACCCGGGCTATCCCCGAATGTGGTCGGCTCCACGGAAGAAATCTCCGTGACGCTGAACCAACTTCAAGCACCGCACCTGGCCATCCCGGCCACTACGATGGCCCTGGATCTCGACGCGTCCTCGTTTGGCTTCGACGCCGATACGCGCGCGGTTTTACTGAACGCCGGCATTGACGGGTATGCCGCGACCTACCTCGAAATTGCCCTCGATGGAGCACTGGAGCCGGCCGGTCCTGGTGCAACAGCCATCGCCGACGAAGATTCCTCGCTGCTCGAGGTCCCTGGAGCGAGTCAGGAGGCTGTCGATGAACAGGCACAGCAGATCCTTGGTGACGAAACCGATCCGCTCGAAGTAGGCCGGCTGCTGCAAGCGCACTTCCGGACCTCTGACTACACCTACTCATTGGAGTTGGCACCGAACCAGGACGGGATATCCGAAGACCCGATCACCCAGTTCTTGGCCTCCCGGCAGGGATACTGCGTGCAGTTCTCCACCGCCATGGTGATGATGGCTCGCGCCAAAGACATCCCCGCCCGAATGGCCGTGGGGTTCTTGCCTGGTGAACTTCAAGACGATGGCGGACGGCGGATCATCGCCTCGGACGCCCACACCTGGCCCGAGTTGTATATCGATGGCTTGGGGTGGACCCGATTTGAGCCCACCCCAGGGGTGCGCACCGGATTGCCACCGGAGGTCACGCAACCGGGGAACGAGCCGGCACAACCGTCTCAAGCACCTGAGGTGCCGACCCAACAGCCGGAGCCTGAGCCGGAGAGCGCCAACGCGCCGACGTCGCAAACCTCGATCTGGCAGAGCATCGTCGACTGGGTGCAAGAGTGGCGTTGGGTGCTGCTCGCGCTAGCGCTTCTCGCATTAGCCCTAGCAGTTGTCACTATCGCCGGTCGGTGGTATCGCCAGCGCGAGTCTCGGGCCGCCCACACACCGCACGACTTCATCGAAAGCCAGTGGTTGCTGATGACCCGGTCCCTCGCCGACCTCGGCGTGGCCGAGCCGGGTGAACGCAGCCCGGCTGCCATGCATGATCACTACGCGCAGCAGACCACCTTGGACACCTCGGGGGCAGCGGCTCTCGACCGGGTAACCAGCACTTTGCAGGATGCGCGCTACGCCCCACTCGACACGCTGACCATCAACAACACTACGATCAGCGCCGACGTGAGCACCGTTGTGGAGTCGGTGCGCGATCACGCAACCTGGGCCACCCGGACCAAAGCCGCAGTAATTCCACGTAGCGGCACCATCGGTGTTGCCGAGTGGACCAGGTCAGCGCTGCGCCGGCAGCACCGCGACGACGACTGAGCAGAGACCATTGTGGCCCCGCCAGTTGGGCCTAGTCGAGGTAATCGCGCAGCACCTGGGACCGCGAGGGGTGACGCAGCTTCGACATGGTCTTGGACTCAATCTGTCGGATGCGCTCGCGCGTCACGCCGTAGACCTTCCCAATCTCATCGAGCGTCTTCGGCTGACCGTCGGAGAGGCCGAAGCGCATCGACACCACGCCAGCTTCCCGCTCGGAAAGCGTGTCCAACACGGAGTGCAATTGCTCCTGTAGCAAGGTGAAGGAGACTGCGTCGGCAGGCACAACGGCCTCGGAATCTTCGATGAGGTCGCCGAACTCACTGTCGCCATCTTCACCCAGGGGCGTATGCAGGGAGATCGGCTCGCGGCCATACTTTTGGACCTCGACGACCTTCTCTGGAGTCATGTCCAGCTCTGCCGCCAACTCTTCAGGGGTCGGCTCGCGGCCAAGGTCCTGAAGCATCTGCCGTTGCACGCGGGCCAACTTGTTGATGACTTCGACCATGTGGACCGGGATACGAATCGTGCGAGCCTGGTCGGCCATCGCTCGCGTGATGGCCTGGCGAATCCACCACGTGGCGTAGGTCGAGAACTTGTAGCCCTTGGTGTAGTCGAACTTCTCGACGGCGCGAATCAAGCCGAGGTTTCCCTCTTGGATGAGGTCGAGGAACAGCATCCCTCGTCCGGTATATCGCTTGGCCAAGCTCACCACGAGGCGAAGGTTGGCCTCGAGGAGGTGGTTCTTGGCGTTCTTTCCGTCTTGGGCGATCCACCACAACTCGCGCTTGAGCTTGGCGTCGAGCTTGTCCCCGGAGTTGAGGCGCTCTTCACCGAACAACCCTGCCTCGATGCGCTTGGCCAACTCAACTTCTTGCTCCGCGTTGAGTAGCGCGACCTTGCCGATCTGCTTCAGATAGTCCTTGACCGGATCGGCGGTCGCTCCTGCAGTGACGACCTGCTGAGCCGGAGCATCGTCATCGTCGCCGGAGGACACGACGAAGCTGTCGTCTTCACGCTTGCGGGTGGACGTGGATTGAGCGGGCGTCTTCGCACCAACGCTCTTGTCATCGTCGACGACATCGCCGGTCCCGGTGTCTTCGTCCTCGTCCTCGTGATCGGCATCCTCCGTCGTGGTCTCGGAGTCGCTCGTGTCGGCGCTCGAAGCAGTCTTCTTGGCGGCGCGCTTGCGAGGAGTCTTGGCGGGTGCCTTGCCTGCTGCCGCTTTCGCTGCGGTTCGGGTGGTCCCGGCACCCGTGGCACCAGAGCCAGCGTCCGTCTCAGCCGGTGCCTTGGTCGCACTTGTGGCCCTCGCCGCCACGGTCTTCTTCGCCGCCCGCGTTCGCGGAGCGGCCTTCTTGGCCGGTGCCTTCTTCGTGGCTGCGGCCTTGGCTGTCGTGCCTGCAGGCGCCGATGGCGTCGTCGACTCTTCGCTGGCGGTCGTCTCGGTGGTCTGATCCACAGCGGGCTCCTTGCGTCCGGGGTTCGCCGCAGTAACCGTGGCGTCCGAGGTGGTCGTGGTGGTCGTGGTGGTGGCTTTGGCGCCGGCGCGTGGTTGCGCGGCCGACAGCTTTGTCGCCGCGCTTGCCTTCTTCGCGGCGCGCTTCGTCGCGGGAATCGCCGATGTGGCGTCTTCCCGCACTTCGATGGCGTTGTCGCTGAACGTGCGTAACACCGTCGTCTGACCCTTCTTTGGCAATCCTGCGGTTTCCAGGGCGTCACGAACCTGCGCCAACATCAGAAACCCACGGTCCTTACCCTCCGCCAACAACTCTCGCAATTGTGGAGCCGCAAACTCCTGCGGCAGTTCCTTGGTCGAGTGTGATGAGGTGGATTTGGCCGTTGCGGGTGTCACGAGGTGCACCGACTACTTTCTGCGCCAAGACGATGGCACGGGACGACGCTCGGCACAGTGAGACGCGCACGGATGCGACTCGTCCGAGAGGGTGTGGGGTGGTCAGGTGGTGCGATCGATCGAGCGGACCAATCGGCGGCTGACACCATTATAAAACGCCACGCGGGTGGATTTGTCTCTTTGGCGCTTACCAAGCTTGTTCTGGGGCCTTCACGGCCAACACCGGACATGCGGCGTCGAGCAGAATCCGCTGCGCGTTCGACCCGAGAAAGAGCTTGCCCACCTTGGAGCGACGGCGAAGCCCGATCACGATGAAAAGGGCGTTCGTTTCCTCAGCGACGGAAATGAGGTCCTCGCTGGGTTCTTCACGCCCCTCGATCACCCGGACTTCGTGCGCGATGCCCTCGCCCTCAAGCGAATGGGCGATGCTGGCCAACTGGTCGGCCAACTGCTCGGACTCCACGGCACCGAAGGCACGGCCTGACCGCGCCGACTTGACCACAACCAACTTCACGCCTCGCAGAGCCGCTTCCTGGCCTGCCCGGTCCAGCGCCGCGCACCCCTCACGGGTGGGCACGTATCCGACGACGATCGACATTGATCCCTTTCCGATACTCGGTTCAAGTGCAGTCCGAGGCTACACCGGGCGAGGTGGCGCAATCGCCGCACACAAGGCCATGTCAACGAGGCGCGCGAGCGAATAGTCTGGATCGGCAGCTCGGGCGGCCGTTATGACGACATTGGCCAGGGCACCCTCCCCGGCCTGCCAGCACAGATACCCCACGAGCGAGAGCCACGGCGCCGACCGATCTTCTGGCACATAGGCAGCTGCCTGCGCCATCCGGACGCAGGCTGCGGAATCGACCTCGACGGGTGATGCCATGGCGGCTGAGACGATGCGCTGCATCCCCTTGTCGACCAGGTCGTCAGCGGCCGTCGATGAAGGGCTCAGTGCGTGCAGGAGAGCATCTCGGAAGCCCAGGTCATCCAGGGCATCGATGCTGCAGAGCAAATCCTCGGCGTCCCAGTCGGGGGGCTCGGCTCTGCCATTCTCGCCGATCACGGTGGCCACCATCCGGGCGGCGCGCCACAACACCCCTTCGGCCCCTATCTGCGCCGTTCGGTCGCTCGCTGCGGTCCCCGCGTATCGTCGCGCGACCGCTCGCGCTAGTTCTTCGCAGATCGGGCGGAGCAGGTCATCAACGGATCGGCGATCAGGCGCAGGAGCACGGCCCGCCATGACGTAATCGGCAATCACCTGAACGTCCTCATCGGCAGGTAGGTCTTGCCACCCCTCGAGCGAAGCGGCAGAGGTGACGTGTCGCCACCGTCGGCCACGCACTCGTGCTGCGGCCATGACCCTCGCGCCGTGGGAGTCCGCCAAAGCGCCCGCCTTGGTAAGCAGCACGGTGGCGTCCGATGAGTGGCCGGCCCCCTCCTCAAAAGCGATGAGGACCACCAGACCTGTGTCGACCCGAGCCAGCGCCGGCTCTATAGCCGCGAGCACTTCCCAGTGCTCCTCGGGCGGACCGAGGTCGACCCGAGCCGTCAGCGCGACCTGCCCGCGCTGCGTCGGCTTTGACTCAGCGCGCCCGGGATCACGCTGCATACAGATGGCAATCAGAGATGCCTTGGGGTAGTAGCCGAGTTGGTAGGGCACAGACACGATGGCCTCGGCCAAACCATGCAGGGTGCTCGGACTCAGTGCACTAGGGGTCTCCACGCAGGGCAGCCTGCCCGGATGTCTCACACCCTGCAGCAGCCTCTGTGGACAGCGTGAGATGTGGACAGCCTTACGTTGCGGGGAACTCCTCGCGCACGCTGTCGGCAATGCGCTTCATCAAGAACGTGTCCAAACCCGCTCCGATGACTCCTCCGGCGAGCGGCACGGCACGACCGAGTCGAGCCATGGTGCGACTCCCGAGCCGGGTGGCGACACGGAAGCCGACGCCTTTGTTGATCACCATGGCAGCAGCCTTCGGCACCCGATTCAGAGCGATGCTTCCCATGGTGCCGCCACCAACCACCCCGGCCTTGGCAAGGACGTCGTCGGCGTCGGCACCGAGCAGCGTCAACATGAGCGCCGTGCGGGTGTCATCCGTGTCGGAGTCGTATCCCCGCAGATCCGCGATGCTGGCGGCCATCCGAGCGGCGAGCGCATAGAACCCGACGACGTTGGCCGGCAGCGCGATAGGCATCGTGATCAATCCGCCGACGCCCGTGGCGAAACCACCAGCAGCAGCCAGTTTGAGGTGGTTTCGCACCACGGCATGGATGGCGGCCTCGACGGTGTCATGCTCGCCTCGAGCGGCTTGGACCACCTCGGCTGCCGAATCGAACGGCCCAACGCCCTCGATGCCCACGTCGACGATCTTGCGTACCGCGGCGACGGAAATCCGGGCAGCGAACGAAGTGTCGTCCTCCTCGGCCTCGTGTGGCGCTAGGTCGCTCTTGTCGTCTTTGCCGAACAATCCCATGGTTTCTCCTGACTATTGGCACGCAACGGATGTCCGTGTCGATCGGGCATGAGAGTACCCGTGGTTAAGATTCCGTGCATGAGCGCACCAGGGCAGGCGACGCAATCTGGCGCCAAAGGTGGCGGCGCCGCGAAGATTCTCGGCATCCTCGGCTTAGTGGCTGGGGTGCTGGCCACCGTGCTGGTCGTGCTGGGTGTGGCGGGCCTGGCACGCACCGCCACGCCCAACATGCAAGGGTTCAACCCTGGCGCGACGGTGAACGTAGGTAGTGGCGGGGCCTCCATCTATGCCCGCTCGGACGCAGATCGCACGCAAACCGTGTGCACTGCCACAGGCGGCGGGAACGCCACCACGCTGGAGCGTCCGACGAGCGAGTTCGCTGTCGACGTGTCCGGAAGCGACTTTTACGAGGTAGCTCGGACGCCTCAGTCTTTGGACGCCGGCAGTTACGCCTTGACCTGCGACGGGACCGCTCAGGCCCTGTATGTGGGACCTGCCGCGCCGTCGACTTCGGCATCCGGGTTGCTCGGCCCAGTTGGCATCGTCGTCGGCGTCGTGCTGGCCTTACTGGCGCTCGGTCTGGGTTTGGTTGCTCTGATCATGCGCAGCCGTCGGTCCAAGCCCGCCAGCTCAGCTGCCGGGTACGCCGACGGATCTGGTGTGGCACAGCCTGGATACACCTCCCCCTACGCCAACGCTCCGGCCCCAGGTGCCCAGCCGTACGGCGCGCCGTCGCAACAGGGACCGTATGGCCAGCAGCAACAGCAGGGTCCCTACGGCCAGCAGCCCTACGGTCAGCAGCCTGAGCAGGACTACTACGGGCAGCCTCCGTCGGGGGCTCCCACTTATGGCGACCAGCCGTACGGACAAGCGGCACCGGAGGAGTCGGCATACACCCAGCCCATGCAGCAGGGGTCCACTCCCCCACCTCCGCCCCCATCCTGGGGCGGCACGCAGTCGGAGCCGACCCAGGCGATTGCCTACGGCGAGGGTCGATACGCTCCCCCGGAACAGCAGTCCGGCGACGAGCCGAGCGACACCGATTTTGGTGAGGGGCAGGACGAGTCGCCGGACCCCATGGCCGAGCACGAGGCCCAAAGCGCGGACGAGAGGGAGAACGACGGCGAAACCGGCACTTCTTGCCCGCAGCCGCCCCCTCCTCCTGCGTAGCTAGGAACTATCGGGGTCTTCCCGGGCGCTCTCGCGCAGGAACTCCTCGAACTCGGCACCGATTTCCTCAGCTGACGGCAACTCGGCCTCTTGGGCCGCGAGGACGTTGCGCTTGCGCTGGCCCTCGAGGAACTGGTCGTAGCGCTTCTCCAGCTCCGCGACTGCTTCACCGATCTCGGGAGCGGCGGCGACCTGCTCGGTGATTTCGGCCCGGTTGACCCCTGCGGCAGCGACCAAATCGGTCGTGGGCATCTGCAAGTCGGTCAGCCCGAGGAAGGCATCCATCGCGGCCACGGCGGCGTCGCCGAACGAGGACTCGGCCAAGTAGTGCGGGACGTGCACCGCCAGGCCCATCGTGTTCAGCCCCTCCTCACCCAGGCGCAGGTGCAGCAGGGACTCGGCGCTGGCGGGCACCTTGACCTGGCCAAACATCGGCTGATTTCCGACGATGAGGTCGCTGTCACTGGCGAATCGGGTCATGCTGACCGGTCGGGTGTGCGGCACCGCCATCGGTATGCCGTGGGCCGAGACCACCGTGCGCACGCCGAAGGCTAGGCAGAGTTGGTGCACTGCCTTGGCGAAGGCTTCCCACTGGTAGTCCGGCTCATCACCGTGCAGCAACAGGAATGGCTGGCCCGTGGCGTCAAGCACGCGATACAACACCAGCGACGGATCGTCGTAGTCCACCCAATGGTCGGTGTCGAACGTCATCATGGGCCGTCGTGAGCGGTAATCGATCAGTTGGTCCATATCGAAGGAGGCCACGACGTGGTGCTCAAGGGTGTCCAAGATGTGCTGGGTCAGCTGACCGCGCACCTGCCCGGCGTCAATGAAGCCGTCGATCGACACATGCATGAGCGGCGCATGCAACGGCTGCACCTCGGCGTCGGTCTCCAGCCGGAACAGCGGGGAGTGGGGGGTCACCAGTCATCCTCTCGGGTCGATCATTAACGTTCGATTCGTCAACGTACCCAGCCGGAGAGTGATTCCGCATGACCCGCGCGGGATTCGGTGATAGACCCGGACTATGACGATTTACCACTCCCCCGCCACCATGTTTCACGACCTGGAAGCCTTCGTCGACCACCCTCGGCTGGACGGGCTCGCTCTGTCCCCCGATGGCACCCGATTGGTGACCACGCTCTCCACTCGCAACGAGGCCCGCACCGCATACGTCAGCGCGTTGTGGCAGATCGACCCCACCGGCGAGTCACCCGCTCATCGGCTCACCCGCAGCGTTGAGGGCGAGAGCGGCCCCACCTTCAGCGCGACCGGCGACCTGCTGTTCACCTCCAAGCGCCCGCATCCCCACGAGGGTGATGACGACTCCACGAAGGAGCGAGCGCTGTGGCGACTGCCAGTGGCCGGAGGTGAGGCCGAGGTCGTGCTGGCCCGTCCCGGCGGCGTCACCGCGGTGGTCTGCGCGACCGAAGGCGACGTCACCGTGCTAACCGCGCCCGTGATGGTGGGGGCCGCGGACGAAGAGGAGCACGCGGCCGCACACACGGCTCGGAGCAAAGCCGACGTCCAGGCGATCCTGCATCAGGGCTATCCGGTCCGATTCTGGGATCACGACATCAGCCCCGAGCATCCTGCATTCTTCTCGCTGAGCGCGAGCGGTGAGCCTCAGCTGCTCGAGGTGGACGACAGCATCAGCCTGAACGAGCAACCAGCGGTGGTCAGCCCCGACGGTCGGTTCGTGGTCAGCACCGCCGTTGTCTTCGAGGCGCGCGCCGAACAGCGCAAGATCCTGCTGCGTATCGACACCGACTCCGGGGAATGCACCCGGCTGATCGACGAGAAGGATCACGACGTCAGCGCAGCGTTGATCAGTCCCGATGGCACCAGCGTGGTCGTGTCCATGAGTCCCAAGAGCACCCCACAGTCGGCACCGCGACCGGCCCTGTGGCTGGTCGAGAGCAACACCGGTGCGCGCACCGCACTGGCCCCGGACTGGGACCGGTGGGCCAGCCCCGCAGCGTGGCTGCCCGACGGCAACACCGTCTTGGTGACGGCGGACG
>JBGTGC010000068.1:0-24263 GCA_041746935.1 Dermatophilaceae bacterium
GCCAATCTCGACAAGCCGACCCTGGAGATGCTGGAGGGCAAGCACGCGCTCGGCCGCCTGGGCCGGCCCGACGAGGTCGCGGCTCTGGTCGCCTTCCTCTGCTCCGATGCCGCTTCGTTCATCACCGGCAGCTATCACCTCGTCGACGGCGGCTACACGGCCCAATAGCTCGATGCGGGCGCTTCAAGCGTGCGGCGGACTTTGCCCCCTGGCGCGAATCTGGCTACACGCTTGAGGAGGGACCGGTGGTCTAGCGGCTCACCAGGAGTGACTCCAGCACGCGCGCGACCCCGTCGTCTTCGCACGCCGGGGCGATGTGGTCGGCGACGGCGCGCACACTCTCGTGAGCACCCTCCATGGCGTATGCCGTGCCGGCCCACCGGAGCATCGCGATGTCGTTGGGCATGTCACCAAACGCAACGACGTCCTGTGACAGCACGCCGAGCCGTTGGCACAGCGTGATAAGCGCGCTGGCCTTGGTGACTCCGCTGGCGCTGATCTCCACCAAGCCAGGAATCGACCACGTCGGCGTCGCCCGATCGCCGACCGCTGCGATGACCCGGTCACGAAAGTCGACGGGGTCCATCTCCGCGTGGCGGACGAGGAGTTTGAGCGCCGGAACCTTCCAGATGTCCTCCAGCGGGCCGGACGGTGAGCCTTCGGGGACGCGATGGGCGTCTGAGTATGCCGTGTCCCGGCGAATGCCGTCACGGCACTCGATGGCAAACGTGACACCCGGAATGGCTTCGGTCAGCGTGGCGACAAGCCCGAGTCCTGGGGCGGGTTCGATGCCGGCCACATTGACGACTTCGTTGTTGTGCACGTTGTAGGTGATGGCACCGTTCGACACGATCGCCAACCCTGCGCGGCCGACGTGCGGCCAGAAGCCCGTCATCCACCGCAGCGGCCGACCGGTGACGAAGACGACAGGTATGCCGGCGCGGTCCAATCGCCGTAAGACCTCAGCGCAGTAGGTGCTGGGCGTCGTGTCATCGTTCGGCACGAGTGTGCCGTCCAGGTCCGTCGCAATCAGCACACGCGCAACAGTAGTTGCGCTTGCGGTTGCTGACCCAAGAGGTCGCCACTACGTTGCGGCGATGGGTATTCAACGTCTCGAAAACGTCGGCATCGTGGTCGAAGACCTCAAGGCCGCGAGCGCCTTCTTCGTGGAACTCGGACTCACCGTTCTCGGGGAGGGCCCAGTCGAGGGTGACTGGGTCGATCGGGTGGTCGGGCTTGAGGACGTGCGGGTGAGGGTGGCGATGCTGGAAACACCGGACGGGCACGGACGGCTCGAGTTGATGCAGTTTGCCGCTCCTGCTGCCATCGAGGGCGACGGTGGTGCACCGCCCAACACTCTCGGCATACGTCGGATCGCCTTCGCAGTTGACGACATCGACACCGCCGTTGAGGGCCTGCAAGAACGTGGCGTCGGACTGCTGGGCGAGGTCGTGCAGTACGGCGAGGACTATCGACTCTGCTACGTCCGCGGGCCAGAGGGCATCATCGTGATGCTCTCCGAACCTCTCAAGTGACCGAGCCTTTGCACTGACGCGAGTTCCCTCCGCGACCCGCAACGCTCCTGGCCGCCCTGACGGGTCCTCCGACGGCCTGATCGACGGTCAGGGCTACCGTGCCTGGACGACCTTCGACGTGACGGCAGGCCCGGTGCAGCCCTGCGAGGCCGGGCCGTTCGTCACGGAGTGAGCATGACCTTGATGGCGCGGCGTTCGTCCATCGCGGCGTAAGCCTCGGCGACATCGGCCAGCGGCAGGGTCAGATCGAAGACCCTGCCGGGAGTGATCTCGCCGGCCAGCACGTCGTCCCGCAACCCCTCTATATACGACCGCGCCGGAGCCACACCACCGGCGATGTTGAGGTTGCGGCGGAACATCTGACCGATCGGCAGCTCGACGTCGTGAGGAACTCCCACGTAGCCGATGGTGGCCCCGGGACGCAGGATGGCGAAGGCCGTCTCCATCGACTCCTTGGTGCCGACGCATTCCAAGACAGCGTCGGCCCCGACCCCGCCGGTCATCTCCTTGATGGCCGCCACGCCTTCATCTCCGCGCTCCGCCACGATGTCGCTCGCGCCGAACTCGCGGGCCACGGCCTGGCGGGACTTGTGCCGAGACATCGCGATGATCCGGCCAGCCCCCATACGTGAAGCGGCAAGCACGCCACACAAACCGACGGCGCCGTCGCCCACCACGACCACGGTCTGGTCCGGCTGGACGCGTGCGGACACGGCTGCGTGCCACCCCGTGCCCATCACGTCGCTCAGCGCCAACAGCGAAGGCAACATGTCGGCGTCCGGCTGCTCCGGGGTCGCCACTAGCGTGCCGTCGGCCAACGGAACCCGGACGTATTCGCCTTGACCACCGTCGACCATGTGCCCGTCGCGGTCCAACGCTCCCCAGCCGCCGAGGCGATCACAGGCGCTCTGCATACCCACCTGGCAGTGCGGGCAGGTGTTGTCGCCGTAGGTGAACGGCGCGATCACGAAGTCTGCGACCTTCAGCGTGGTGACATCCGGTCCGAGCTCTTCGACGATCCCGACGAACTCGTGACCGATGCGCCGCGGCTCCTTGACCTTGTTGATGCCCCGGTAGGGCCATAGGTCTGATCCGCAGACGCAACTCGCGGTCACCCGGACCACCGCGTCGGTCGAGACCACGATGCGCGGATCGGGAACCTCCTCGAGGGTGATGTCGCGGGCGGCCTGCAGCACAGTGGCTCTCATAACTGCCAGTCTGCCACCGAGCAGTGACAAGATGAGGACCCGGTCGGGGACAACAGGAAGGCAGTGGGATGACGTTGCATGTGGGTTCGGAGGTGGGCCGACTGCGGCAGGTCATCGTCCACCGTCCCGGTTTGGAGATGCACCGGCTGACGCCGGAAAACAAGGAGCGCTATCTGTATGACGAGATTCTTTGGGTGGAGCGGGCCCAGGAGGAGCACGCAGGCTTCGTCAAGGTCATGCGCGACCGCGGCATCACCGTGCACTACTTCGATGAGCTGCTGACCCAGACTCTGGCCGTCCCGGCTGCCCGCGAGTTGGTCCTGGCACAGTCTCTCGACGAGCGACACGTCGGCCCCCTGGCCGCTGATGAGTTGCAGGCCATGTTCGAGCAGATGAGCGACGGGGAGCTATCCCGGTTTTTGATCGGCGGCATCACCAAGGCTGAAGTGTTGGAGCGGATGGACAGCCCCCGCTCCGTGGTCATCGGCGCGCTCGCCGACCACGACGCGGTGTTGGCTCCGTTGCCGAACCACCTGTTCACCAGAGACACCTCGGCGTGGGTCTACGACGGGGTGGCGGTCAACTCGATGCACAAGAAGGCGCGGCGGCGCGAAACGGTGCACTACGAGGCGATCTATCGCCACCACCCGATGTTTGCCGAGGACAACCCGAACTGGTGGTGTCACGGGCTCGAAGCCGGCCCGGCCACCGCTGAGGGCGGCGACATCCTCGTGCCCGGCAACGGGACGGTCCTGATCGGTCTCAGCGAGCGCACCACTGCACAGGGGGTGGAGCGGTTGGCAGCCAAGATGCTGGCTTCGGAGCAGATCAACGAGGTCATCGCCGTCGACATGCCCAAGTCGCGTGCGGTCATGCACCTCGACACGGTCATGACGATGATCGACCGCGAGACGTTCACCCGCTACCTCGGCCTGCCGGACCTGAAGTCGTGGACGTTGACCGCCGGCGCCAAGCGCGACGGTGAGGTGCAGATCGACATCGAGGCCCACGACGCGCAGGAGATGGAGCAGGTCATCGCCCGAGGTCTCGGGTTGGACGGTTTGCGCATCCTGGCCGCTGATCAGGACCCTTCGGCGGCCGCCCGGGAGCAGTGGGACGACGGCTGCAACGTGCTGGCCCTGGAGCCTGGCGTGGTCGTGGGATACGAGCGCAACACGGTGACCAATGACTACCTGCGCGCTCAGGGTGTCGAGGTGGTCGAGATCTCCGGCGGGGAGTTGGGCCGTGGTCGCGGTGGGCCGCGGTGCATGTCCTGCCCGATCGAGCGAGACCGCCTGGACTGAGCGATGCCGAGCAAACGTCGGGTGCCGGTCGGCGAAGGCTTCGAGGCCCTGGAGGTATGCCGATCCGCCGCCGAGAGCGTCGGACCGGGTGTGCGCGCGGGTGGCGTCCCAGGCACGGCGGCGGGGGCCATCGAGGCGCTGCCACGTGAGGTCAGAGCACTCGCGGTGCGATACAGCCTCGAAGAGTTGGCCGCTGAAGCCCCTGGACGTTCGGTGGAGGTCCGGGTGCCCCCGCTCGGTGCAGTGCAATGCATCGAGGGCCCACGGCATACACGGGGAACGCCGACCAACGTCATCGAAACGGACCCTGTGACCTGGTTGCTCCTGGTGCTGGGCCTGCATACCTGGGAGGAGCTCCGGGCGGTCGGCGCGATCCGCGCCAGCGGCTCGCGGGCTGACCTGTCGGCATACCTCCCGCTGTGAGGTCCAAGCCCTAGGGTGGCGGGGTGCGATACGGCATCTGCATCCTTCCCGAATTCTCCTGGTCAGCGGCCGAGCCGCTATGGCGGCGGGCAGAGGAGTTGGGCTTCGACCACGCGTGGACCTACGACCACTTGGTCTGGGCCGGGCTGCCGGACTCGCCGTGGCACTCGACGGTGGTGACTCTGACCGCAGCCGCGATGGTGACCGAGCGGATAGCGCTCGGCACCTTCGTGGCCTCCCCGAACTTCCGGCACCCAGTGACCTTCATGCGCGACGCGATCACGCTTGACGACATCAGCGGCGGGCGGCTGCTGCTAGGGCTCGGCGCAGGGGGTGAGCGCGATGCCGGCATTCTCGGAGAAGAGTTGACCCGCGGCCAGCGCACCCGGCGGTTCGCCGAGTTCGTGGACCTGCTGGACGAGACGCTGCGGGCCGATCACGTGGACCACGCAGGGGAGTTCTTCACAGCGGTCGACGCACGCAACGCACCCGGACCGGTGCAGCAACCGCGGGTGCCCTTCGTCGTGGCGGCCAACGGACCGAGATCTATGGCGCTCGCGGCGCGCCAAGGCCACGGGTGGCTCACCACCGGCCCCCTCAGTGGACCGGTCGGCCGGACCGGTGACCAGAGCGACACGGGAGCAATGGAGCAATGGTGGGACGGCGTCGCCCAGACCGTCAGCCGGTTCGATGAGGTGCAGGCGCAGGTCATCGGCTCCGGAGAGCGCTTGATCGAGCAACACGCAGATCGCTACCTGTCCTTGGACGCGGCCGGAGTGACCGCGTTGACCAGTGCCGCATTCTTCAAGGAGCAGTGCAGCCGGGCGGCCGACCTCGGGTTCACCGACGTCATCGTGCACTGGCCGCGAGCCACTGATCCGTATCGAGCTGACCCCCGCGTATTGACCGAAATCGACCTCCGACCAGAGCGGGTAGCGCACCCAAGCGTGTGACCGCATTCACGCCAGGGTGCCAATCTCGCCACACGCTTGACGCCGATTATGTGGACCGACGGGAAGCAGGGTAGGGCGAGGCGGGGCCAGCTCTCCAGGGAACGTCGGCGTAACCTGGACCCATGAGCCAGGACCAGCCGGACACGCGCCCGCAGGCAGACCGAGACGACGTCGTCCACGTGGGGTCTCGACGTCGTGGGCCACGGATGGTGCCGTTCTTGATCACCGGGGCCATCCTGGGAGCCATCGTGGGCATCATCGTCGACCTCACCGGCCCGGCATCGCGGGTCGCCTCCGCTGGCCAAGAGATCATCGTGCTCGGCGGCGCAGGAGCCCTTGTCGGGGCAACGATAGGTGCCATCGCCTATCTCATCGCCGACTGGAACAGCCTGCGCCGACTCTGACTGTGGGAGACTTGTCCACGTGGTTCGACCAGATGGGCGTCTCAATCATGATCTCCTGCCGGATGAGTCTCTCCCCCAAGATGCCTGCGGCGTCTTCGGGGTGTGGGCACCCGACGACGAGGTAGCCAAGCTCACCTACTTCGGGCTGTATGCGCTGCAGCACCGCGGTCAAGAAGCGGCCGGCATCGCCACCAGCGACGGACGATCCTTGCTGGTCTTCAAAGACGTCGGCCTCGTCGCGCAGGTCTTCGATGAGTCCAGCCTCGCCTCGCTGCGAGGGCACCTGGCGATCGGACACTGCCGATACTCCACGACCGGTGGTAGCACCTGGGAAAACGCGCAGCCCACGCTGGGCGGGACCACCGGGGGCACGGTAGCCCTGGCGCACAACGGCAACCTGATCAACTCCGCCGAGCTTCGCGAGCGGCTAGCCGAGTTGCACGGTGGGGACCTGCGCTTCGCTCGCGGGGAGGTGGGTCGAGGCAACACCACCGATACGGCGTTGATCACCGGTTTGCTGACCGCCGATGCCGACCGCACGCTGGAATCGGCCGCGATGGACGTGCTGCCCATGTTGCGCGGTGCCTTCTCGTTGGTCTTCTGCGATGAGCAAACAGTGTATGCAGCGCGCGACCCACAAGGAGTGCGCCCCCTGGTCTTGGGCCGGCTCGATCGCGGTTGGGTGGTGGCCTCGGAGACCGCGGCTCTCGACATCGTCGGTGCCAGCGTCGTTCGCGAGGTTGAGCCCGGTGAGTTGATCGCGATCGATGAGCACGGTTTGCGGAGCCGCCGGTTCGCCGAGGCCAAGCGCAAGGGTTGTGTCTTCGAATACGTCTACCTCGCCCGCCCGGACACCTCGCTCAACGGCCGCTCCGTGCACGAAAGCCGCGTCGAGATGGGCCGCCAACTGGCCCGCGAGCACCCCGTCGAGGCCGACATGGTCATGCCGACGCCGGAGTCGGGCACGCCCGCCGCGATTGGGTATGCCGAGGCCTCGGGCATCCCCTACGGTGCCGGGCTAGTGAAGAACGCCTACGTCGGCCGCACCTTCATCGCGCCGAGCCAAACCATCCGACAGTTGGGCATCCGGCTCAAACTCAACCCCCTCAAGCACGTCATCAAGGGCAAGCGGCTGATCGTCGTCGACGACTCGATCGTGCGCGGCAACACCCAACGAGCCCTGGTCCGGATGCTGCGCGAGGCCGGAGCAGCTGAGGTCCACGTGCGGATCTCCTCGCCGCCGGTGCGCTGGCCGTGCTTCTACGGCATCGACTTCGCCACCCGGGCCGAGCTGGTCGCCAACGGTCTGAGCACCGACGACATCTGCGCCTCTCTGGGTGCCGACTCGTTAGGCTACATCAGCGAGGACGGCATGATCGCCGCAACAGCCCAAGAGCCCGATGAGCTGTGCACGGCCTGCTTCTCGGGGGTGTATCCCATCGGTTTGCCCGAGGACAGCCAGCAGGGCAAGGACGTGCTGGAGTTGGAGTTCCCGGTGCTTGACGGCAGCGACCCGACCGATGTGGGGACGCTCGACGTCGAAGCGGCGCGGCATACCGGCCCGGTGGACGTCGACGGCGTGCCAATCGGGTCCGCCATGGGTGGCTCCGACGCCCTGACCCGCCCATGACCTCTCAGGCTCCGCCCGGCACCGATCCGCAGCAGTCTGGTCTCAGCCGATCCACCACCACAGGCATCACGTATGCCGACGCCGGGGTTGACGTCGAGGCCGGCGACCGCGCGGTCGCCCTGATGAAGTCGGCCGTCAAGCGCGCTGGGCGACCCGAAGTTCTGGGTGGCCTCGGCGGCTTCGCCGGGATGTTCGACGCCTCGGCACTGCTCAGGATGACTCGTCCGGTGCTAGCGACCAGCACGGACGGGGTGGGCACCAAGGTGGCCATCGCTCAAGCGATGGATCATCACGACACCATCGGCATCGACCTGGTCGGCATGGTCGTCGACGACATTGTGGTCTGTGGAGCCGAGCCGCTGTTCATGACCGACTACATTGCCTGTGGCCACGTGGTGCCGCAGCGGATCGCCGCCATCGTCGCGGGCATCGCCCGAGGCTGCGAGCTGGCCGGGGTCGCCCTCGTCGGCGGGGAGACCGCCGAGCACCCGGGCCTGTTGGACCGGGACGAGTACGACGTGGCGGGGGCCGCCACGGGGGTCATCGAGCATGATCGGGTGTTGGGGCCGCACCGGGTGCAGGCGGGCGATGCCGTCATCGCGCTGGCTTCCTCCGGGCTACATTCCAACGGCTTCTCGCTGGTCCGCCGCGTGGTCGCCCACGCCGGACTCACCTGGGACTCGCACATCGCAGACTTCGGCCGCACGCTCGGCGAGGAGGTCATGGAGCCCACGCGCATTTACACCCGCGAGATGCTCGCGCTCATCGCGACCCCCGGGCTGGACGTGCACGGGTTATCGCACATCACCGGTGGCGGATTGGCCGCCAACGTGGCACGGGTGCTTCCCCACGGACTTCACGCCACCCTCGAGCGCTCGACGTGGACACCACCGGCGGTGTTCACCGCTGTCCAAAGTTGGGGCGGCGTGCCCCAACACGATCTCGAACACACCCTGAACATGGGCATCGGCTTCGTGGCGATAGTCCCGCAAGAGCAGGCCAACGCTGCCGTCACGCGGAGCCTAGAACTAGGACTTTCGGCCTGGTCGCTCGGTCAGGTCGGTGGTCACGACGTTCCGCGCGCTTCGGGCACCGTGCAGGGAGCCAAGGGCGTCGACGGCGGCTCAGTTCGCCTTGTCGGATCGCACAAGGTCTAACTCAGGCACGCTTCTTCATCCACGAACCCGGAGTGATCGGCTGAGCCACTCGCGGGGTGGGGTGCTCGTCGGCTTCGTCATCGGACCCAGACCCCGAGCCGTCGGATCCCTCAGCGAAACTCGTGCTCGCGTCGTCGTCGGGGTCTCGGTGCCGATTGCGTCCGTAGTGCTCCGCAATGTATTGATCCTGCTCCGGCACCGAAGGGGAGTACGACGAACCTACGTCGCCCTCGCTGCCCTTCAACTCGCGCTCTAGAGCGGTCAGGTCGGTGTCGGGAGAGTAGTACTTCAGTCTCCGTGCGACTTTGGTCTGCTTGGCTTTCGCCCGGCCGCGCCCCATGGCGTGACCCCCTCGTGCGTCTGCCGGGGAGCACCGCTTCTGATCGGCAGGAGATAGCCAACCAGACCGCGCAGCAAGCCCGGGAATGTGTATGAATCGTGAGTCACACGGTACATGAGCAACCGGCGGGAGAGTGCATCCGGTCGGTATGCTGCGGATTTGGGTCAGCGGCGCCGCACGGCGACGGTTCCTAGGCCGCCGAGCGTGAGCAGCGCGAGGGCCAGCACGCCCCATACCCATAGAGCGGTGCCGGAACCGTCGGAGTTCTCGCCTCGCACCAGCTCGGCAGCAGTGTTGGCTGCCCGGTCCGTCCCGCCCTCTAGCGGCGTGGCAGATTCGGCGGCGGAATCGGGGTCGGTGCTTGTCTGGCTCGCGTCGTCACCCGTTGGCGTGCTCTGGGCTTCGAGGCCCGCAGAAGCCACCTCGTAGCCGAACTCGCCCGAAATGGCGTGTCCGTCCGCAGAGGTCACCCGCCAGGCCACCGAATAGTCTCCGGGCGGCACGTCGGCGATCAGCGGTTGGATCACGTCGGTGCCGTTGATCTCTGGCTCCCCGTCGGTGACTTCGCCGAAGGGGCCGGTGATCTCGACTACGGTGCCGACCGGTGCGATCTCGCCACTGAACTCCAACCGGACGTCACCGGGCTGGGCGTCGACCTCGACTCCGTCGGCTGGCACCGTGTCGATCAATTCGTCGTGGGCGTGTGCCGCGCTCAGCGGTCCGACGACAGCCGTTGCCGCCACGACAGTGACCCCGATCCACACCCGTCGGCAGACGGCATCTCCACGCCTCATGCGGCCAGTGTATGAAGTATCTGCGGTGTTCTGGGACACCGACCTTTGGCGCATACTGAGCGCTCAGAAGCCGGACTCGGTCTGCTTGGGGTAGTACTTGGCGTATTTGCGCACATAGTTGGTCTTGGCCGCGGCGACATACAACTTACGCTTGAACGAGTCCTTGTTGACGAGGGGATGGAAAACACCCTTGCGCGTGACCCGCTTGACCAGCACCTTCTGCTCGGGGCTGAGGTATCGGCGCAGCAAGAACATCGGCAGCACGCAGTACAGGATCTCGTTGCGCACCACGACCTGCTCGTGCGGTTGGTTCTGGATGAGGTCGGTGGTGATGAACTCGGCCACGTTGGCCCCGGCGGCGGTGACGTAGAAGTTGTTGCGACCGATCCGTGGGTTCATCTCGAAGAACTTCATCACGCCATCACGCGGGTCGAGTTTCACGTCGAAATTCGCGAAGCTGCGGTAGTTGACGTGCTTCAACAAGCGTTCGGCCTGGGACATCAGCTCCGGATAGGCCGTGGTCACCATCGCCGCGGGGTTGCCGATGGCCAGGGGTTGGTGCTCCTGCAGCAGGACCTGCGCTGTGGCTAGCAGGGTCGCCTCGCCGAACTGGTCGATGTATGCGGTGATGGAGCGCATCGCGGTGTCGTCGCCCGGGATCAGCTCCTGCACGACGAAGCGATCCCGGAAGCCGGCGTCCTTGACGCGGGTGAAGATCTCGACGAGCTCTTCAGGGGAATCGACTTTGTAGATCTTGTTCTTGCCCTCGAAGCGCAGCCCCTCGTACGCCGCACCCACCGCAGGCTTGGCGACCACGGGGAAGGTCAGGTCGACCGATTTGGGCACCCATCCCGGGTCGCCGGCGTCGGTGAAGTCCTGGATCAGCGTGCGCGGGGTCGGGATGCCCAACTCATCGCAAACCCGGTCGAACTCGATCTTGTCGGCCACCATGTCGAGCACGTCGGAGTCGACCGAGGGCACGACATACCACTGCTTGAGCCACTCGGCTTGGTCGCTCAGCATCCGGGAAAACGAGTCGGCGTTGGAGAGCAGCAAGGTGCTCCGTCCGGCAGCTTTGCGCTTGAGGCCCTGACGCTCCAGCTCATCGAGCGTGTCTTGCCGCTGGGCTTCGTCGCCCAACTCGATGGTCTCGATGAACTTGGAGTCGGCGATCGGCCCGGCCACGACGCGGGAGATGACGGTGCTGCTGATGCCATAGCGCTCATGAAACGCACGCGCCAACGCATAGATCCCGATATCGGTGCCGAGCAGGACCACGTCGAAGTCGGGGTCACCGGCGGTGGGACCGCGCAGGTCAGGCTGACTGGGGGTGGCATCTGGCGCGTCGGTCATGGGACTCCAAATTCAGGGGGTGGTCATCTGCGCGATGAGCCTACCGGCAGCCGTCCGGCTCGCTCCCGTTTGCGCCACGCCTCGGGGCGCAAACGTGTATCGGCTCGCCCGCCGAGGCAGCCGTAGGTAATGGTGCACCGATGAGGATCTTCGCCAAGGCCGACTACGCGGTGCGTGCCGCCCTGGTGCTCGCTCAGGCCTACGGCTCTCAGGTGAGAGCGTTCTGTTCTTTGGTGCCGGCCCTCCGGGCGTCCGACGGAGATTGAGGTAGCGGCACGAGCGCGACATCAGTAGCGTGCGGGTTGTCTGGCCAGGTGTGGATCCGCATCCGGCCCCGTATGCACAGATGGGTGGGTAGGCCGATGGAGACTATGGAGCCGGCATACAGCGCGGGGGTGCTGCTGCTCATCGCTGCGGCAGCGGTCGCCGTGCTGCTGGTGCTGATCATCAACGTCAAGATGCACGCATTCGTGGCATTGGTCCTGGTCAGTCTGCTGACGGCGGTCGTCGCGGGCATCCCGTTGGCCGACGTGCCCGAAGTGGCAATTGGGGCCTTCAGCGGCACCCTGGGCTCGGTCGCCCTGCTCGTGGGGCTGGGGGCGATGATCGGCAGACTATTAGAAGTCACTGGCGGTGCCCAAGTCCTGGCCGACACCCTGATCAACCGATTCGGAGAGAAACGGGCACCGCTTGCGCTGGGACTGGCGGCGCTGCTCTTCGGTTTGCCGATCTTCTTTGACGCCGGTCTGGTCGTCTTTTTGCCGATCATCTTCTCGGTGGCGCGCAAGTTCGGCGGCTCGGTGTTGCTGTACGCGTTGCCGACGGCTGGTGCATTCGCCGCGATGCACGCGATCGTCCCGCCGCACCCCGGTCCAGTCACCGCGGCCACCGAGCTCGGCGGCAGCATCGGTCTGACCCTGCTGCTCGGTCTGCCGGTTGCCCTGGTTTCCTGGTATGCCGGGGTCTACCTCGTCACGACGGCCTACGCCGGCAAGATCATGGTGCCGATCAAAGAGTCGATGCTCGTCGGGGCCAAGGCGGGCGAGCCCAGCAACCTGGATGACGACGCCGGAGACGTGACCCCACCGGGGTTCGGCAGCGTGTTGGCGATCCTGCTATTGCCGGTGCTCTTGATCGCGATGAACACGTCGCTGACCACTCTTCGCGCCGCGGGCACCATCGGAGACGACGACCTGTGGGCGGACCTGCTCATCCTGATCGGACAGACCCCGGTGGCCTTGCTGATAACCCTGCTGGTGGCCACCTACACGCTGGGCACCAAGGGCCGATCACTGGCCACGATCGAGGGCATCCTCAACGACGCCCTGGCCCCGATCTGCGCGATTATCCTGATCACCGGAGCGGGCGGCATGTTCGGTGGGGTGCTGCGGCAGAGCGGCATCGGCGCGGCGCTATCCGACAGTTTGGCCGACCTCGGCTTGCCGTTGGTGGTTTCTGCGTTCGTGATCGCCACCATCTTGCGGGTTGCTCAGGGTTCGGCGACGGTGGCGCTCACCACGACGGCGGGGCTCTTGTCTGCCGCGGTGGCCTCCGCCGACTTGTCGGACCTCAAGATCGTGCCGCTGGTGTTGGCCATTGCCGCTGGGGCGACAGTGCTGTCGCACGTGAACGACTCCGGGTTCTGGCTGGTCAGCCGCTTCTTCGGGATGGACGTGAAGACCACGCTGCGCACCTGGACGGTCATCGAGACCACGCTGGGCTTGGCGATCTTCGTGATCGCCCTCGGACTGTGGGTGGTCATCCCGTGAGCGAGACCTCAGGAGAGCGACCACTGCACATCGTGGTGATGGGCGTGTCTGGCTCGGGCAAGAGCACCATCGGTCGGGCCATCGCCGCTCGCCTTGGGTGGGAGATGGCCGAAGGCGACGACTTCCACCCGCAAGCCAACCTCGACAAGATGGCCAGTGGCCGATCGTTGGTGGACGAGGATCGCTGGCCGTGGCTGGAGACGCTGGCGCAGTGGACGAGCGAGCGCGACGAAGCGGGGCAGTCAACCGTGGTGACGTGTTCGGCGCTGCGCAAGGTCTACCGCGACATCCTTCGCCGCGGCGGGGACACGTTCTTCGTGCATCTCGTGGGCGACAAGTACCTGCTGATGGAGCGTATGCAGGGCCGTGAGCACTTCATGCCGCCCTCGCTGCTGGAGTCCCAGTTGGACACGCTCGAACAGTTGACCTCTGAGGAAGCCGGTATGGTCCAGAACGTGGCCAACCCACCCCAGCGCATCGCCAACGTCGTCGCCGCCCAACTCGATTTGGCCTAGCAATGGCCAAGCGTCAAGAGCCCAGTCTTCCTTCCACGATGGTTTTCACCTTGGCGGGCATCGGCATCGGGTTCGCCATCAGCCTCGCTGCCGGGGTGATCTGGGGTTTGATCAGCGGTGACGCCTTCCAGGGCATCGGTGAAGTAGTCCCGACGGGTCTGCTTACGACGGCTGTCGTGCTGGTGGCGCTCAACGGGGTTCGCGCCTTCGGCTCGTCCTGATCAGACCGCGGCCCTAGACAACACGCCACCTTCGGCGACGACTCGGCCACCGAAGATGACGGTTCGGTCCAGGGGCCGATCCATCACGGCCGAGGTGACTGTCTCGGCGCGAATCAGATTCAGATGCGCCGGATCACCGACGCCGAGGCCAGGGCGGCTGGTCACTGAGCCCAGACGTGGGATGTCGGGATCCATGATGCCCGCCCCACCGGAGCTGGCTACTGCGACGCAGTGCTCGATCAACTCATCGCTGCGATAACCGCCGGTGAAGGCCAACTGCCAGGTGCGGTCCAACATGTCGCCGTTGCCGTAGGGCGACCAGTAGTCGCGCTGCCCGTCTTGGCCCAGACCCACGCGCACGCCAGCCTCGGTCAAGGCCTGCAGCGGAATGCCGCGTCCGCCACCAGGGGCGACGGTGGCCGTGGCGATATCGGCATCTGCGAAAGCCTGCACCAGATCGGCCACCTGAGATTCTGTCCCTTCCCAGAGCCCGTAGCCGTGTGAGATCAACACTTTTCCTTGCATACCAAGTGCTCGCGTCCGCTCGAGGATCAAGTCGGCGCTGAACCGGCCCAACGCTCCCGGCTCATGCAGGTGGATATCGACGGGCAACTGGTAGCGCTCGGCGAGGCCGAAGATGATATCCAGGTGAGCAACGGGGTCACGGTCCAGCGCGCACGGATCAATTCCGCCGACCACGTCGGCACCGGCCCGCAGAGCGCTTTCGAGCACCTGCGGTGACCCATCTTCACGCAGGATGCCCGCCTGGGGGAAGGCGATGATCTGCACCTCACACCGGTCTCGATGCGCATCCCGGGCCGCGAGCACCGCTTCGAGTCGTTCGAGCCCGCAGTCCACGTCGACCTGGGCAAAACTGCGCACTCGGGTCGCGCCACGAGCGATCATCAAGGCCAGCGTGTGATCGACCCGCTTCGCGACACTGTGCTCAGCGTCGCGCCAATGCTCGCGGTCGTTGAGCATCATCGCCCACACGCCCGGGCCGCCCGTGTGCGGTCGGAACGGGAGTCCCAGGCGGGTGGAGTCGAGATGGACGTGAACGTCGGAGAAAGCAGGCAGGGCCAGCCTTCCCTGACCGTCGATCGTGTCCGGCTCCCAACGCAGTGCTTCATCTTCGGGTGATCCGAGCGCCGGTTGCGCTACCCGCGAACTGTGGCCTGACGCGGGGGCTTCATGGGGAGTGACTTCGGTGATGAAGCCGTCTTCGATGCGAATGTCGGACATCGGCCCGCCCCAGGGCCGACATCCTCGGACGAGCACGTTCGGCATACGTCGGTCAGGACTCCGGCTCTTCTGGGCCGGAGGTTTCCTGCTTCTGGGGGCGCGGGGCTTGTTGCGTTTGTCGTCGCTGGCCTGTCATCTGGGTGGAGCGCTCGGCTTCGGCGGTGGCCTGCGCTGCCTCTTCACGAGCCCTGCGCAGCGCCTCGTTGGGGTCCTCCAAGTCCGGAATGTCGACCTCGATACCTGATGTCGGGGTCTCCGCGTCGTGACGCAAGGAGGCCGGTGGGCCGTCGAGCGACGCTCCCTCGTCGCCGCCACTGCTGCCACCAAGCGCGTTGCCGATGCCAGCCAGGGCCTTGGTCAGCTCGGTCGGCACGATCCACATCTTGTTGGACTCACCCTGGGCGATCTGCGGAAGCATCTGCAGGTATTGGTAGGCCAACAGCTTGCTGTCGGGGTTGCCCTTGTGGATCGCGTCGAAGACCTGCAGGATCGCTCGGGCCTCCCCCTGAGCCTCGAGGATCGCGGCCTGCGCGGTGCCCTCGGCCCGCAGGATCTGAGACTGCTTGGCACCCTCAGCCGTGAGGATCTCAGACTGCTTGACACCCTCGGCGTTCAGAATAGTCGCGCGGCGGTCGCGCTCAGCACGCATCTGCTTCTCCATCGAGTCCTGCACGCTGGCGGGCGGGTCGATCGCCTTGAGCTCCACGCGGTTCACGCGGATGCCCCAGCGGCCGGTCGCGTCATCGAGCACGCCGCGCAACTGCCCGTTGATCTGGTCGCGGCTGGTCAGGGTCTGCTCGAGGTCCAACGAACCGATGACGTTACGCAACGTGGTGACCGTCAGTTGCTCGATGCCCTGGATGTAGTTGGCGATCTCATACGTCGCGGACTTGGGGTCAGTCGGCTGGAAATAGATCACCGTGTCGATCGAGACCACGAGGTTGTCGCTGGTGATCACGGGCTGCGGCGGGAACGAGACGACCTGCTCCCGAAGGTCGACGTTGGCGCGGGCCTTGTCGATGAACGGGATCAGGATGTGCAGGCCTGCGTCCAGGGTGCGGCTGTATCGGCCCAAGCGCTCCACGATGATGGCCGTGGCTTGCGGCACGATGCGGATCGCCTTCGCAATGGCAGTGGCCACGAACAGCACGAGAAGGAGGAGGACGACATACAAAGCGATCTGTGCCGGGTCGATGTCTACCATTGTGGATCTACCATTTCGAACTCCTCTAGTTGGGCTCTGACGGTTGCGCACTGACCACTGCGGTCGCACCTTCAATACGAATGACGTTGACCATTTGTCCCGGGGCCAGCTGTTCATCCGGTCCGTTGGTGCGGGCGGTCCACTGCTCTCCGCGCAGTTTGACGGTGCCGCTGCGGTCAGTGACTGCTTCCAGGACCTCGGCGCGTTGGCCGACGTTGGCGTCCGCGTTGGTATGCGGGGCGGGGCCGGTGAGCTTCAGCCGGCGCAAGAGAAGTGGCCGCAACAGGGCCAAGAGAATGACCGCCGTCATGACGAACGCGATGACTTGTGCGGGGAAAGACGCTCCTAGGAAGGCAACCACTGCTGCAACTAAGGCAGCTGCCGCGAGCATGGTAAAGACCAGATCCAGCGAGGCGATTTCGATCAGACCCAGGATCAGGGCAGCCGCCGTCCACCACAGCCACTGCGTCTCGCGCAACCAATCCATAGCCACCTCCTCGTCGAGTCTTCCCATGGTAGGGGGCAACCCCATTGGGCGCGGTCAGCAGGTTGGTGGCGTGTTCATCCACACGCAGCAAGATCACCGATTCGTGCCTCAGGGAGTGATTTTCCTGCGAGTCGATGAGGCGACGCTTGGACGGATAGGTTCGAGCGATGGGTCTGCGCGAGAGTGACTGCGCTGGGGTCTTGGCATCGGCAGCCCAGGCGGCTGGAGTTGGCCCCCTCGCCCGCGCCGAAGAACTCGCAGCCAGCGGGCGAACCGTGGTGTGGCTTGTCACTGACGGCACCGCGACCTATGTGGTGATGGCAGATGATCCGTCATTGGCGGGAACAGGTGTGGCTGACTGGCCGGGCGCTTTGGCATGTCTGCATCAGGACTCCCGCCGAGCTTGCCGACTCTTACGCGAAACTGCTGGCGCGACGGGCCCCGCAGCAAGCCGTCCACGACAGGCCTCGGGCTCTGCGTGAGGCGGCAGACATCCTGCAGGTTGTTGCCCCCAGGCTGGAGGTGAGCGTCTCTGAGGAGGTGAAGGCCCGACTGTCGGGAATGACAGGTGCCTTCTCGGTCCCAATGCAGGTCTTATCGCCCGGTGATACCTGCCCCGATAACAACCTTCTCAATTCTGGGCGGCCCACGTTCCTCGATTTCGAGTTCGCCGAGGTTCGGCACGCTGCCTGGGACGTGGCGTACTAGGGCGCGCCGACCTGGACGGCGTCTGCTGGTGCTGGACCGCCTCGCCCAGGCATCCGCAATGACTGTCGACCCTGTGCTCTCTGATATCGGGCGTGAGTGCACGTCGCTCTGCTTCGCGAGTGGGGTGAAGACCCCCTAGACCTCGCCCCAGCGTTCAGGCCACGATCCAAGAGCTAGGGCAACGTTCCACTCCGCCCGACTGATGTTGGCGCGAGCAGACAGATGACCGCGGCCGACCTGTATGCTGATCTGCATGCAGAGCACCAGGGTGCGGATCGATAGCTCGACACACGAGGATCTGAAACGACTCGCTGCCGAGTTCGACACCACTGTGGGCAACACGGTGACCTTGGCCGTTCGAGCCCTTCGACAGGACCGCATCGGCGATCAACTCAAGGACGACCTGAACAGCGAGGAATCAGCGTGGCTGGATGCTGACTTCGGGTGATGTTGTCGAGCTGAATCTCGGCCAACCGGAAGGTCGCGAAGCCAGGTTCCGTCATCCTGCCGTCATTGTCACGGCACAACGAATCCTCGATGCAAACCCAACAGTTCTTCAGGTCGTGCCGCTGACTAGCACCGTCCGCAACTTTCACTCGGAGATCGTGGTTGATCCTGACTCCGACAACGGGTTGGACGTGACCTCAGCCGCACAATGCCAGCATGTCCGCGCAGTGTCACCCCAGAGAATCGTAAAAACTCGGGGCAACGTCGGACCACTTCACCTAGCTCGCATTCGCGAAATGATCACGGTCATCATCGACATTCCCTGACCTCAGTGTGGGTGACGCGGTATTCGGCAGTGGGGGAGTTATCGCACGGTCAGGAGGTCGGGTGGCGTGTTCATCCACTCGCAGCAAAATCACCAATTCGTGCCTCAGGGAGTGTTTTTCCTGCGAGTCGATGTGCGCGATGAAAAAGGTGGCGTCCAGCGGCCGGGTATGCCGTGGAGCAGCGAAGAGCTAGAGCTACCAGAGGCCCGAGGCTTGAAGGCGACGCGGAACGGCTGGCGTGATCCGACGTGGCGCCTCGCTCGCGCCTTCCTCCAGGACTGGACCGCTGCCATCCAAGGCCCGAGCGATGATGCCGAAGACCTGCTCGGTCTCGATGAGGAAGGCGTCGTGGCCGTAGGGCGAATCGATAGTCACCAATTCGCGGCAGGCCGGAGCCTGAGCGATCACCGCCCCGTCAGCGGGAGTGAACAGGCGGTCTGAACTTACGACAGCCACGGTCAGCTCAGCGGTGATCCGGCGCAGGGCTGCCTCGACGCCCCCACGGCCACGTCCGATGTCGTGACTGTTCATCGACTCAGTCAGCAATACGTAGGTATTGGCATCAAACCGGCGGACCAACTTGCGGCCGTGGTGCTGCAAATAGGACTGCACCGCGTACCGGCCGCCCACGGACGGCTCCTCACCCAACTGTGGCGCGGCTCCGAAGCGGTCGTCGAAGTCGGAGGCAGAGCGATACGTCGAGTGCGCGATCTGCCGGGCGACCTCTAAGCCATTGCGCGGCCCCGGCCCGGGGTAGTAGTCGCCCCCGGAGAATCCGGCATCGCCGCGGATGGCGTAGATCTGTGGGGTTGCCCACCCGATCTGGTCGGCCGTGGCAATGGCGCTCGTGGCAAACGCCAGGCACCGGCGGACCCGCCCCGGATAGGTGGTGGCCCACTCCACTGCACGCATCCCGCCCATGGACCCGCCGATGACGGCCTCGAAAACGGTGATGCCCAACGCATCGGACAGTTTGGCCTCCGCAGCCACCTGATCGCGAATGGTCAGCCTCGGGAAGCTCGAGCCGTAGGGCCTTCCGTCTGGTGCGGGGCTGCTTGGCCCGGTGGTCCCCCTGCAGCCACCGAGCACGTTGGGCGCGACGATGAAGTGCTTCTGCGGATCGAGCACACAACCCGGGCCGATCAATCCTGGCCACCACCCGGGGGTGGGCTGGCCGGGACCTGCTTCGCCGACGACACAGCCGTCGCCGGTCAGTGCGTGCAACACCAATACGGCGTTGTCACCCGCCTCGTTCAGTCGGCCCCAGGTGTGGGTGGCCATCCGCACGTCGCTCAGCTGCTCACCGGATTCGGTGGTGAGCTCGCCGATCTGCACCGACCGCACTCTGGCTGCGGGTGCGGTCGCGCGCGGAAGCAGTCCTGGGGCCGACGCAGACATCACGAGACCTTGGCTGCGATGAATCCGGTGTCGAGGTCGGCCAGGATGTCGTCGATGTGCTCCAAGCCCACGGCCAGACGCACCAGCCCTGGGGTGACACCTGCAGCCAGTTGGGCTTCGGCGCTCAACTGCGAGTGGGTCGTCGAAGCCGGGTGGATCACCAAGGAGCGAACGTCACCGATGTTGGCGACCAGGGAGTGCAGCTCCAGCGCGGAGACGAAGGCCTTGCCAGCCTCGGCACCGCCAGCGATCTCGAAGGCCAGCACGGCACCCGCACCGTTGGGGAGGTAACGCTGTGCCCGCTCGTGCGAGGGGTGCCCCGGCAGACCGGCATACGACACCGACTCGACTTGCTCGTGGGCCAACAGCCATTGGGCCACGGCGTTGGCGTTTTCCACGTGACGCTCCACGCGCAGTGACAACGTCTCCACGCCCTGGCCGATCAAGAAGGCGTTGAACGGCGAAGCGGCAGGGCCGAGGTCGCGCAGTAACTGCACGCGAGCCTTGAGGATGTAGGCCAAGTTCGCTCCGAGGGCGCAGCCGACACCGAGATCGCGGGCGTAGACGAGGCCGTTGTAGCTCTCGTCCGGGGTGTTGAACCCCGGGAAGCGCTCGGGGCTCTGGGCGAAGTCGAAGTTACCGCTATCGACGATGACACCGGCGATAGACGTGCCGTGTCCACCGAGGTACTTGGTAGCCGAGTGCACGACGATGTCGGCGCCGTGCTCGATCGGACGGCACAGGTATGGCGTGGCGACGGTGTTGTCGATGATCAGCGGCACCCCGACTTCGTGGGCCACGCTGGCGATCGGCGCGATGTCGAAGACGTCTGAGCTGGGGTTGGAGATGGTCTCACCGAAGAAGGCCTTGGTGCGGTCGGTGCTGGCGGCCCGCCACTGCTCGGGGTCACTGGGGTCCTCAACGAAAGTGACCTCGATGCCCCACTTGGGCAGGGTGTGCGCGAAGAGGTTCTGCGTGCCGCCATACAGACTGGGGGAGGCGACGATGTGATCGCCGGCCTCGGCCACGTTGAGGATGGCCAGCGTCACCGCGGACTGTCCGGAGGCGACGAGGAGGCCGCCGACGCCGCCTTCGAGGTCGGCAACCCGGTTCTCGATGACCTCGCTGGTGGGGTTGGTGATGCGGGTGTAGATCGGGCCGAGCTCGCTGAGCGCGAACCGGTTGGCCGCCTGGTCGGCGTTGTCGAAGACAAACGAGGTCGTCTGATAGATCGGGAGGGCGCGGGCACCGGTCGCTGCGTCGGGGGTCTGCCCGGCGTGGATCTGGCGAGTGGCGAAGGACCAAGACATAAGGGACTCCAAAGTGAGGTGAAGCAGGGGGCGGCCGTTATCGCGGCTGCGCTGATGAGGTGGGGCGAGGGGAACTGCGGGGGGCCGGCGTATGTATGCCGTGCCGGGGCGCTGAGCGGCACCGCATGGCGGGCGTGATCAGCTGGCGCGCATTCGGCGGTTCACAGGGGTCTCCTCGGGGTCAGTCAGCGTTCGCTGTGCTATGTCTAACACCGGCGCCCAAACGAAGTCAATTCGCCCAGAGTGACCCACGGGCCCATCCTAGAGAAGAAAATGCGTTTCTTGAATATCGCAACGAAGATTCTGCGATTCACCACGAAACGGCACGCCCACCGTCCAAGGTCTTGAGGTCATAGCGATTCAGGCCCTCGGAGTGAATAGTCCACAACGCATCGCCGATCACGATCGTCCGATCCGCGGCCGGGCTCCAGTCGTCTTTGTCCGCCGCGGTGCGCAGCCGCGTGTCTTCGCGAAGCGAGTCACCATCGACCGTTGCGGTGAGCACCCCGCCGAATCCGAATGTTTCGACGAACTCCTGGTCGCAGATCGATTCCTCGTCGTCGCAGTCGAACTCGGTTGACTCGTCATAAATCTCCGCCGGGAGGAAGAACTGGCCAGTCTGCGCCCACGCGGTGAAGGCGCGGTGGTCCCATTCGACGGGCGAGTAGCCCCCCGGCCAGGTCAATTGATCGACTCGGCGCGGGTTGCTCACGTCGCTGATGTCGAACAACGAGGCCTGCAAGCCCTCCTGCCAGCCCGTCTCCGGGTCGGCTTCTTGACCGATGCCGAGCAGGTGGTCCTCGTCGAGGGGATGCAGGTATGCCGAGTAGCCCGGGATCTTCAGCTCGCCGGTGACCACGGGCTCGGCAGGTTCCGAGGTGTCGATGAGATAGAGCGGATCGGTCTGCCGGAAGGTCACCACGGCCGCCACATCGGGGCTCAGATAGCGCACGGACTTGATCTGCTCGGTCTTGCCCAACCCGTCCACGGAGCCGGTGACGACAAGATCGTCGCCGTCCTCGGCAAGCATGAAGAGAGAGGATTGCGACACCGGCCCATCTGAGGATCCAGAGCCGGACATCCATGAGGGCTCCGAGGTTGTGGCCGCCCGGATCACCCCGTCGGTCTCACTCAGCGCGAACTGATTGATGAGGGTGCCCTCGACCTGACCGGAAGCCACATAGTCGGTACGGCCGGGGTCGGAGATGTCGAAGGAGTGCAGGGACGTGGAGATCGTTCCGTCCGGTGCCAGTTGAGAGTCGAACGGCATCGCCCACTGGCCCCACGGGCTCGTCGCCACGATCAGCCGGTCAGTCGAGGCGTACACCGTTTCTCCGCTGGCGATCAACGACACCGATGAGGTCGGCGCGAAGGCGCGGGCATCGTCCGAGGTCGCATCGGTCAGGTCCAGGGTGACGACGGACAGGGTGCTGAGGCCGCTGAACACGTCCGGGCGGCTCATGTCGGCGCAGTCGCTGAGTGGCTCCACCTCCCCGCGATCACCATCCGCGTCGATGGTCTCGATGTGCGGTACCCAGTCGTCCAACGTGGAATTCTTGATGACGTCACGATTGAGCTGCTCGGCATCACGCTCGGCACGCAGCGATCCGTTGCGCGGATACTCGAACTCGAGCCCGGTCGGGCTGCTCTCCATCACCATGCGGACGGAGTCGCCGATCAGTCTGGCCGAGCGGTAGGAGCCTTCCATCCGGGTCGAGCCCGACACCGTAGGAGAGTTGGGGTCACTGATGTCGATCCGCGTGATCGTGGTGCGTGAGGAGTGCTGACCACCGGCCCACCCGATGTCGACCGAGGTATCGGATGCGTCTTCGCCAAACGGATCAAGCCACCGTCGCCACGTCGGCCGCTCATCGACGGAGCCGGTGGACATCAACACCACGGTGTCACCGCTGAGCAGGATCTCGGAGTCATACGCCCCCTGCGCGACGTCATCCAGAGCGATCGTGGCCAGCACTTCGCCTTCGTCGACCCCGACGATCCGCAGGGCACCGTTGGCCAGCGCGACGATGATCGAGCCGTTCGTCTTGACGGTGTCGGCCTCGTCGACCCCAGCATCCTGATTGTTCGTCCCGGAGAAGTCAACACCTCCGGAGGAATCAGCGCTCTCTGCGCCAGCTTCGGCGGCACTCGCAGCATCCCCCGAGTCATCACTGCCGGAGTCGAACCGTCCCCCCTCTTCTGACATTTCCTCCACGCCATACCCCATATCGCCGTCGAGGCCGTAGGGCCCGACAAGGTCGAGCGCGCCATCGATGTAGTAGCCGAGGAGTTGCTCACACGAATCGAAGGGAGCAATCGACCCAGCGTTGAGCACGGTGAGCGGGGCTGCGCTGGGTGTTGCCGGTTCGTCGTCGGCGGGCGAACAGGCACCCACAACGAGCGGTATGGCCAGCAATGCGGATAGGCGTCGCATGTTCTGTGCCCCTCATTCAACGTCGGCGGTGAATGAGGGTATGACGCAGCCTGGGCCGACGTGGTTCCGACCCGGGCTACACGAGGATGGTCTAGAGGGCCTCGTCGTTGGTGCGGCCCTTGAGGAGCGCCAGTGCGCCGGCCACCATCAGCGCGGCTCCGGCCGAGATCACGAAGCCTGGGACAGCCACGTCCCAGTCCACACGGAGCTCGCTGAGCTGCAGCGTGAGGACAAGTCCGGACATCACGAGGCAGATCAGCCCGAAGGCCACGGTGACCCAGGAGATGCCGGTCGGCCGGATCACCTCGGACGTGTGGGCGTAGGAAGCGTCGCCTTCGTAGGCGCTCGTGGAGTCATGTTCGTCGTGGACGTTCACTTCTTGCGTGCGGTCTTCGTCATACATGTCAGTCCCTTTCCTGGTTCATCACGCGGACCTGGCCCAAGCCGACTTCGACGTCGATGACCAGATCTGCAGGTTCGGACCCGATGCGCGCCCGGGTCTGGATGTCGGTTCCGTCATCGGTGAAGGCGTTCCCGTCAGCGAGGGTTCGGGACCGGCCGTCGTCGCTCGTGATGGTGATCTCGGGCGACTGCCCAGAGGTGGCGGAGCGGTCGAACGGATCGTCGTCGATCAAGAATTCGCCGGCACCGATGTCTGCGTTGATCTCAACGTTCAGATCGTTCGGCACTACGATGACGACTTGGCCTAGCCCGACTTCGACGCTCGTCGAATCGCCATCGAGGGTGCTGGGGTCGATGACGGTGAGGTCGAGTTCGGCCTGCCCGGCTCCCAGGTCGATGTCTTGCAAGGCGGAAGCAGTCGCGGGCAGTTGAGTGATGTCGCCGGTTCGGGAGTTCCACCGCAGGTCAGCAGGCAGTGGGGCGGTGAGCATGGTGGCGAAGAGGGCGATGATGGCCAAGAAGCCGACCCAGCCGGCTCGTCGTCCAACAAAGCCGAGCCCGAGCAACAGGACGCCGACCACGGCCAGACCGATGCTCCAGGCCACGGTGAGCGGGTTGCCCCCCAGGCCCAGCGACTCAGCCGTCCAGGTGAGCCCACCGACGATGATCAGCAGGGCACCGGCCGTCAGCACGGCCAGC
>JBGTGC010000069.1:0-5860 GCA_041746935.1 Dermatophilaceae bacterium
ACCGCGTCGGCCCAGAAGGCCTTGGCGGCAGGGTTGAGGATGGGTGCAGGGTCGAGCAGGACCCCGCCGATCGGAGCGTGGCTCCCGGCGTGGTCGGCGGCCAGCGTCGCCAGAACGACCAGGGTGCCCATGCTGTGCCCGATCAGCACCGGCCGGGTCAGGCGAGCTTGGGTGCAGATGGCCCAGATGTCGTCGGCGTAATCCTCGATCCGCACCTGCGTGAGCGGTTGGGGAATCGCCTCGCTGTGGTCGGTGCGCCGGTGACCCACACCCATTGACCCGTCGTCCTGGGCGTCCAGGCTCGCGCCGTGCCCGCGCAGATCGACTTCCACGATCCGGTGCTCGGTGCCGAATTCCTCGCGCAGGGTGATCATCGAGGAGCGCTCGCAGCACCAACCGTGGATCAACACCAGATCGGCCCCACCGGAACTGGTCGGGCCGCAGACGGCATACCGCACTGGACCGGCGGGCGTATGCAGTGCAGGAGCCATTCGCAGATCGTGTCACGGCACGTCTGCCCGAGTCTGCGTTCGGGCGGTGTGGCAGCCAAGGACTCTGACCTCGCGACCCCGCTCACTACCTACCCGCCCCCCGCCGCGCGTGCAGTGAGACATGCAAAAGTTGGGTGACCTTGGCGTATGCCGTCGGGGAGGGACTTTTGCATGTTTGGCTGCTCGGGGTCTCCGGTCCGCGCCTGCATACCCGCACGGTATGCAGGCAGTTGTGTGCACTGCGAGGTGCTCGGGATCGGGTATCGTGGCGGGGTTCGCCGTTCGAATGATCCTGTGGATAACTTCCGACGCCCTTCGCGGGGCCTGGCAGTCTTGGGGTCACTCACGCGGTGGGACGTATCGCAACCCTCCTGCCACGGAGAGACCGTGGCCGCTTGAGACCGAAGGAGGTGGGTTAACGCATGCGTCAGTACGAATTGATGATGATCCTCGACCCCGAGATGGACGAGCGCAATCTTCAACCCACACTGGAAAAGATGCTCGGCGTCGTCACTAAAGACGGCGGCACCATCGACTCCATGGACATCTGGGGCCGTCGCCGCTTGGCGTACGAGATCCGCAAGCAGGCCGAGGGCATCTATGCCGTCATCAACCTGTCGAGCGAGTCCGCTACGGCACAGGAACTGGACCGTCAACTAGGCCTGAACGAACAGGTGCTGCGGACCAAGTTGCTGCGCCTGAGCGCCTGAGTCTCGTGCACCACAACCCCACCATTCACCACTAGGACGAAGGACTGAGCATGGCTGGCGAAACTCCGCTGACGTTGGTCGGCAACCTGACCGGCGACCCGGAGCTACGGTTCACCCCATCGGGTGCGGCCGTGGCCAACTTCACGGTTGCCTCGACGCCTCGCACGTTCGACCGACAGACCAGCGAATGGAAAGACGGCGAGACCGTCTTCATGCGCTGCTCCATCTGGCGCGAAGCGGCCGAGAACGTCGCCGAATCGCTGCACCGCGGCACCCGTGTCGTGGTCTCCGGACGGTTGGTGTCCCGCTCCTGGGACACCCCCGAAGGTGAGAAGCGAACGGTCATGGAGATGCAGGCCGACGAGATCGGCCCGTCCCTGAAGTACGCCACCGCCTCGGTCACCAAAGCCCAACGGGGCAGCGGGGGCGGCGGCTTCGGCGGCAACCAGGGTGGTCAGCAGTCCGGTGGCGGTCAGCAGGGCGGTCAAGGCGGAAGCCAGGGCGGAGGTTCCAACATACGAGCCGTGCCCGACGCAGACCCCTGGGCAACCGGTGGCAACGCTGGGGGCAACTCCGGTGGTGGACGTCCCTCTGGTGGCAATCAGGGCCAGGGCAACCAAGGTTCTGGCGGCAGTCAAGGTGGCGGTTGGGGTGGTGGCCCGTCTTACGACGAGCCGCCGTTCTAAAGCCGACCCACCGTCATACACATCCGAAGAAACACCCCATCCCGAGTGTGATGCTCGGGCTCTCACAAGAAGGAGAGCACCACGATGGCCAAGCCCGTTGTGCGCAAACCCAAGAAGAAGGCGAACCCTCTCAAGGCCGCCAAGATCGAAGCAATCGACTACAAGGACACTGCGCTGCTGCGCAAGTTCATCTCCGACCGCGGCAAAATCCGTGCTCGCCGAGTGACCGGTGTGTCCGTGCAAGAGCAGCGCAAGATCGCGAATGCGGTCAAGAATGCTCGCGAGATGGCCATGCTTCCCTACTCCAGCTCAGCTCGCTGAGCTGCGGCGCGAAGGAGCGAGGAGAGACATCATGAAGTTGATTTTGACTCAGCCCACGAGTGGGCTCGGAGTGGCCGGCGACATCGTCGATGTCAAGGACGGCTACGCCCGCAACTACCTCTTGCCGCGCAAGTTGGCGACCCCCTGGACCAAGGGCGGTCAGAAGCAGGTCGACGCCATCACGTCGGCCCGCACCAAGCGCGCGCAGCACACCGAAGAAGAAGCCAAGTCCGCCAAGGCGCGCTTAGAGACCGAGTCCGTGGTGGTCAGCGCCCGCGCTGGCTCCAGTGGCCGGCTCTTCGGTGCCGTCACCTCGGCTGAGATCGCCCACGCGATCGCCGACGCCGGTGGCCCCGAGGTCGACCGTCGCAAGATCGAGGTCCCGGCCCCGATCCGCTCGGTCGGTCAGCATACGGCCCACGTCCGCTTGCACGACGACGTATCCGCCACGGTGACCGTTGAGGTCGTCGCTGGCTGAGACCATGTCTTAGCGCGCCACAAAGCCCGCCCTGGAGACCTCTAGGGCGGGCTTTGTGGTGCCTTGACGCATGCGGGCCTGGCTAGTTGAGCAGGCCGCTATTGCGCAGGAAAGTCTTCGCCACGTCCGCAGGATCTTGACCCTCGAGGTCGACCGCGCCGTTCAGCTCGATCATTGTCCCTTGAGTCAGTTCCTTGTTGACATCCTCGATCACGGACATGAACTGTTCCTCACCGAGCGACTCGAGGGTGTCGTCATCGATGACCAACGCCACGTGCTGATATCCGAAGAGGCGCTCGGGGTCCTCGAGCACGCGATAGTCGCCGCTCTCCAACTGGGCATCGGTGCTGAAAGCATTCGCCACATCCACGTCGCCTTCGAAGAGGGCGTTGTAGGTGGCCTCGAGGTCAACCGGGGTGAAGACGCCATTGGTCAGGCCGTAGGTGCTCTGCATACCCGCGAAGCCTTGATCCCGATCCTCGAACTCTGGGCGCGCACCGAGAGTGAAGCTGTCCAATTCGCGTAGATCGCCGATGGTGCGCAGGCTGTTTTCCCGGGCGAACTGGACCGTAGTGGCAATCGCATCCACGTTTTCGAAGGGCGTCTCTGCGCTGACGGACTGGCCTCGTGATTCGTAGAACTTCCGAGCAATATCCGAGGTCTCCTCCTCGCTCTTGCCCACCACATCTTCCCCGGCCACCACGGTCGCGGCTACGCCCAAATACTCGGGGTATGCGTCGATGTCCCCATCCTGAAGAGCTTCGTCAATCTCCTCAGTGGGGCCCACATTTTTGCGCAGGGTGACCTGGTAGCCATCTGCGCGCAGCGCCTGGGCATACAGCTCACCGGTCAAGATGGACTCGGTGAAGTCTTTGGTGCCCATGGTCAACTGAAGACTCTGGCCCTGAGGCTGAGATTGGCCACCGCCGGGGTCGCCTTCATCGGAGCAGCCAACAAGAAAGAGGGAGCCCACCGTAAGTGTGGCAGCCGTCGCAAAAATGAGTCTGCTCGTCATGGTGAAACTCCCTTGTCGTGCGGAATTCTTCAGCCCCGGGTGCAGCGCCAGGTGTTGTCATCGTGGCAGGTGCCTCGGTCTGGGGCAACGGTTCTCCCGATCCGGTATCGCGCTAGATTTCGGCTGTGTAGGCACCCCGCGTCTGGCGGGGCTTCATCCCCTGGCCACGCTAGGGCCACGGTGTGGTCACTTCGTGCCGTTGCAATGGGCCTCATGACGCTTCCACTGCGCCCTCTCGCGCTCTGCACGGCCGCCCTGATGCTGGTGCCGACCCTCTCGACCGCCGCACCGGAGGAGCAAGACCTGGCGGTCCGACTCGACGTGGCCGGGACCTTCGAGACGGGGATCTTCGATGCCTCAGCGTCCGAGATCACCGCCTTCGACCCTGGCACCGGTCGCCTCTTCGTCGTGAACGCCGACTCGGGCACCGTTGACGTCCTCGACGCCCAAGCCGTGTTGGACGGCGAGACGGGGGCGGGGGCGCTGCTGGAGAACCTGAGCACCACAGGCCGGGTGACCGCCGATGGGGTGACGTTGCCCGAAGACACCGTGGTGAACTCGGTCGACGTCTTCGACGGCACCCTCGCCGTTGCGGTCGAGGCTTCGGACAAGGTCAGCGCGGGCTGGGTGCTCTTCTTCGAGACCGATGGCACCTACCGCACCGGGGTTGCTGTCGGGTCGTTGCCGGACACGGTGACCTTTACCCCCGACGGCCAGCGTGTCGTGGTGGCTAACGAGGGCGAGCCGGACGACGATTTCGCCTCCGACCCCGAGGGCTCAGTGGCCGTCGTCGACGTTTCCGACCTGGACGCGTTGACACAGGACGACGTCTCGATGGCTCGCTTCACGGCATACGAGGGGGCTGGCCTCCCGGACGGAGTGCGGGTTTTTGGACCCGACGTGGCCGTGCCTGCGGGACAGGACACAGCCGGGAGGGTCGCTCGCAACCTGGAGCCGGAGTATGTCGCGGTGTCAGCGGACAGCAACACCGCTTGGGTGTCGCTCCAGGAGAACAACGCGATCGCCACAATCGATCTCGACCCCGCTGCGGTGGTCGACCTGTGGGCGATCCCGGGCAAAGACCATTCAAAGCCGGGCAACGGGCTGGACCCGTCTAACCGCGACGCTGGCGTCATTATTGGCACGTGGCCGATCACCGGAATGTCCCAGCCGGACGGCATCACCACGTATGAGGCCGCGGGGCAGCCGTTGATCGTGACCGCCAACGAGGGCGATGCCCGCGAGTGGGGAGACTACGAGGAAGGCCTACGGCTTGGCGATGACGATTACGAGCTGTGCGAAAGCGCCTTCGGCGGCCCGGACGCCGTCGCGGAGCTCAAGGAGGACGAGGCGCTCGGCCGGCTGAACGTCACCACCGAGCAAGGCCTGAGCGACGAAGGCTGCTATGAGGAGATCTTCTCCTTCGGTGCCCGGTCCTTCTCGATCCTCACTCCGGACGGCTCAGTGGTCTTCGACTCCGCCGACCTGATGGAGCAGAACATCGCACGGCTCATCGCGCAGGGCGACCTGCCCGAGTCGGCGTTCAACGCCACCAACGACGAGACGCCTTCCTTCGACAACCGCAGCGACGACAAGGGACCCGAGCCCGAGTCTGTGGCGGTGGGCACGATCGGTATGCAGACCTTCGCGTTCATTACCCTCGAACGGGTCGGTGGCGTGATGGTCTTCGACATCACCGACCCAAGTGATGTGCAGTTCAACACGTACCTCAACAATCGTGACTTCAGCGTCGAGGTCGACGGTGAGGCTGCTCCCGGCATGGGCGATTTGGGGGCCGAAGGCATCGAGTTCATCAGCGCGAGCGGCTCGCCAACCGGTGACCCCCTGATCGCGGTGGCCAACGAGGTGTCGGGCACCACCACGCTGTTCGACGTGTCGACGGTGGCACCGGAGCGGATCGGCGGCCTCGATCGCTACGACACTGCCGCGCAGATCGCCAGCGAGTTCGGGACGGACGTGCCCGTGGCTTACGTCGCTTCGGGGGAGAACTTCCCGGACGCACTCGTGGGCGCCGCGCTTGCTGGGGCGGGGGCTGCGCCGGTGGTGCTGACCCGTTCCGACCGCATACCGACCACGAGCCTTGACGTGCTGGAGGCGCTCGACCCCGAGGCGATCGTGGTGCTCGGCGGCACGAACGC
>JBGTGC010000070.1:0-7514 GCA_041746935.1 Dermatophilaceae bacterium
ACCTCAGTTTCGATCCGGGTCAGGATGGAGTGGGTCATCAGCTTCATCTGCGTCGCCCAGGCGGTGGAGTCGGCCCGGACGGTCAGCACAGTGCCCTCAAAACTCACCGGCTCGACGTGACTGGCTACCTGATCACCCACGATGACCGGCCACCGACCCACCACCGACCCGACCTGCACGTCGGCGTCCCAGCCTCGGCCAGCAATCAGAGCCTGCACTTCATCGCCGAGCACCGCAGGATCGCGGCGGCTCTCGGCCCGGCCAGCCAGACCACGCTTCTGCCCGAGCCCAGATCCCTTCCCCGACATCCGACCTGACTGGCCGGGCCGATATCCACGGGCCCTCGCGTTGGCCCGTGCACGCGCCAGCGCCTCGGAAGCCACCGGCATACCCTCGTCCTCTTCTGGCGGTGACTGGGGATCGTCATTGGCATGGGGCCCATGGCCGGGCTCGATGCTGGCCTCTGGCTCGATCATGCGACCGCGCGGGGAGTGATCGACTGCTGTGCCACGTCGAAGATCGCCCCCGCCACGAGGTCGTCGGGCACGTCTTGAGCCACGGCTGCGGTGACGATGACCTGCTCACAATCGCGCACCATGTCAGCCAGTCGCGTGCGGCGCCCGGAGTCCAACTCAGCGAACACGTCATCGAGGATGAGCACCGGGTCGGTGCCCAGGTCGTGCCGCAGCAACTGAAAGGAGGCCAACCGCAAGGCCAACGCGATCGACCACGACTCACCGTGACTGGCGTATCCCTTGGCCGGGATCTGCCCGAGCAACAGCAACACGTCATCGCGATGGGGCCCCACCAGTGAAACCCCACGCTCGCGCTCGGCTCGGCTCCGCTGCTGCATGGTCATCAGGATGGCCTCCTGCAGGGCCGCCTGCTCGGGCACTGCACCCTCGGCGATCTCGGTCGCCATAGTCTCGTTCAGGGACGACCGATAGGTAGCGCTCGCCGCCATGTCCCGGTCGCTGGCACTGATGTGTGCGTAAGCCTCATCGAGATAGGGCCGCAGATCGTGCAGCAATCGGAGCCTGGCGTAGCTCAGGGCGGCCCCGATCTGCGCCAGGTGCGTGTCGAACACGGACAGGGTCGCCACCGTAGTTTCGTCAACCTCCGGCTCGACCGAGCGGCGTCCTGAGCTGCGACCGGCCCGCATCGACTTCAACAGGGCGTTGCGCTGTTTGAGGGTCTTGTCATAGTCATGCCGCACGCCGGACCACCGCGGTTGCCGGGCCACCAGAAGGTCGTCGAGGAAAGTTCGCCGCTCCGTCGGCTCGCCCTTGACCAAGGCCAAGTCTTCGGGGGCGAACAGCACCGTGCGCAGTGTCCCCAGCACGTCACGGGGACGGCTCAGGACCGACCGGTTCAACCTAGCGCGGTTGGCCCGGCCGGCGACGATCTCCAACTCGACGAGCGAGTCGCGTCCGTCGCGGTGCACGCCGGCCCGGATGATCGCTGTCGTGCTTCCATGCTTGATCAGCGGAGCATCGGAGGCCACGCGATGACTACCCAACGTCGCAACGTATCCGGCGGCCTCGACCAGGTTGGTCTTGCCCTGACCGTTGCGCCCCAGCAAGGTGCTCACGCCAGGCTCAAAACGCACCTGCGCAGTGGCATAACTGCGGAAGTTGGCCACGTCCAGCGAGGTCAGCAGCATCGTGAGTTCACCATCGATACGTCACCACGAGTGGCGGGCGATGCGCGAGGTCATCAGCGGTCAGTGGGAGGCTGTCCCGCTGCCGGCCGTCGGTCCTTCGCTGGACCCGGCTGCGGCTCCGGAACCCGAGGAGGGGCCAGCCTTGTCGGCATCCTCGGTGTCCAGCATCGTGACCTCGTGGCCGCCGAACTCTCCGCGCAAGGCGGCAACAGCCTGCATGGCCGGGGAGTTTTCCTGACGAGAGGCGAACCGGGCGAACAATGCCGCGCTGATGACTGGCATCGGCACGCCGACCTCGATCGCTTCTTGCACGGTCCAGCGCCCCTCACCGGAATCTGTGGTGTATTCGCTGATGCCCTCCAACCCGGGGGTGTCCTCGAGAGCCTGGACGAGCAAGTCAAGCAGCCAGGAGCGCACGACCGTGCCACGGCTCCACGCCTGGAAGCAACCCTTGACGTCCTTGACGATCGTCTTGGCGGTCAGCAGTTCGAAACCCTCGGCGTAGGCCGCCATCAGGCCGTACTCGATGCCGTTGTGCACCATCTTGGCGTAGTGGCCCGCCCCGACGTCACCGGCGTGAACGAAGCCCTCTTCACGGGGTCCCTCGGGCCGCAACGCGTCGAAGATCGGCATTGCCATCTCCACGTGCTCATCACGCCCGCCACACATCAGGCCGTAGCCGTTGTCCAACCCCCAGATCCCACCGGAGACACCGCAATCCACAAACCCGATGCCCTTGGCAGCCAGCTGCTCGTCGTGCTTGGCATCCTCGATGAAGTGCGAGTTGCCGCCCTCGATGATGAGGTCGCCCTCATCGAGTAGGTCGCCGAGGGCTTCCAGCGTCTTCTCGGTGGGTCCGCCGTGCGGCACCATCACCCAGATCGTGCGCGGCTGCTGCACCGCAGCCACCAGCTCTTCCATCGAGTTCACGTCGCGGACGCTCTCGTCCAGGTCGTAGCCGACCACTTCATGTCCGGCTCGGCGCAGTCTCTCGCGCATGTTGCCGCCCATCTTGCCCAGGCCGATCATTCCAAGCTGCATGTCAGATCCTCGCTTCGTGGGTGGGTCTTCATTGCTACCGAGCTCGAACGGATCAGGTATGCCGACGAAAACGTCAGCCAGCGAACCGAACGGGCATCAGAACATAACGGTAGGACTCATTGGCCTCACCGTCGCTCTCAGATTGTCCGCTGAGCACGGCGGGGCGTGAGGGTTGGGTGAATGCCATCCGCGTGTAGGCCGCCCCCAGGGCGCCGAGCCCGTCCAGCAGGAACTGCGGGTTGAAGGCGATCTCGACCTCTGGGCCGGTCAGCGAGGCTTCGATGGCTTCGCTGCCCTGGGCGTCTTCGCCGGTGCCTGCTTCGATAGCGACCTGGCCGTCGGTCAGCCGCAGACGAACTGGAGTATTCCGCTCGGCGACCAAGGCCACTCGGCGCACCGCTTCGATCAGTGCGTGCGTGTCGATCACCGCGACCGTGTCGACGCTATTGGGGAAGATGCTGGTGACCTTGGGGTATTCGCCATCGAGCAGTCGGGTCGTGGCGCGGCGTGAGCCCGCCTCGAAGCCGATCAGCCCGTGGCCGCCGTCGGCGTCGCCGAGCGCGATGTCGATGGAGCCGGCCGCGCCGAGGGCCTTAGCCGTTTCGGACAGCGTCCGGGCTGGGATCAAGGCAACGTGCGAAGCGTCTTTGTTGTCCGGGGTCCATGTGAACTCGCGCATCGCCAGGCGATAGCGGTCGGTGGCCAACATCGTGACCTTTTCGCCGTCGATCTCCACGCGCACGCCCGTCAGGATGGGCAGGGTGTCGCCGCGATCAGCCGCCACCGAGACCTGGGCCACCGCCTGAGTGAAGATGTCACCAGCGATATTTCCGCTGGCCACGGCCGGGGTCGGCAGCGAGGGGTAGTCATCCACGGGCATCTGGATCAGCGAGAAACGGCTGGATCCGCACTTCAGCGCAACCTTGGTGCCCTCGGTGCTGAAGTCCACCGGCTGAGGCGGCAAGTTGCGCGAGATGTCGGCCAGCAGCTTGCCCAGCACCAGGACTGTGCCGCCTTCGGTGACGTCGGCAGCGACCGTTACGGTGGCGGAGATCTCGTAGTCGAAAGCTGACAGCGTCAGCGTGCCCGAATCGTCGGCTTCCAACAGCACCCCAGCTAGGACCGGAACCGGCGGCCGACTGCTCAATCCACGGACAACCCAGGCAACGGCTTCTGCAAGCACGTCGCGCTCGACACGAAACTTCACGACAGTCAGCCTTTTCCCTCGGATTTCCGGCTCGGGGGTGTGAGCCGGGACACGTGCAGGATGACATTAGTCCCCTCGCTAGACCAGGCCAACCCGACAGATCATGGGGGCTCGGCTCGGAAGGGACGCGGGATGAGTTCATCGAGATGGAAGGTCTCGTAGTCGTCTTCGGGGCTGTGGATGCTGTGGACAACATCGACTCCGTGCTGGCCGTCAGGCGTGTCGCGGCTGTGCGTCATCGGTGGAGGACTGTGGGACGAACCGGGTGTGCTTGGGGATCGGTGAAATTCGTCCACAACTGGCGGGCCAACGGCATACGGGATATCCCCGCAGTTGCTGTCCTCGTGCCCACGTCGTGCACAACCCCTGTGTATGCCGGGGCATGCCTGTGGGTGAACACGACGTTTCGAAGATGTGAAGGCAGGGTGACCTCGCCAGATACCGTGTGCACTACCCACAGCGTCGTCCACAGGAATTGTGGATAACCCTTGTGGATCAGCGAGCGGCCGCTTTGCGAATGATGCCGGTCAACTCGGTGATCTGGTCGAAAAGTGAACGACGTTCACCGATCAGTTGACGGATCTTTCGCTCCGCGTGCATCACGGTGGTGTGATCGCGTCCACCGAACTCTTGACCGATCTTGGGCAACGAGAGGTCCGTGAGCTCGCGGCACAGGTACATCGCGATCTGGCGCGCGTTGACCAGGGTGCGTGAACGGGAAGGCCCGCACAGATCATCCGTGGAGATTCGGAAGTACTCCGAGACCTCGGCCAAGATGGTGGCCGCGGTGATCCGACCGGAGTTGGCGTTGGGGATGATGTCCTTGAGCACGTGAGCTGCCAGGTCCACGGTGGGCGGCTGACCCGACAGCGAGGCGAACGCAGTCACCCGGATGAGGGCACCCTCGAGTTCGCGGATGTTGGTGCTGATCTTGCTGGCGATGAGTTCCAGCACGTCTGGCGGAGTAGACATCCGCTCTTGAGCGGCCTTTTTTTGCAGGATCGCGATGCGCGTCTCGAGGTCAGGGGGCTGCACGTCGGTCAACAGGCCCCACTCGAATCGACTCCGCAGACGTTCGGCGAAGCCCGACAGCTTCTTGGGCGGCTGATCGGAGGTGATCACGACCTGCTTCTCGCTGTTGTGCAGGGTGTTGAAGGTGTGGAAAAACTCCTCCACCGTCTGCTCTTTGCCCTGCAAGAACTGGATGTCGTCGATCAGCAGGAAGTCGATGTTGCGATAGCGACGCTGGAACGCGCCGGCCTTGTCGTCACGAATGCTGTTGATGAAGTCGTTGGTGAATTCTTCTGAGTTGACGTAGCGCACCCGGGTCTGGGGATAGAGGTTGCGGGCGTAGTGGCCGATCGCGTGCAACAGGTGAGTCTTGCCTAACCCGGACTCGCCGTAAATGAACAGCGGGTTGTAGGCGCGCGCCGGTGCCTCGGCGACCGCCAGCGAGGCGGCGTGGGCGAACCGGTTGGACGATCCCGACACGAATGTGTCGAACGTGTATTTCGGATTGAGCCGCGAGTCACCATCCGTGGTGGTGGCGGCACCGATGCCCACGGGTTGGACTGCATCTCGCCGCACACTGTCGCGGGGCCCGGTGGGCAGGCCTTGATTCCGCGAGTCCGGTTCGTCTTCGGGCATTTCGTCGACGTCGGCTGAGGAATCCTGAACGGTGTCGGGCGGCGCAATGCTTTTGCCCTCGTCTTCGACCTGCTTGCGCAAGTCGGCGTCGACGGTGATGGCCAGACGCACCTCTTGGCCCAGCAGATTGGTCAACGCCTGGACCACCGCGAGCCGCAGTGTCGTTTCCAGTGTGTCTTTGGTGTGCTCGTAGGGCACGGCGAGCAAAGCCGTGGAGTCCAGGAGCCCCACGAGTCGGGTCAGCCTGAGAAAAGCGCGGTCGCGCGGGGCGATCCCCGAGGTGTCTACGTGCTCGACCACGCGCGACCAGACCTGCGCAAAATCGATCGGCTCTGCGGTCATGGTGTGTCCTCGTCTGTTGGCTCTGCGCACTGCAGACTCGATCTTCGCAGTGCCACGTGGATGGTGCAGAACCAGTCCTCACCCCGGACGTTCGACGGGGCCGTCCACAACGTTATCCACAAGCTGTGTACAAAGCAGTGGACAAAACGTTTGCGAAGAAAAGGACGCTACCACCAACTCATCCACACGGCCTACTGTGACCAGGATGCCCCGTTTGACCGGCCCCTTTGTGCTCCCGTACCGTGAGGAGGTCCGTGTGACGTTCATTTATCCTGCCCGGCCTGTCGTTGCCAGTCAGGCCATCATCGGACGATCAAGCGTGACTACAGAATTTCCCTGGTGCGGTGGCCCGTGCCGCCGCGATAAATGGAGTTGTGATGAGCAAGCGTACTTTTCAGCCGAACACCCGACGTCGTTCCAAGGTGCACGGCTTCCGACTGCGTATGCGGACCCGCGCGGGCCGCAGCATCGTGGCCTCGCGTCGTCGCAAGGGCCGCGAAAAGCTGACGGCCTGAGACTTTCCGCCGTCCAGGCGGGCCCATATGCTGCCCAAGCGCCACCGGCTCCGTAAGCCGGCCGAGTTCACCTCCGTGTTGCGCGGCGGTGGGCACGGTGGTGCGCGACGGGCTGGGGCACCCAGGCTGGTCGTGCATGGTAAGCAGATGGACACCCGCGCAGGCAGCCCCGCGAGAGTGGGCTTCGTCGTCTCCGGGGCGGTCGGCAACTCCGTGGTGCGTCATCGCGTGACCCGGCGGCTGCGAGCTCTGATGTCAGAGCGAATCGGGCAGTGCCCAGCCGGTACTGACCTCGTGGTGCGTGCGACTCCCGCTGCAGCACAGAGCGATTCGATCTCGCTAGAGCGTGATCTTGATCGCTTGCTGAGGCGCGTGCTCCAGTGAAGCGGATGGTTGCAACTCCATTGATCTGGCTCGTGGTGGCCTATCAGTACGTGATCTCCCCGCTGCTAGGACCGACCTGTAAGTACTACCCGTCATGCTCGGCGTATGCGGTGACTGCCCTGACCGAGCATGGACCGATCCGCGGCGTGTGGTTGGCCTTGCGCCGGCTGTTGCGATGCCACCCCTGGAGTGATGGTGGCGTCGACCATGTTCCTGAACGGCGTGTGCCTGCGCACCACCTGGCTGAGCCAGAGCAGCACGACAGCGCGCACCCGATGAACGGTGAGCTCAGCTCACCCCGACCCTGAGGACGAATCAGCTTGAACCGCTTTTTCGACACACTGCTCTTCCCATTCACCTGGTTCGTCTCGACGATCATGGTGGGCTTTGAGCGCCTGCTGACCAGTTTTGGCATGTCTGACACCAGCGGCGTGACGTGGGTGCTGTCGATCGTCGGTCTGGTCGTCGTCTTGCGGATCCTGCTGATGCCGCTCTTCGTCCGACAGATTCGCTCTCAGCGCCGGATGCAGCTCTTGCAGCCCGAGCTGATGAAGATCCAGAAGAAATACAAGGGCAAGAAGGATGAGGCGTCTCGCAAGTCGATGACCGAGGAGTCCTTCGGTCTGTACAAGAAGCACGGCACCAACCCCTTCTCCTCGTGCTTGCCGATCTTGCTGCAGATGCCGTTCTTCTTTGCGCTGTTCCGGATGCTCAA
>JBGTGC010000071.1:0-6268 GCA_041746935.1 Dermatophilaceae bacterium
GGGGGAGCGGGCACGGCAGGCTCTGGTGCGGCCGCGGGAGTCTCGGGCGCAGGCTCCGTATCGCTGGCGGCAGCTTCTTCGACGGGTGCACGACCGTCAACGGGGGCCGCTGCCTCAACGGGTGCCGGTTCTTGGGTGACCGGCGTCTCCTCGGTGACCGTCGACTCGGCATCCGGGGTCGGTGCGACCACGGGCTCCTCTTCGGTTTTTGCCTGCGGGCCCTGTTCAGAGTTTTCGCTCACGACGATGTCGCCTCTTCCTTGAGGCCGACGCGAGTGATGCTAACGGGTTGCGCCGGCATACCTTCGACCCCGCCGCCTTCGACACCTTCGTCGGCGATGTGGTCCACAATGTCCATTCCGTCGGTGACTGTACCGAAAATGGAGTAGCCACCTCCGTCTGTGGGCAACATGGTGTCTTCGAAGACGATGAAGAACTGGCTTCCGTTGCCGTTGGGATCGTCGGTTCTGGCCATAGCCAGGCTGCCGCGGGGATAGAAGCCGTCGGCGGGTGCGTTCTCGATCCCGAAGCTGTATCCGGGGCCGCCCCGCCCTGTTCCCGTTGGGTCACCGCACTGCAGTACGTGTATTCCGCCGTCGACGAGTCGGTGACAGGGGCTATCGACCCAGAAGTCTCCGCCGGCGAGCAACAAGAACGAGGCCACTGTCATGGGTGCGTCCGCGCCGTTGAGGTCCAGAGTGAGCGTGCCGCAGTTGGTCTCCACCTCGACGATGGCCATGTCGGGCGCGGTCGCCGAGGGTGCCTGGTTGGCGCGGAAGGTCGGGACGTCGCTCGGCAACTCCGGCTCAGGCTCACAGTCGATGGTGCTGGTGCTGCGCTCGACATCCACCTCGGCGGACGCATCCTGCTGTCCGTCAGCTACGGAATCATTGGCGCTCGCGCAGCCGGAGAGCGCGACCACCGCGCCGAAAGTCACGCAGGCCAGGGCTCGCCGTGGCGTAGCGAGATGGCGTCGGGGCAGCATCGATGTCCTCCTGTGAGCTGAGCAAGGGTGAACCGCCAGTCTAGGCAGCGCCCTTCACGACTGCGGTCACGGGCACACAACGGTTTGGACACGATGGTCTGGTCGCGCGCTATCGGCCGGGACTCCATCAGGCGCCCAGGGGGTATGCCGGTCGCGCGGCTAGGCTGCCTCGGTGATCGTCCATACGCTCCCAGCTGCCGCGTTCGGGACGAACTGCTACATCCTGGCTTCGGCCGCAGGCACAGAGTGCGTCATCGTCGACCCGGGCATCGGGGTGGCCGATCGAGTCGCCGACCTGCTGCGGCAACAGGGCTTAAGCCCGGCTGCGATCCTGCTGACCCACGGGCACCTCGACCACGTCTATGACGTGCCGGCCCTGAGCGCTGCTTCACTGAGCACAGACAGCGAGCTCACCACGCATATCCACAGCCTCGACCGCTATCGGTTACTGAACCCGCTGGGGGATCTGGACCGCGGATTCATCGAGATGATGGAGGCGCAGTTCGGGACCACGGCCACCTGGCAGGAGCCCGAAGCCGTGATCGAGTTCACCGAATCTCCGGCGGCCTCCGCAGCGGTGAGTGCAGCAATGGCCACCGTCCACGTCGCTGGCCTGGCGATCGGCGTGACGCACGCCCCCGGCCATACCGAAGGGTCAGTACTCTTCACCCTCGACGGCATACCGGACAACCTGAGCGCGAAGGACAGTGACTTGGACCAGACCGTGCTCTCCGGGGATGTCCTCTTCGCCGGGTCGATCGGTCGTTGCGACCTGCCGGGTGGGGATTCGGCGGCGATGGCCCGGTCGTTGCGGGACGTCGTCCTGCCGTTGCCGGACACCTCGCTGGTGCTTCCCGGTCACGGCCCGGCCACCACGATGGCAGCGGAGCGGCGCTCGAACCCCTACCTTCAGCGTCCGCTCGTTTAGACTCCGGCACGTGATCACACCGCGTACGCCATCTGGGGTGCTGGAACTCCTTCCCGCCGAGCAGATCGCCTTTCAGCGCATGCTGGACACCATCCGCGCCGGCTTTGAGCGGTTTGGGTTCCTGCCGATCGAGACGCCGGTGTTCGAAGTCAGCGACGTCCTGCTGACCAAGACCGGGGGAGAGACCGAGCGGCAGGTGTATTTCGTCTCCTCGACGGGCTCGTTGGAGAAGGCAGCCGCCGAGGCCCAGTCCGACGGTGCTCCGGCTGAGGCGGTCCTGCCCGAGATGGCGTTGCGCTTCGACCTCACGGTGCCGCTGGCTCGATACGTCGCCGAGCACGAGCACCAGTTGACTTTTCCGTTCCGGCGCTACCAGATGCAGCGGGTCTATCGAGGCGAGCGCAGTCAGCGCGGCCGGTTCCGGGAGTTCTATCAGTGCGACATCGACATCGTCGGCAAGGACCGTCTGAGTGTGAAGCACGACGCCGAGTGCCCGGCCGTCATTCACGCGCTCTTCTCCGATATGGACATCGGTGCTTTCACCATCGGGATCAACAACCGACGGTTGATGCGCGGATACTTCGAAGACCTGGGGTTGGCCGACGCTGACCTCCAGGTCGGCGTGCTGCGCGAGATCGACAAGCTGGACAAGCGCGGTGAGGGTCACGTGCGCGCCACTTTGGCCGGGCCTGGATTCGCGCTGGATGCCGGTGTCGTCGATGCGTTGATCGAGTTCGTCGGCGCGCGCAGCACCTCGCACGCCGACGCGCTGCAACTGCTGGACCGGCTCAGCTCGGCGAGTGCGGGCAGCGAAGAGTTGGCGCGAGGTGTCGCCGAGCTGCGCGAGGTGCTCGATCTGGTCAGTGCGCTGGGTGTGCCGGAGACCGACTATTGTCTTAACTTCTCGATCGCCCGTGGCCTCGACTACTACACGGGCACGGTCTACGAGACGACGCTGAACGATCACCCGGGCATCGGTTCGATCTGCTCCGGCGGCCGGTATGACGACCTGGCCAGTCACTACAGCAAGTCCCAGTTGCCCGGGGTCGGCATCTCCATCGGGCTGACCAGGCTCTTCTGGCAGTTGCACGAAGCCGGACTGGTCGACGTCGCCGAGAGCACCGTGCAGGTTTTGGTGCCGCTGGTCGACGCCGCGCTGATGACCGAATCCCTCCAACTGGCCACCACCTTGCGTCGCTCAGGCATCAATACCGAGTCCGTGCTCGAGACGAGCAAGCTCGGCAAGCAGTTGAAGTATGCCGACCGCGCTGGGATCCGGTTCGTCGCGATCCTCGGGCCCAAGGAAGTCGAAGCGGGCACAGTCACCATCAAGGATCTGCGCCGCCAGGATCAGTTCACGGTGCCGTCCGATGATGCGGTCCGGGCGCTCCGGGTCGAACTCGCTCAGCCGCTGGTATGAACGACCGGGTGACTTTCATCGGGGCTGATCTGCGCGGTGCGCGGTTCACCGGGTCGAACCTGTCTGGCGCGGTCATGCGCTCTGTCGATGTCGACGGGCTCGAGATCGATGCGCCGTGGCTGTTGGAGGGCAATGGCTCTCTGGTGGTCAATGGCGTCGATGTCGCCCCGTTCGTGGAGGCCGAGCTCAACGCACGCTTCCCGGGCCGCGTGCAACGGCGCGCCGCCGATCCCGATGGCTTGCGCCTGGCGTGGGAGGCACTGGAGTCCACCTGGACTGCCACCCTCGAGCGCGTCGCGTCGTTGCCACCGGGCACCGTTGACGTCTCGGTTGATGGTGAATGGTCCTTTGCGCAGACGTTGCGACACCTGGTGATGGCCACTGACACCTGGCTGGGCCGCGCGATCTTTGGCCGTGCTGAGGCGTACCACCCGCTGGGAGTGCCGAACGCTGGGTATGAGATCGACGGCGGCGACATGTCGGTCTTCTCCGAGCCCGAGCCGACCTTCGCCAAGGTGCTTGAGGTCAGAGCCGGACGCCAGGCCATGGTGCGTGACTACCTTGCCGCGGCGACGGGGGCCGATCTCCTGGTTGCCCGCGCTAACCCGTGGGACCCGGATGGCGAAGAAACGACCTTATCGTGCCTGCACACCATCCTCGAAGAGGAGTGGGAGCACCACCGCTACGCCGTCCGCGATCTCGATGCGATCGCTCGGTCGTCGGTCTGACATAGAGGGGTGTTTCGTGCGCTATGCATCTGCCCCGGATGGCGGGGCAGATGCATAGCGGCCGCCAACCCCACCCGTGGGCAGTCACTGACCGAGGCGTGATAGCGTGTTAACGCGCTACCAGACTACGACAACGAAGGACGACGATGAAGCACAGGACGAGGTCGGATCAGCAGAGCCTGATCGAGTTGTCGACCGTCTTGGCTGCCGTCACTGATCCAACAGACGTCGAGAGATTCCTGGTCGACCTGTGCACTCCGGCGGAATTGGAAGCGTTGGCCGACCGTTGGGTGGTCGTGCCGTTGCTAGCCCAAGGGGTGCCGTATCGCACCATCCACGAACAGACCGGCGTCAGCGTGACCACCGTCGGCAGAGTGGCCCGGTGTCTGGAGCACGGCACCGGATACCGCGCAGCCTTGGAGCGGCATACCGCCTCACCTCGCTAGCCCGCGTCGTGAACTCCGCGCCGCTGAGCCCCACACCGTGCGCCACGCGCGTCGTGCCCCGCATACCCCTGACTTTTCGGAAGGTCACCCATGACTCCAGTTGCACCACCGCGCGATCGGCTGCGCGTCGCGATCCAGCGCTCGGGTCGACTTGCCGCCCCCGCCCGCGACCTGTTGGCCTCGTGTGGGCTGACCTGGCGGGAGAGCCGCGACAAGCTCTTTTGCTACGGCGAGTCGCTGGCTATCGACCTGTTGCTCGTCCGTGACGACGACATCCCGGGCCTCATCGCCGACGGTGTCTGCGATCTCGGGATCGTCGGGCGCAACGTCATCGCCGAGCACGACCTGTCCCGGCAGGCGGCAGGGGCAGTGGGCGGGTTGACGGAATTGCGCGAATTGGGCTGGGGGAGTTGTCGCCTCGACATCGCCATCGATGCCGACCTCACGTGGGAAGGTCCGGCGCAACTCAGCGGCCAGCGGATCGCCACCTCATACCCACAGATCCTGGGCCACTGGTTGCGTCAGCACGAGGTGGAAGCCGACATCGTCACCCTGTCAGGATCGGTTGAGATTGCTCCGCGCCTGGGGCAGGCCGATGTCGTCTGTGACCTGGTCTCCAGCGGGGCCACGCTGGCCGCAAACAATCTCAAGCCCGTCCAAACCTTGCTGCACTCCGAAGCCGTGGTAGTTGGCCCGGGGCACCCCCTAGAGGAGAGCCGCGGGGACCTGGCCGAGTTGCTGTTACGCCGGATGGATGGAGCAGTCCGCCTCAAAGAGACCCGCCTGCTGATGCTCCGCAGCCCGCGCGCTGAGCTGGCGCAGGTGCTGACCCACCTGCCCGAGGGACACGAACCGACGATCCTGTCGTTGGAGTCCGCCGCCGGGATGTCCGATGAAGTCAGCGTCCAGATGCTGTGTCACAGCGCGGTGACGTGGCAGCGACTCGAAGACCTCAAGCGGGCTGGTGCTCGACAACTGATGGTGCTGCCCGTGGAAGGAATGCTGGCATGAACGTGCTGACATGGACCCACCTCGACGATGACGCCCGCGCAGGCGCGATCGCCCGCGGCACGGTGGCCGCAGGTCCAGAAGTCACCGCCTCGGTCACCGACACTCTCGCCGCAGTCAAGGCCGACGGGGATGCGGCCGTAATCGCCGCCACGTCTCGCTTCGACGGAGTCGACCTGAGCACCCTTGAGGTCACCGGCGACGACGTGGCTGCGGCGCTTTCGCGGGTAGAGCCTGATCTGCGCGCGGCGATCACCGAAGCCGCTGGGCGGATTCGCACGTTCCACCAGGCCGGTATGGCGAGCGACTACGCCATCGAGACCGCGCCCGGGGTGGTCTGCGAACGAGTGATCCGGCCGATCGAACGTGTCGGCCTCTACGTCCCGGCTGGCTCAGCTCCGCTGCCCTCGACCGCCCTGATGCTTGGTGTTCCGGCGCAGTTGGCTGGGTGCACGCAGGTGGTGCTCATCACTCCGCCGGCGCCTAACGGGGGAGCGGACGACGCGGTGTTGGCCGCGGCCGCAGAGTGCGGCATCACCGAGATCTTCCTCGGTGGGGGGGCCCAGGCCATTGCTGCGCTGGCCTACGGCACCCAAACTGTGCCGGCCTGCGACAAGATCTTCGGACCCGGCAACGCCTGGGTGACCGAGGCCAAACGGCAGGTCAGCACGGCCGAGGGCGGGCCAGGGATCGACCTGCCCGCCGGGCCGTCTGAGGTCGTCGTCATCGCGGATCACGGTGCCGACCCCGAGT
>JBGTGC010000072.1:0-6828 GCA_041746935.1 Dermatophilaceae bacterium
TGGCCAGGATCGCAGCGCCGGGGAAGGATTCGCTGCCGCCGATGATGCCCACCACCCCCCGCGAATACTTGTGATCCCGGGCCGTGGGCACCGGCCACAGATGGGCCGCGTCGTCGTGTTCCATCCGCTGGACCGCCGGGCTTGCCGAGACGGTGAGGCCGATGTCCACCACGGTCAACAGACCCACGGCAGGCTCGGTGTTCGACAACAGGTGAACAGGCTTGGCCACCCCAAAGGTGACCGTTTCATCAGCGAAGACCGCCGAGGCACCGATGCGGTGACCGCTGGGGTCGACGCCACTGGGCAGATCGACCGCCAGCACGTAACTCTCGTCGCTTATCGCGCTGACGAGGGCGGCCATCGCGCCCGACAGACCGGCCCGTCCGCCGATGCCGACGAGGGCATCGAGCACGATGTGAGCTTCTGCGAGCGCGCTGAGGACCTCACCGGGAAGGTCGAGGTTGGAACGCGCCAGTCCGATCAGCGGGATGTGCGCTGCTTCCACCGCCTTGCGGCCATCGGGGTGAACGTCCTCGCCGACGTAGATGACCTGCACGCTGTGGTCACCGGCCAAATCGGCAGCCGCAAACAGGCCATCCCCGCCGTTGTCCCCCGGGCCGACCAGGACCACCACAGTCTTGGCGTCGAACTGCTGGGCCCGGGCCCGCGTCACCTCGGCAAGACCGCGAGCCGCCCGCAACATCAGCTCACCCTCGTGCAACCCAGACATCAAGTCGGCCTCGGCCGCTCGCACGTCCGCTACGGCATACGCGCAGATCATCGCAGGTCCCCTGATGTCGAGGTCGCGCTCGGCGTAGATGTCTGAGTCGCCATGTCAGGGCCCTTCTGCGATGACGACAGCCGAGGCGATCCCGGCGTCGTGGGACAGCGAGACGTGCAGTGAGGTGATCCCCAACGCTTCGGCGCGGGCGGCGACGGTGCCGACGATCTGCAACTCGGGTCGCCCGTCGTCGTTGCGGACCACGGTGGCGTGACCCCAATGCAGACCGACCGGCGCACCGAGGGCCTTGGCCAAGGCCTCTTTGGCCGCAAATCTGGCCGCCAGCGAGGCCAACCGCAACTCACGCTCAGACTCGGTGAAGAGCCGCTCCATCAGGCGGGGAGTGCGCTCCAATCGCACTCCGAAGCGAGCGATGTCGACCACGTCGATCCCGACCCCGATGATCATTCGGTATGCCGACTCACTCGACCGTGACCGACTTCGCCAAGTTACGTGGCTGGTCGACATCCAAGCCCTTCGCAGTGGACAGGTGAAGCGCGAACACCTGCAGCGGCACCACTGTCAGCAACGGGGCCAACAACGCAGGGCTCTTGGGCACCCGGATGACCTCATCGGCGAACGGCACAACGTCCTCGTCATCCTCCTCGGCGATCACCAGGGTGCGGGCTCCACGAGCGCGGATCTCCTGAATGTTGGAGACAACCTTGCCGTGCAGCCCGTGCTCCGCAGTCGGCGAGGGCACCACGATGAACACCGGCTGGCCGGGCTCGATCAGCGCGATCGGGCCGTGCTTCAACTCACCGGCCGCGAATCCCTCGGCGTGGATGTAGGCCAACTCCTTGAGCTTCAGCGCCCCCTCCATCGCGACCGGGTATCCGACGTGACGCCCGAGGAACAACACCGCTCGGCTGTCCGCCATGAAGTGCGCGATCTCGCGGACCCGGTCCATGTTTTCCAGCAGGCTCTGGATCTTGTCCGGTATCTCGTGCAGGTCGCGCATCACGTCGGCGGCGGCCCGACCGTAGGACTCCCCCCGCAACTGCGTGAGATAGAGGCCGAGCACATAGCTGGCGGTGATCTGCGCCAGGAACGCCTTCGTGGAGGCGACGGCGATCTCCGGACCCGCGTGGGTGTAGAGGACGGCGTCGGATTCGCGGGGAATCGTCGAGCCGTGCGTGTTGCAGATCGACACCGTCTTGGCCCCGAGCTTGATGGCGTGCCGCACCGCCATCAGCGTGTCCATCGTCTCTCCCGACTGCGAAATCGAGACCACCAAGGTCTTCTCGTCGATCACCGGGTCGCGGTACCGGAACTCGTGCGCCAACTCAACCTCCACCGGGATCCGCGTCCAGCGTTCGATGGCGTATTTGGCGACCATCCCGGCATACGCGGCAGTGCCGCAGGCCACCATCACGATCTTGTTGACCTGCGCCAACTCCTCCTCGGAGATGCTGACCTCGTCCAGCACGAGTGCCCCGGTCTCGTCCGTGCGGCCGAACAGGGTGTCCTGGACAGCTTTGGGCTGGTCGTAGATCTCCTTCTCCATGAAGGTGGCAAAGCCGCCCTTTTCGGCGGCCGCGGCATCCCAGGTCACCTCGTAGGCCTTCCCGTCGCTGGGGGTGCCGTCGAAGTCGATGACGGCGTAGGAATCGGCCGTGATCGTCACGATCTGGTCCTGGCCCAACTCCAACGCCTGACGCGTGTGACCGATGAAGGCTGCAACGTCGGAGCCCAAGAAGTTCTCGCCCTCGCCGAGGCCGACCACCAGCGGGGAGTTGCGTCGGGCCGCGACGATGGTGCCCGGGGAGTCTGCGTGGACGGCCAACAGCGTGAACGCGCCGTTGAGCTCACTGACCACCGAACGCATGGCTTCGGTGAGATCTCCGGAGGTGTCGTAGGCGCGAGCCAACAGGTGGGCCACGACCTCGGTGTCCGTCTCAGACGTGAACTCGACCCCGTCCTGCAGCAGCGCAGTGCGCAACCCGTGGAAGTTCTCGATGATCCCGTTGTGCACCAACGCGAGTTTGCCGTCTGCTCCACCGCGCTGCGGGTGAGCGTTGGCGTCGGTGGGGCCACCGTGTGTGGCCCAGCGGGTATGCCCAATCCCGGTGGCGGTCATCGGCATACCCTGCTCGGCCAGTGCCGACTTCAGATTGGTCAACTTCCCAGCGCGCTTGCGGACCACGACTTCCCCGTCCGCGACCAGCGCCACCCCCGCAGAGTCGTATCCCCGGTATTCCATCCGACCAAGCCCCTCCATCACCACTTCGAGAGCCTTTTCGCTTGCTACCGGTCCGACGTATCCGACGATTCCACACATGCCCGCCACCCTAATCCGTTTTCGGGTCCATCACGGGCACAATGACGCTCATGCCGACGACGCCGGAGAGCCTGCCTTCACCGTATGTGGAGTTGGACCGAGCCGCGTGGGCCCGGTTGCGCGAGCACTACCCGATGGAGCTCACCGCTGCCGATGTGGACAGGCTCCAGGGTCTGGAGGACCGGCTCGATCTGGTCGAGGTCGAGCAGGTGTATCTGCCGCTATCGCGCCTGTTAGCGTTCTACGAGCAGGCCATCACCGACCTTCACCACGTCACCACAGATTTCCTCGGTGAGCGCAAAGCCCGCACTCCCTTCGTTATCGGTGTCGGCGGCTCCGTTGCCGTCGGCAAGTCCACGACCGCTCGCATCCTCAAGGAGCTCATCTCCCGGTGGGACTCAGGTCCCTCGGTCGAATTGGTGACAACCGACGGATTCCTCTATCCCAACCAGGTCCTAGAAGAACAAAACCTGATGAGCCGTAAGGGCTTCCCGGAATCCTATGACCGACGGGCCTTGTTGCGCTTCGTGGCCGAGGTCAAAGCAGGCAAAGCCGAGGTGGCCGCACCGGTCTACTCACACCTGACCTACGACATCGTGCCGCAGGAGCAGGTCATCGTCCGATCCCCCGATGTGCTCATCGTCGAAGGCCTCAACGTGCTGCAACGCCCGCAACCCAGGGTCGGCGGGCAGACCGGAATGGCCGTCAGCGACTTTTTCGACTTCTCGGTGTATGTCGATGCTCACGTGGACGACATCAAGGAGTGGTTCACCCGGCGCTTCCTGCGGCTTCGGGAAACGGCCTTCGCCCAACCCGAGTCCCACTTCCACCGTTACGCCAGCCTCTCCGATGATGCCGCCCGAGATTTGGCGGACAACATCTGGGAAGCCATCAACGCGCCGAACCTGCGGCAGAACATCTTGCCCACCCGCAGCTTGGCCACGCTGGTGTTGTCGAAAGGCGAGGACCACTCGGTGCGCCGCGTCCGCTTGCGCCGGCTCTAGCCTGCGGTAGAACTGGAGGTATGGACTCCTCATCAGCTGCCGATCGGCATACCGGAGAAACACGCACCGAGCACGACTCGATGGGCGAGGTGCAGGTGTCCGTCGACGCCTTGTATGGAGCGCAGACCGCGCGCGCCGTCACGAACTTCCCAATCTCCGGCCAGGTGATGCCACTCGCCATCGTGCACGCCTTGGCCCAGATCAAAGGCGCGGCCGCGCAGGTCAATGCCGAGCTCGGGGTCATCCAGCCAGAAGTCACCGCCGCCATCAGCGCGGCCGCGGCCGCGGTCGCCCAGGGCCGGCACAACGAGCACTTCCCCATCGACGTCTATCAGACCGGCTCCGGAACTTCCACCAACATGAACGTCAACGAGGTCATCGCCCGCCTGGCCAGCACTCAGTCCGGGCTCGAGGTGCACCCCAACGACCACGTCAATGCGGGCCAGTCCAGCAACGACACCTTCCCAAGCGCCCTGCGCATGGTGGCGCTGAGGTTGACTCAGCAGGGCCTAGACCCGGCCTTGGCCCATCTGCACACCGCCTTGAACGCCAAGGCCAAGGAGTTGACCGACGTCGTCAAGGCCGGACGAACCCACCTGATGGATGCCGTGCCGGTCACGCTCGGCCAAGAGTTCACCGGCTACGCACGACAGATCGAGTTGGGCCGCGAGCGCATCACCGCCGCAGCCGACCACGCCCGCGAGATGCCGCTAGGTGGGACGGCGGCCGGGACCGGGCTGAATGCACACCCAGAGTTCGCCCGGCGCGTGCTTGCCTTGCTGGCTGAAGAGTCCGGTATGCCGATGCACGAGGCCAGCGACCACTTCGAGGCTCAGTCGGCCCAAGACGCGCTCGTCGAGGTTTCGGCAGCGGCCAAGGTGGTGGCCGTCTCGTTGACCAAGATCTGCAACGACCTGCGCTGGATGGGCTCGGGGCCGCGCACCGGGCTCGGCGAGATCCGCCTGCCAGACCTGCAACCGGGATCGAGCATCATGCCCGGCAAGGTCAACCCCGTGATTCCCGAAGCCACCCTCATGGCCTGCGCGCGGGTGATCGGCAACGACACCACGATGACGGTGGCCGGAGCCTCGGGAGTCTTTGAACTGAACGTGATGCTTCCGGTAATGGGGGCCTGCATCGTCGAATCGCTCACCCTGCTGACCACCACCTCGACCGTGCTGGCCGACGCGGTCATCGACGGCATCGAGGCCAACGTCGAGCGATGCGCCGAGATGGCCCGGAGCTCGACGTCGATCGTGACCCCACTCAATCAGTACATCGGCTACGAGAACGCCGCAAAGGTGGCCAAGGAGTCACTGGCCACCGAGCAGACGATCGCCGAGGTGGTCATCGCGCGCGGTCATATCGAGGCGGGTGACCTCACCCAGGAGCAGATGGATGACGCGCTCGACGTGCTCAGCATGGCTCGCCCGCACAACCGGGACTAGCGAGCCCTCACAACCGGGCGTAGCGAGCGCGCGCAAAACTGTAGAGCCCGTAGGCCACAAATCCCACCGCGATCAGGATCAACGTCACGCCGCCTCCGGGGCTGCCGGACAGCGCCTGCGCCGCGCCGTCCAAACCGGTGGCTTCCTGCGGATCGGTCGTCCAGGCGGCCCAGCCGAATAGGGCCCCGACGATCGCCAGCGCAAGGCCCTTGGCGAGGTATCCGGCGACTCCGGCAGTGATCACCGCTCGGCCCAATCCCCCGTCGGCATTGTCCTCCAGATCGTCTAAGAAATTACGGCTCAGGCCCTTCCATGCGTGATACCCGGCCACCCCGAGGACGGCGAGCCCCACCCCGGCGACCAAAGCCTGGCCCAGCGGAGCGCCCATCAACGCGGTGGTGAAGTCAGCGGTGCTTTCGCCGCTATCGGTGCTCCCCCCACTGGCAAACCTCCAGGTCGTCCAAGCCAACACGGCATACACCCCCGCTTTGGCTGCGTCTTTGACCCGATCAGCCACGCTCGCAGCCTTTCCCCCGCGTCGATAGCCGGTAACCGCGTCAAGGACTTGCCAGATCGCAAGTCCGGTGTAGCCGACCGTCCCGATCCACAGCATGACTTCCCCCAGCGGTGCCCCCGCGACTGCCTGCAGCGCGCCAGACTGATCGGCCTCCCCGCCCTGGCCGATGACGATCCGCACCACGATCGCGGCGATAAGCAGATGGAGCAAGCCGTTGACGGCGTATCCGGCGCGCGCCAGCATCTCCAGCGCCGGGTGATCACTCACGTCAGAAGCCACATTGCCTGCAGTTGTTGCCACTGTCAAAGTGTCGCCGGTGTGGCACAGGTGTCAAAAGATGAGGTCGCAACGACGAGAGCGACCCGGAAAGATCCGGGCCGCTCTCGGCACTTCTATGGGGTTGAACTCAGTGCTGGTTGAACTCAGTACCAGTTGTTCGCTTGGCTGTGCGACCAGGCACCACAGGGGCTGCCGTAGACGCTACTGATGTAACCCAAGCCCCACTTGATTTGGGTGGCCGGGTTGGTCCGCCAGTCCGAGCCAGCCGAGGCCATCTTGGAGCCGGGCAGTGACTGCGGGATGCCGTATGCACCAGAGGACGGGTTGGCCGCAGAGGGGTTCCAGCCGCTCTCCTTTGCCCACAGCGAATCGAGGCAACCGAACTGGTCGGAGCCCCAGCCGTAACTGCTGAGCATCGAGCGAGCGATCGAGCGGGGATCACCGGATGACACGGGGGCCGGCTCAGGCTCGGGCTCGGGGGCCGGCTCAGGCTCGGGCTCGGGGGCCGGCTCAGGCAG
>JBGTGC010000073.1:0-29212 GCA_041746935.1 Dermatophilaceae bacterium
CGCCCACGCCGGGTGGGCCAGCAGCGCGCACCCCGCCCTCAGCCATGCCACCCGATGTCCGACTCCACACGGGTGAGCCCATCGGGACTGGTGGGCGAGATCGTGCTGCCGCCTGAGCAGGAGACCCTCGCCCGACGTCCCCCACGTCTTGACTGACTCGGGCTTAAGGCGGGCCCAGATCTCCGGGCGGATCGGCGACCACTACCCGCTGTGGCTTGAATTCACCATCACGCCATAGGTCTCGCTGCCATCACCATTCGTCGGCGGTCACTGGCGCTCGGTCATCCGACGCATCTGCGTGACGTGGCCAGGTTCAAGTTCGTCGAGGCTCCCTACTCCCAGCAGAGCCATGGTGCGCTCGATCTGAGCCCGCAGGATCTCGATCGTCCGGTCGACACCTTGGCGGCCGCCAGCCATCAGCCCGTAGAGGTAGGCCCGCCCGATCAGCGTGAAGTGCGCACCGTGGGCCACCGCGGCGACGATGTCTTGGCCCGACATGATCCCGGTGTCCAGATGAACTTCCAGCTCGGAACCGACTTCGGCCACGACCTCGGGCAACAAGTAGAACGGCACCGGAGCCCGATCCAACTGCCGGCCCCCATGGTTGGACAGCACGATCGCATCGACGCCCAACTCCGCGAGTTTGGCCGCATCGGACAGGCTCTGCACGCCTTTGACCGACACCTTGCCCGGCCACTGGTCGCGGATCCAGGCCAGGTCTTCGTACGTCACGGTTGGGTCGAACATCGTGTCGAGCAGGTCGGCCACGGTGCCTGACCAGGAGTCGAGCGAGGCAAACGCCAACGGCTCGGTCGTCAAGAAGTTGAACCACCAGGCTGGTCGCGGGATGGCGTTGACCACGGTCGCGGCCGTCAGCGAGGGCGGGATCGTCATACCGTTCCTCACGTCCCGCAACCGGGCCCCGGCCACTGGGACGTCGACGGTCACGACCAAGGTGTCGTATCCGGCGGCCGCCGCCCGGTCCACGAGCACCATCGACTTATCGCGGTCCTTCCACATGTAGAGCTGGAACCAGTTGCGGCCCTCCGGCGCGGCCTCGGCCACGTCCTCGACCGAGGCCGTGCCCATCGTGGACAGCGTGAACGGTATGCCGGCCGCCTCGGCAGCTTGAGCCCCTGCGATCTCACCCTCGGCCTGCATCATCCGGGTGAAACCCGTCGGCGCGATCCCGAACGGCAAGGCCACCTCTTTGCCCAGGACCTTGCGCGAAGTGTCCACAGTCGAGACATCGCGCAAGATCGACGGGTTGAACTCGACGTCCCCGAAAGCCTGCCGAGCGCGGGCCAGCGACACCTCGCCTTCGGCCGCCCCATCGGTGTAGTCGAAGGCGGCCCTGGGAGTCCGACGTCGGGCCACCGTCCGCAGGTCTTCGATGGTGAGCGCAGAGGTCAGCCGTCGTTGCTTCGGTGATAACTCGACCTTCTTGAACTGGATCAGCGGCGCAAGATCACGCGGTTTGGGCAGCTGTCGTTTCACGGTCGGCTCCGTTGTTGGGCTGTCTTCCGGGGGCTCCTATCATCGCGCAGGTCCTCGTTCCGTGCCTTCTGACCCGGCGACCGCTATCGCGTGAGTCCCGGCATCCTCCCGTCAGGATCAAGTCGCGTCAGCAGTGCCTCGGCAATATTGCGCAACTGTCCAACCTGTTTGACCGTGAGCGGGTCAAGAACGCTCCGGTGCACCGTTTCGACGTGCCCCGGAGCAAGGTAAGCGCTCCACGAGACGACGACCCTCCAGCCTCCGTATCACGTGTGAGAGTCGAGGCAGCGTGGCGTTTGTGCACTCGGCCATGGCCGTCATCCGCAGGGTGCGTTCCGGTGTCTCGGACAGCATCGCCAGGACGGCGGCGTTCAACACGACCTTCGCTGCCACTCTAAGTGCCGGCAAGGTCGGCGCGCTGAGCCGCCCTCGCGAGCTCGAGGCGATCGGATTCCTTCAACTCACCCTCGGCGTCAACGAGAAGGTCTCCTGGACCGGTGGCTTCGGCGTTGTTGCCTGACGGGTAGAGACGATCCACTCATCCCTTACTCCGGTGCTGTCTTCGGCCGCCGGGCCAAGGCTCGGCGAGCCGTCGTCACGGCATAGACGTAGGCTCGCGGTCGTGCGCCGAGTCGACCCGTGGGGACTCGCGGTCGCCGCCCTCGGCGCCGTCGTCTTTGTGCTGCAAGGTTTTGGGGGTGTCCTGTCCCGCGACCTTGCTCTCTACGCCTACGTCGGGCAACAGTTCGCTGACGGGGTCCCGCCCTACGTCGGGGTCCTGAACCGGGCCGGTCCCTTAGCCCACATGGTTCCCGGATTCGGGGTGATGCTCGCCCGGCTGCTCGGGACCGACGAGCTGCTCACGATGCGGGCGATGATGCTGGTCCTGACCGTTGTCGCCGTGTGGCTGACCTATCTGCTGGGCCGCGACCTGTTCGGCTCTCGGGTCGCCGGAGCAGCTGCCGCAGCCACTTTGCTCGCCTCGCGTGCCGTCGTGCTCTACGCCGGCGGCGGTCCCCGTGAAAAGACGACGATGGTACTGCTGGTGGTGTGTGCACTGCTGGCTATCGTTCACCGGCGCTGGGGGTGGGCCGGCTTTGCGACCGCACTGGCCACGCTGACCTGGCAACCGGCGTTCTGGCCGTGCCTGGCCGCAGCCTTGATCGCCGCCAAGAAGCCCACGTGGCGCATGCACTGGCGTGAGGTGGTCGGTGCTTGGACCCGTTTCGGGGCCGGCGGCCTCGCAGCCACCGCCGCAATGGTCGGATACTTCGCGGCGGTCGGTGCGCTCGATGCCTTCTTCGAGGGCTTCCTCTTCGTCAACGCCACCAGCACCAGCCAGGTCGGCCTCATCACGTTCGTCACCGCACTGCCGACCGTCATGCTGCAAGCCTGGGGCTGGTCTCTCTGGCTACTCATCGCCGGCCTGGTCGCCTCGTTGCTGCTCGCGTGGCTCTATCGTGGCGCGACCGATCCTGCGGGACGGGCCGTAGTCGGTGTCGGAGCAGCCACGGTGGCTTCGCTGGCCTGGTCCATCTACGTCTTCAACGGCTGGGCGGACGCAATCTTCGCCGTGCCGATGGCGGCTGCCGGGATGGGAGGCGTCTTCGCGCTGGCCGCCCCACGGTTTCCGGTGCGGGGTGCGACCGCCCTGGCGACGGCATATGTGCTCGTGGTCTCGATCTCGGCCGGAGCGACAGCATGGAGTCGTCGCCCGGATATTCTCGAGCCGATGCGAGCCGAGACCGAAGCCGTGCTCGCAGCGGCAGGGCCCGACGCGACGGTGCAGTCGGTCGGCGCCCCTCAAGCCTTGGTACTTGGAGGGCTGACAAACCCCATCCGACACCAGATGTTCCTCCAGGGACTGGATGACTACGTCGATGAGACCGAGCCGGGCGGCCTGGCCGGCATCGCCGCCGGTATCGAGGAGCGACGACCCACCTTCGTGACGATGGATCGACCCATGTGGTACGACTGGCTTCACCCGGTGCTGGAGCGCAGTTATCGCCGGATCGGAACCACGGCTGGGTTCACCTGGTATGCCGATCGCAATCTCGGCGAGGACGAGCTGGCCAGGCTCAGCGACATCCTGAGGAGCGAGCCGTGAGCGACCATGACACGATCCCGACCATGTCCACGACGAGCGACTCCGCGAATTTTCGCTACTCGATCGTCATACCCGTCTACAACAGCCAAGACATCGTCGGCACCACCATCGACCAAGTGGTGCAGACGTTCACCGAGGCCGGTCTGGACTTCGAATTGATCTGCATCAACGACGGGAGCCCGGACAACAGTTGGCGGGTGATCTCCGAACGGGCCGAGGCCATACCTGGGGTGGTGGCGCTGGATCTGATGAAAAACTACGGACAGCATTACGCCAACCTCGCGGGCCTCACCGAGGCTACCGGCGACTACGTGATCACCATGGATGACGACCTGCAGAACCCACCGGATCAGGCTTTGATCCTGATCGAGAAGGCGATAAGCGGCGGGCACGAGGTGGTGTTCGGGCAGTTTGATCAAAAGCAAGGAGGAGCAACCCGTCGCATTGGAAGCGCGCTGATCGGTCGGATCAACCGGCGCATCTTTGGCCAACCTCCCGACCTCGTCGTCTCGAACTTCCGGATCCTGCGTCGCGACGTGGTCGACCGGATCGTTTCCTCACGCACGGCATACCCCTACATCACCGGACAAGCTCTCCTCATGTCTCAGGACCGCGCCAACGTCGGAGTCCGGCACGATCCACGACCGGTCGGGAAGAGCAACTACAACCTGCCTCGGATCCTGGGACTGGTCCTGACCATTCTGTTCAGCTACAGCTCCTGGCCGTTGCGCTCCGCGGCCCTACTCGGCTTCGCTGTCTCCGGGCTCAGCTTCCTTCTCGGTGGCTTCCTGATCGTCCGCGCGCTTGTCACCGAAACGGCCGTGCCCGGCTGGACGTCCATCATGGTCTTACTCTCCCTGTTCGCCGGCGTGATCATCGCCCTGCTATCGATGATCGGCGAGTATGTCGTCCGGACGCTCACGACGGTCAGTCACGACGCTTCGTTCCACGTCGTGCGTAGGATCGGCACGTGAGCCACCACTTCATGGTCATCGGGGCTCAACGCAGCGGCACGACGTGGCTGCACGATGTGCTCGCCGCTCATCCGGATATCGCGATGGCCCGTCCGGCTCGACCCGAGCCGAAGGCATTCCTGCGTGAGGGTGCGATGGATCGCGCCGCATACCGTTCGGAGTTCTTCGCTCACGTCACCGACCAAAGTGCACTGGGCGAAAAGAGCACGTCCTATCTCGAGTCGTCGGCGGCTCCCTCGAGAGTCGAGGCGACGCTGGGTCGTCCCCAGATCGTGGTCCAGCTCCGTGATCCGATCGAGCGAGCCGTGTCGAACTGGAAGTTCAGCCGCCAGCACGGTCTGGAGAGGCGGTCTCTAGCCGAAGCACTCCGGGCAGACCTAGAGGGACCGCAGCCCTGGGAGCCCGCCCGCTTCTCGGTGTCGCCATTCGCCTACGTCACTCGGGGCAGGTATGCCGACCAACTAGCACCGTGGACTCAGCGATTCGACGTGCACATCCAGTTCCTCGAAGAGATTGGCACCGACTCAGCCCGACTGGACGTGCTCTATCGCTGGCTCGGAGTAGACAAGGGATTTCGATCGCAGGAACGTTGCACTCGGGTCAACGCCAGCGCGCCTACGGACCAGCCACTCGATGTTCGGCTGGTCGCAGCGCTTCGCGACTACTACGCCGACAGCGACGCAGCCCTGGCCGAACTCATCGGGCGTGAACTGCCCTGGCCTGTTCGGCAACCTGCATGACCGCCATCCCGTTCAACCGTCCCGAGCTGGCCGGTGCCGAGATGGCCTACGTCCACGAAGCTATGGCCAGCGGTCATCCGTCCTCCGGAGGAACGTTCTCGTGCAGGGCGGGTGAGACCTTGCGGCAGGCCACAGGAGCAGCCGAGGTGCTGATGACCACCTCGTGCAGCACCGCACTGGAACTCAGCGCGATGTTGCTCGACCTCGGGCCCGGCGACACCGTCATCGTGCCGTCGTTCACCTTCACCACGAGCGCATTGGCTTTTGCCCGGACCGGCGCGCAGATCCTGTTCTGTGACATCGAGCCGGTCACCCTCGGTATCGATCCGGAGCACCTGTCGCAACTGCTCGACGACTCCGTGCGGGCCGTGGTGATCGTCCACTACGCAGGGGTGGCCTGCGACCTCGATGGCGTCCATCGAGCACTCGCCGATCGTCCCGACATCGTGCTCATCGAGGACGCCGCCCATGCGCTCTTCGGGTCCTACTGCGGCAAACCCCTCGGTGGGTTCGGCAGGTTTGCGGCCCTGTCCTTCCACGAGACCAAGAACATCGTCTGCGGCGAAGGCGGGGCACTGCTGATCAACGAGGAAGGCGACGCCGCGCGGGCCCGGATCCTTTATGACAAGGGCACCGATCGGCAGGCGTTCTTCCGGGGGGAGATCGACAAATACTCTTGGCGCGACACCGGTTCTTCCTTCGGAATGTCCGACGTGCTCGCTGCCTACCTCTACGGGCAGTTGGAACAGGCCCACTGCATCCAGACCCGGCGCCGTGGTGTCTTCGAGAGGTATGCCGCAGCGCTGGCCGAGCCTGCTGCCGAGCTCGGTCTGCGGCTGCCGGTCATCCGGGAGGGATGCGAGCCGGCATATCACCTGTTCTACGTGCTGCTGCCCGATCCCAGCCTCCGTCCAGCGGTCATGAAACTCATGGGTGACCAAGGCATCCAGACCACGTTCCACTACGTCCCGCTGCACGACTCGGACGGAGGTCGCCGGTTCGCCGCGCGCCCGACGCAGTGCCCCATCTCCACTGACGTCAGTAAACGACTGCTGCGGTTGCCCTTCTTCAACACCTTGTCCGAGGCCGACACCGACCTGGTCAGCACCGCACTGGTGAACGCCGTGCGAGCTGCGACGTGATCACGAGGCGAGCGGGGTCGGCCTCGATCGAGCAACCGACGTATTGGTGGTATCGCGCCCGATCCGACCTTTTGCGGGCCGCCTTGGGTGATCAGGTCGGCCAGCCGACGCGGCTGCTTGACGTGGGCAGCGCCGACGGCCCCAGCGTGTCCTGGTTGGGCGCTCCCCAGCACGCCGCGATCGACGTCGATCCGCGTGGCCTGCGGCCCGAAACCGGCGTCTGTGCCTCGGCGCTAGCGCTGCCGTTCGGCGACGCGTCCTTCGACCTCGTCTGCGCTTTCGACGTGATCGAGCACTGCGCGCCGGACAGCGAAGTGTTAGCAGAGTTCTCCCGGGTGCTGGTCCCCGGCGGGCGACTGCTGCTCAGCGTGCCCGCCTACCAATGGGCGTGGACGGACCACGATGTGAGTGCCGGCCATCATCGCCGCTACACCCGCGCCAGGCTGACCCGCGCGGTGGAAGACTCAGGCTACACGGTGCGTCGCGCCAGCTACGGTTTCACCGGCGTCTTCCCGTTCTTCGTCGCCGAACGCCTCGCCCGCCGGATCGGACGGCCCACCGATGCGGACGCAAGGCTGCCGGAGGTATCGCCAGCCGTGGAACGATTGCTGATCGGCCTCTCCCGCGCCGAAGCGCGCGTGCTCAACCGTCGCGACCTACCGTTTGGGTCCTCGATTTTCCTGGCTGCCGACAAGCCGATCTGAGCGCGCCTCAGTGGCGATCAGTGCCGCGAAGGCGAGTGTCTCGATCGCGACAAACGTCCAGCAGGTTTTGGTCAAGGCGTCGCCGCCGGCCAGCAGATGAGCCAGTGCGCCCACCGGTATGCCGAGCGCCCAGCACCCCACGACGGCACCCGCTCGATCTCGGGCCAGCACCCCAAGGGTCAAGACGAGATTGGCCATCGCCAGGACGGTGCCCACCGCGACGAGCGCGGCCTGCCCCAAGGCCAATCGGACGCCGTCACCGAACACGATCTCCATCACCGGCGGCCCCAGCCAGGCGCCCCCAGCGCCGCCCACTACCGCTAAGAGCACAGTCATGAGCCCCAAGATGCGCCGGATACGGCTGAGCCTGAGCCACTGGCCCTGCTCGATCAGTCGAGTCAGGCGGCCGGTCAACGCTGAGACCAACCCCAGCGCCAACGTGTACGGGGCCCGGAACAGCGCCAGCCCGGCAAAGAGCACTGTGACCTCGCTCGGAGCGCCTCCGATAGCCGCGAGCAACACCGGTCCGCCGGTCAGCGTCGCCTGAGCCAAAAACTGTCCACCCGAGGCCCCAGAGACGAAGCGCAGCGGACCCGAGCCTGTGCCGCTTCCCTCGCGCCGGGGAGCCAGCGCGTCGGGCCAGCCGATCGCTACGGCATACCCGGCGCACAGGGCCAGTCCGTAGGCCACCGCGGTGTCGTTTCCGAGCAGCACGAGGACGATCGCGACCGCACACCGCAGACTGTTCTCGGCCACGATGCCAAGACCTACCGCTCCGAAACGGCACCGAGCCGAAAGCAGGCCGCGTTGCACTCCGAGCATCCCCGACCCCAGTCCAACTCCGAGGACCAGCATCGGGAAGACGTCACCGTTGGAACCGAACAGTCGATCGCGGGCAATCCAGGCAAGTCCCCCGGCCACCAGTGAGACTGCGAGGACGGCTATCGCCACGTGGGCCAGACCCTGACGAACCGCGGCCTCCCCGGCAGCGATCGCAGCGGTCCGGGCGATCCAGTGCTGCACGGGAAACGTCAAAGCCGCGCCAGCGAACCCCCACCAGGCCCACAACACCGACACCGGCGCGGCAGGTCCCGCTCCCAGGACGCGGATGACCAGGGCAAAAAATACGTAGGCCAGCAACCCCCCGACCAGCGACCCGGCGGCCAGATACGCGGCATCCCGCGATCCGCGCGTTGCCACGGGAACGGCGCCGGAGCCCATGTCGCTCACCCGTGTTCGCTGTCGATCAAATCCAGCAGATAGGAGCCATAACCGGACTTGAGCAGCGGCTCGGCACGTGCCACCAGCTCGGCGTCGGTGAGGAAGCCCATTCGCCAGGCGACCTCCTCGGGAGCACCGATCTTGACTCCTTGCCGGTCCTCGAGGGTGCTGACGTAGTTGGACGCCGCGTTCAACGTGTCGAATGTCCCGGTGTCCAACCACGCGGTGCCTCGGGGAAGCCGCTCAACGTGCAAGGTGCCCGCCTCCAGGTAGCCGCGATTGAGGTCAGTGATCTCCAACTCGCCGCGCCGCGAGGGACGGAGCATCTTGCTGCGTTCGACCACATCGTGATCGTAGAAGTAGAGCCCGGGCACGGCGTACGGGCTCTTCGGATGGTGCGGCTTCTCTTCCAACGACACTGCGCTTCCCACGTCGTCTAACTGCACCACCGCATAAGCCGTGGGGTCACGGACGCGGTAGGCGAAGATGGCGGCTCCGGACAGGTCACCGAACCTCTGAAGTCGGCGCCCCAGACTGGGCCCGTAGAAGATGTTGTCACCGAGCGCCAGCGCGCATGGCTGTCCCGCAATGTGCTTCTCACCGACCAGAAACGCCTGAGCCAAACCGTCGGGGCTCGGCTGCTCGGCGAACGTCAGACTGATCCCGAACTGCGAACCATCCCCGAGCAGTCGAATGAACTGGTCCTGGTCCCGGGGAGTCGTGATGATCAGAATGTCGCGGATGCCCGCCAGGATCAGTGTGGAAAGCGGGTAGTAGATCATCGGTTTGTCGTAAACCGGCAGCAATTGCTTGCTGACGGCAAGGGTAAGGGGGTGCAGCCGGGATCCAGTGCCACCGGCCAGGATGATGCCTCGCATGCTTCGCCACCCTAGGTGCGCTGGCCCTGGCTAGCATGGCGACCATGTCCAACATCCTCGTGACAGGTGGGGCCGGCTTCATCGGATCCAACTTCGTTCACCATCTGGTCACGCACACGGGCAGCCACGTCACCGTGCTGGACAAGCTCACGTATGCCGCGTCGAAGGCCGCCTTGGAGGCCCTGCCGACCGATCGGGTGGAGCTGGTGGTAGGCGACGTCAGTGATGGCGCACTGATGGACAATCTGGTTGCCGGGCTGAGCGGAGCCGACGATGCGGTGGTGCACTTCGCAGCCGAGTCTCACAACGACCAGAGTCTGCGTGACCCTTCACCGTTCATCCGGACCAACCTGGTCGGCACGTTCGTGCTCTTGGAGGCCGTCCGAAGGCACGGGGTGCGGCTGCACCACATCTCGACCGACGAGGTCTATGGCGACCTGGCCCTGGAGGACCCGCAGAGGTTCACCGAAGACTCGGCATACCGTCCATCTTCTCCTTATTCAGCGACCAAGGCGGGTGCCGATCATTTGGTGCGGGCGTGGGTGCGCTCCTTCGGAGTGCGCGCCACCATCAGCAACTGCTCGAACAACTACGGGCCATGGCAGCACATCGAGAAGTTCATTCCCCGCCAGATCACCACGGTGCTCACCGGTGGACGGCCGAAGGTCTACGGATCGGGGGCCAACGTGCGCGACTGGATCCACGTGGCCGATCACTCCCGAGCGGTACTGCTGATCCTGCAGGAGGGCGACATCGGTGCGACGTACCTGATCGGGGCCGATGGCGAACGGTCTAACCTCGCCGTCGCGCGGACGCTGCTACGGCTGTGCGGACGCCGTCCTGACGATGTCCAGTTCGTGGCGGATCGGGCCGGGCACGACCTGCGTTACGCCATCGACAGCACTCGGTTGCGCTCGGAACTGGGCTGGCAGCCGCTCTACACCGATTTCGACTCCGGCTTGGCGGCCACCATCGAGTGGTATCGCCACCACCAAGACTGGTGGGGGCCGGTCAAGGTCGACGTCGAAACGCGCTACGCCGCGCAGGGTCAGTAGCGTGCGCGGATCCGTCTATCCCCATGCTCGCCGGCTCGCCCGCCCGCGCAAAGACTCTTGCAGGGTTCAGCACACCCCTACCCTCGGTGCGCAGGGTAAGAGTACGCCAAACCCTGGATCAGTGATTGGCGTGCCGAAAGCGCGGGGCACTCGTTTCGGTAGATGCCTCCCTCACCAGCGCGCACAGCAACGTGGATGGTCCTGGCTGGTCGTCGTGTGCTCCGCGGGCCACTGAGAGTTAGCGATCGTGCCAACTGGTCGCTCGTCGTCGACGCAGCCGGGGATGGGGGCTATCCCCCACGACGGCGGCGTCACCTTCCGGGTCTGGGCACCCAACGCTCGCCACGTGGCGGTGACCGGCGACTTCTCGGGGTGGGACCCGGCATACAAGCAGCAGTTGAGTCGCGACAACGCTCGCTCCGGCACGTGGTCCACGTTCGTGCCGCACGCGAGAGCGGACAGTGGGTATCGGTTCTTGGTGCGTAGCGGAGGGCCCTACCGCTCTCGCATTGATCCCGTTGCCCGGCAAGTCACGGACTCCGATGGCAACGCCGTCGTCTTTGACCCGAGAGCACTGAATTGGAGCGACGACGCGTTCGTGATGCCCGGGTGGGATGAGCTCGTGATCTACGAGCTGCATATCCCCACGTTCGCCGCGGACGGTTGGCGTGCCGGCACTTTCGATCGGGCCATCGAGCGGCTCGACCACCTCGCCTGGCTCGGCATCAATACGGTCGAGATCATGCCGCCGTTTGCCTTCGCGGGGCCAGCTAGTTGGGGTTACAACCCTTCGCACCTCTTCGCGATCGAGCCCTCCTACGGCGGCCCGCACGCCTTTGCCCGGTTCGTCCAGGCTGCTCACACTCGCGGCATCGCCGTCATCCTGGACGTCGTCTACAACCACCTCGGACCCGGTGACCTGCATCTATGGCGCTTCGACGGTGGTCGCCATCGGCGCTACGGCGGCAGCTACTTCTTCAACGACCGGCGGGCACTGACCCCGTGGGGTGCCACTCGACCGAACTATGACCGCAAGCATGTCCGCAACTATCTTCGTGATTCTGCGGTCATGTGGCTTGAGGACTTCCGCGTCGACGGACTGCGCTTCGACGCCACCCAATACGTGCGGTCGCGATGGGGCAACGTGCACGATCCCGGTCAGCGCATCGCGGCTGGTCAGCGGTTCCTGGCGTCGATGACAGCGGACATCAGGTCTCGACAACCGTGGAAGCTTCTGATCGCAGAGGACATGCAAGGTGACCCGACGGTGACCCGGCCTTCAGATCAGGGCGGGCTCGGTTTCGCTTCCCAGTGGGACGCCGGCTTCGTGCATCCCGTCCGGGCCGCCCTGGAGACGCCGCGGGATGAGGACCGCGACGTGTATGCCGTGGCGCACGCCGTCGTCGGGCACGATCTCAGCGCCCCACACGAGCGAGTGATCTACACCGAGTCGCACGACGAAGTCGCCAACGGCCGCAGCCGGGTCCCGGAGTCAGTGTTTCCTGGTGCCGCAGACTCCTGGCACGCTCGGACCCGCGCGGCTTTAGGGCTGGTGCTGACGTTGACCTCCCCCGGCCTGCCGATGCTGTTCCAAGGTCAGGACTTCCTGGAGGACCGCTGGTTCGATGACCGCACGGCGCTCGATTGGAGCAAGGCCCACCGAAACGCTGGCTTCCTGCACCTCGTGCGGCAACTCATCGTGCTGCGCCGCAACGCTTCCGGAGTGACGCGCGGGCTGAGCGGACGGCATAGCCACGTGATCAAGGTGGACAACGACCGCAAGATTCTGGCCTATCACCGCTGGTCCAGCGGTGGGCCCCGTGACGACGCGGTCGTGGTCGTGAACCTGCGGTCGACCGCCGCATGGGACGTGCCGTTGGGCCTTCCCCGCTCGGGGCGATGGCGGCTGCGCTGCAACACCGATGCCCCTATGTTTGGCCCTGGTCTCGGCACTGTGTTCGCGAGCGACCTCGACAGCGAACCGCACTGGTGCCACGGCTATCCGCAAGGTGTCCGGACGAGCATCGGCCCCTACGCGGGGTTGATCTATTCACAAGATGCGTGAGTTGCGTGCCCATGAGTCCGCCGACTTCGACGGTCCTCGACGCCGCGGCCCCCTAGTTCAACAGCTCTTCGGTGTCACGCACCCAGCGGCGAACGCGCTTTTCGTTGACGCCGAGATCGCCTGATCCGTAGCGCGCGCGAGAGAAGACCGCGAGCGCCGAATGCGCCTCGTCGATCTCGACGAAGCGGACCGACACGTAGTCCGGGTAGCCCATGAGGGCGCTGCGCTGAACGTAGGTGACGTAGCCCTCGGCGGCTGACCCCGCAAGCAAAATCACGCGGTGATCTCCCGTAGCCACTTCGTCGAAAGCCGCGGCCAACTCGGATGCCGGCACGTCAAAGGTCGGCGAGGTGTCGTCGCGCTCGGCATCCGCAGCCACCCCTGAGCCGGCCGGGGTGAGCCGGAACCAGTTCGGGCTGTCAGGAGCCTGGACCGTCAGCGGGTCCTGATGCCACTTTGCTGAATCATTCGGCGCGAGCCGGATCCCCGCCGAAACGGACACCACGGCGATCGAGACAACGGCAAGCGGGATCGCAACCATGCGGACCACGGTACGGCGCTTCGACGAGGTGCGAGACGGCATACCGCCCAGTCTGCACTCGGTGTCCCCACCAAGCGCCCCCCGGGTCGCGGCGCACGGCAGTGAGCTATTCGCCCAGAGGGTTCAGGATGCGGTCCAAGAACTGCCGGGTACGAGCGTGCTGCGGATTCTTGAACATCTGGGCCGGTGCCGATGACTCCAGCACCACGCCGTCGTCCATGAACACCACCTGGTCGGCCACGGCTCGCGCAAAGGTCACCTCGTGCGTGACCACGACCATCGTCCAGCCTTCGTCGGCCAACTCCTTCATCACCGCCAAGACGTCCCCGACCAGCTCGGGGTCCAGCGCGGAGGTGGGCTCGTCGAAGAGCAGCACGTCCGGCTTCAACGCGAGCGCCCGCACGATGCCCACACGCTGCTGCTGGCCTCCCGAGAGCTGAAAGGGGTAGACATCGCGCTTGGCCAACAACCCAACTCGCTCCAGCAGGGCCTCCCCCTGCTCCATGGCCTGCGCCTTGGGGACCTTCTGCACCTGAACCGGGCCCTCGATGACGTTCTGGAGCACTGTCATATGCGGAAACAGATTGTGCTGCTGGAAAACCATGGCCGACTGGTCACGCAATGCGGCGCGATCAGACTTCTTTTGCGGCGTGGAGAAATCAAACGTTGGACCACCTGTGAACTCGATCGTCCCACCGTCGGGGCACTCCAAACTATTGAGTGCGCGCAAGACCGTGGTCTTGCCGGAGCCACTAGGACCCATGAGCACCACAACCTGCCCCTTGCGGATGGTCAAGTCGATCGACTTCAGGACCTCTAGATCACCAAAACTCTTGCTGAGCCCCTTCACGTCTAGCAAGACCGCGCCTGCGTCGACCTCACTTAGCGACATATCGATCAAACCTCTCTTCGAGTTTTAGCTGGCCAAACGCCAGGAAGGTGGTGATCACCCAGTAGACCAAAGCAGCCTCGATGTAGAGCAGCATGAACGCTGAGCTGAATGCAGCTATTTCCTGTGAGACGCGGAATGCTTCCGTCACCAGAATCAGCGACGCCAGCGACGTGTCCTTCACCAACGAGATGAAAGTGTTCGACAGTGGAGGCACAGAAACACGAGCGGCCTGAGGCAAGATCACCCTGAAGAGTTGCTGTCGCGGAGACATACCGATGGTGTAGCCAGCCTCCCATTGCCCTTGGGGAACCGACAGGATGGCGGCCCGGATCACTTCGGCGGCGTAGCCTCCAACGTTCAGCGAAAACGCGATGATCGCGCTGATCCACGGATCCAGGGTGATCCCGATAGATGGCATTCCGTAAAAGATCACGAACAACTGGACCAGCAGCGGCGTGCCACGAATCGCCGATATATAGATCTTGGCGAGCACCGCGAGAACTCTATTCTTCGACAGTCGCATCAGCGCTGCGCCCAGGGCTAGGACCAGACCTATGGCGAACGAGATCAACGAGAGGGGGATGGTCCCTGCGATCGCGCCCTGGATGATCGGCCAGAGTGAATCGACGAAGAGTTGTGTGTTGTCGCTCACGGGCGGGATCTATTGCGAAACATCTTCGCCGAAGTACTTCTCGCCGATCTCGGCCAGAGTGCCGTCCTCCTGCATCTGGGTCAAGGCTTCGTTGAACGCATCGTTGAGCGCGGCCTTGTCCTTGGTGAATGCGAACGCGTTGAGCGACTCCTCATCCGTCTCGGCGGCGATCTCGACGCCAGCGCCGGGGTTATTCGTGAGGTAGTCGAGGTAGGTCAACTCGTCGTTCACCGTGGCGTCCACCCGCCCCTGCTCCAGGAGCGCAATGCTCTGAGCCCAGCCTTCGACGGCCTCGACCTGTGCCCCGTTGCCCTCCGCCACCGCAAACCAGTTGCTGGTGAGCGACTGGGCTGTCGTCTTGCCTTCCAGATCGGCCAAACTCTGGATGTCGTCAGTGCCCTTGGCGACCACCACCACCCCGGGGGACACGGTGTAGGGGTCACTCAACAAGTACTTCTCTTCGCGCTGCGCGTTGATCGAGACCTGGTTGGCGATCACGTCGAACCGGTTTGCCTCCAGGCCCGCGAAGATGCCATCGAACTGCGTCTCCTCGAATTCGACGTCCAGGTCGAGTCGATTAGCGACTTCGGTGACGACATCGATGTCGTATCCGGTCAAGTCACCCGCGCCGCCCTCGTGGTAGGTGAACGGTCGGTAGGTCCCCTCGGTGGCGACCACGAGCGTGCCGTCATCGATCAGGTTGTACTGGCCCCCTTCGGTCGAAGCCGAGCCGTCGGTAGCGGAGCCCTGGCCCGAGCACGCGGTCAAGGCAAGCGCAGCGGCGGCGAGGGTGGACATACCGAGGAGGTGCTGGTGAGACTTCAAAAATGACCTTTCGACATACGCCGGGCATACGTGCCCGCCGTGGTGGTGCAGTGATGGGAACAGGGACCAAACCGATCCGTGGGGCCAACACCAAACAGAACCGTGGCTATTCCAGAACTTCGCGTTATGAGACTGCGCGATGTGTCGGCTCACGCTCGGCCTTGAACGGCAGGGCACACTGGACTCCCATGGCACCCCATCCAAAACTGGTCCGATTCTGGGACCGGCAGGCACCGACCTACGACCAGAAGATGAGCGGCGTCGAGCGCCGCATGTTCCCGCAGAGCCGCCAGTGGGTATGCAGCCGCGCACAGGGGGCCACGTTGGAAGTGGCTATCGGCACGGGCGCCAACCTCGTTCATTACCCGGGTGACGTCGAGTTGACCGGAATCGACTGGAGCTCAGCCATGCTCGACCTCACCAGACGCCGGGCATCCGATGTTGATCGAGGGATCGGCCTGCATCAGGGCGATGCGGCAGCGTTGCCCTTCCCTGACGACACCTTCGACTCCGTGGTCAGCACGTTCGCGCTGTGCTGCATCCCGCAGGACCAGGCCGCCATCAGCGAGGCACTGCGCGTGCTGCGACCCGGTGGGCGACTGTTGCTCGCGGACCACATCGCTTCATCTGTGTGGCCCATCCGGGCGCTTCAGCATGCCGCCGACCTCGTCAGCGTCCCTTTGCACGGCGAGCATTTCACCCGGCGGCCCCTCGACATGCTGCACGATCTTGGCGTGCCCGTCGTGGAGACGGAGCGACATCGTGCTGGCGTCATCGAGCACATCCACGCCACCCCGCAGCCGCACGTGGGGGGTCAGGCCAAGCCGTAGACCGACACGTGCTGGTCGTGACCGGTGTAGGGCTCACGGTGCCAACCACCCCATCGCTCCGCCACACGAAGGCCGACCAGTCGGGTCATGAGGTCGAGCTCCGAAGGCCACGCCAAACGGCAGGAGATGGGTCCGAATGAGGCTCCGCTCGCGCCGATGCACACGTGGTTCTCGTCCAGGATCTGCGTTGCCGGGTCGTATTGACAGACATCGAGGTCAACGCTGTCTGCCCGGACTCGCTCGGGACGCACGTAAGAGTGGCTCGGCAACCAGGCACTTGGGACAGCCGCCTCGACCACGAAGACCCCGTCGTCAGCCAGGTGCGCAGCGGCATTGCGGAAGCACGCAACCTGACCGTTCTGGGTGAGCAGATTGAAGATGGTGTTGTAAACGAGGTAGACCAACGAGTAGCGGCGGCCCGTGCGCGTGCTCGTCATGTCTCCCGCCCACACGTCTAAATCAGATCCACCTTCTTTGCGACGCAGCACGGCGATCATGTCCTCGGACAGTTCGATGCAATCCACCCGAACACCCCTTGTATGCAGTGGAAGCACGATGCGCCCGGTCCCGATGGCGAACTCCAGAGCCGGACCGTGACCGGCGGCGCCCTGCAGAAACTCGACGGCGGCACCCTCATCGCCTCGCTCGCTGTCGTCATAGTGGGCAGCCGCTTCCTGGCCAAAACTGCCCTCGGGGGTGAATCCCTGCACTTCGTCTCCTCGTGTGGACAGCTACGTCGCCAGTCTGGGGCGCGACGACCTCTCGATGCCACCGGTTTTCGGAAACCCGATCCAGGTGACCGGCCCAACAGGCTTAGACCCTGCAGTTGTGCCGCTATAGCGACACAAATTGCAGGGTCTAAGCCGAGACGCTGGGAACGCTCAGGCACCGGCCCCAGACATCGACCGGTCCGTTTCCAACACGGTCTTCAGGCTGCTGAGCACCCACGGCCATCCGCCGCCACCTGCGCCGATGTCTCCCCCACCACGGACGTCCTTGGCGGTTCCGGGCGCTCCGGTGCAGTCGTGGGTCAGCGTCAACTGGCACGGGCCACCTGGGAACTCGGTGATCTCGTACGTCACCGTGGTGTCCGCCTCGTCCTGCCAATCGACGGACCAGGAGTAGACCAGCCGATGCGGAGGGTCCAGCTCGACGACCGTGCCGGTGCCGATCACCTCTGGCATGCCCATCTCTCTCATCTCCGGCGTGGCGAGATCTCGGATGGCCCCTCCAGGCTTGAGGTCCATCTCTAGGGTTGTGCCGTAGCCGAAGCGCGTGCTCCACTGCGACGTGGTGATGGCATCCCAGATGCGCTGGGCCGGGGCGTCGATATAGATCGAGAACATCTGGACTTCGGGGGCGGCGTGCTCGTCGGTCGGGGCGGTCATCGTGTCGTTGGTCGTGTCGCTCATGTCTGCTCCTCCAGGTTTCGTTTGAGCTCGGTCAGGGCGCTCGCCCTGCGTTGCGCGTATTTGTTGATCCAACGGTCGTGGATCAGCTGAATGGGCACAGGGTTCAGATAGTGCAACTTCACCCGACCCTGCTTGCGAGAGAGGACTAGACCGGCCGACTCCAGCAGGCGCAGATGCTTCGAGACTCCGAAGCGCGTCATCTCCACCTGCCCAGCCACCACAGCCTCAAGGTCCCCGAGGCTGCGTCCCTCTCGCGTGAACAAGGCATCCAAGAGCAGCCGCCGAGTGGGATCGGCAAGCGCTTTGAACACCTCGTCTTCCTGCATACCGACGACAATAGGTGACCATTTAGTCACCTGTCAAGAGGTCACGAAGGGGTTTCGAACTCCACGTCCACGGACTCGAATCCCTTATGCCGTTGAGCCTGCGCATATCGGGTGTAGGCGCGCCGGTCCGCATCCGTCAGGTCAACCTGATCGGTAAAGGGGGTCAGCAGCGCTCGCGGGAAGAGTTTTTCGGCCAGCACCACGTTGATCTCGATCCCCAAGACCAGCACGTTGGCGGCCACATACAGCAGGCCGATCAAGCCGAGGCTGAGCGCGAAGACCGCGCTGACGTCATCGACCCGCGCGAGCACGCGCTCGACGTAGAAGCCACCGAACTTCTGCACGCCCCGCCACAGGATCACGATGAACGCGGCGCCCGGCACGGTATGCCGCCAGGGCGAGTGAGCCGGGGAGGCCCACCTCAGCAGCAGCGTCAGACCAGCGATGGTCAGCGTCAGCGAGATGAGCTGCACGAGCCACCCGATGCCCTGGGTCAGCTCCGGCGTCCAGCCCATGAAAGAGCCCGACACGCTACTGAGCACGGCCAATGCGAGCACGACGGTGCCGGCCAGCGTGAGCAGGACAGCGCTCCACAGCCGACTCTTGAACGGGTTGCGCCGACTGTTTCGCGGCACGGACCAGCCGACGTTGACCGCATTCTGCAGGGCCTGCCCAAGGCCGAGCACGCCATAGAGGGCGATGAGTCCACCGGTGACCACGGCTCCCAGGCTGCCCTGCATACCCTGCGGCGTGGCGAGCTGCGTGCCGATGATCGGGAATTCGGCGAGGGCTGAGTTCAGGATCGTCTCCTGCAACTCCACGTCGTCGGCCAGCACGAAACCCAGCACCGACGACGAAATGAGTAGGAGCGGAAACACGGCCACGAACGCGTTGTAGGTGATGGTCATCGCCAGGTAGTTGCCCTGGTCGTCGAAGAACTTGTAGATCACGGCCAACGGATAACCGACCAGAGGATGGCGACGCTGAAACTTGTCCACCCGGTCGACGACGCTCACACGCAGATGTTGCCACGTCAGCCGCCTCCCGCTACCTGATCGGTGTTCCTTGCCTGCGTTCGCCCTCGACTTGGGCGCGTTCAGTGGCCTGAACGGACGCGGCGGCTTCGAGCTGCAGAGCGACGGCAGCGATCGACCTGACGACGTCCTGCAGTTGCGCCTTCGCGGCGCGAGCCGCACACAGGCGCTTCGTCGCCCTGGTGATCGTGCGCTGATCTGGCTGTTCCCCTATCCGATCGCGACCTAGGCCCTGAACTCCACCCCCATCGCCGTGGTCGCTGTCGCCTTGACTGTTTTTGTTGATCTATTGGCGGGATACGTCCTGGCCAAACGCACGTTCCCGGGCCGCGCCGTAGTCCTCTTGGCCATCATCGCCACCCTGATGATCCCCGTGCAGGTGCTGCTGATCCCGCAGTTCGAGTTGGTCGCCCGAGTCGGCTGGGTCAACTCCTACTGGGCAGTCATCATCCCGCGGTCCGCCGAAGCCTTCGGGATCTTCCTGGCCCGGCAATACATGCTGGCCATCCCCGACGAGCTGCTGGAAGCTGCCGCCCTCGATGGGGCGAGTCAGTGAAAGATCTTCACCCGGGTGGTGTTGCCGCTGGCCAGGCCACTGATTGCTGTCCTCAGCGTGCTGACGTTTGTGTATCGGTGGAACGAGTTCGCCTGGCCGCTGGTGGCTCTACGAGATCCCGACCTCTACACTGCCGGTTGGCCTTGCCTTCCTGCAAGGTCAATCGCCACCGACTACCCCACGCTCGTGGCGGGAGCTCTGCTGTCGATGCTCCCGATTCCGTTGTTGTTCGTGGTGGCCAGCGCTACTTCGCGGCCGGTTTGGCGCGCAGCGGCCCGAAGTAGGTAGGGCGCCGGTTCCTCTGATGGGGCCACTCATCGCCTGCTAATTCACAGCGAAGTCCCTTTATGCCCGCCAGATCCGCTCCTTAGGCCGTATCTCTCGGGCATTCTGCGCTGTCGACAGCAGAGTGCGCAGATCGGGGCGTCGGCTGCGGACCATGTCCGACTGACGGTTCCGTCGCCTCCAGTTATGGCCGACCACCGATCATGTCACTTGCCGTTGAGAATCCGGTGCCAGTAGATCTGCGGCAACACTCGCCGGTCACCGAAGAACAACAGCCGGGAAGCGCGTTGCCACATCAAGGGAAACGATGGCCTGAGGGCACGATCGCGGTCGAACTCGAAGAACAGGACCTGCGAGCGCGAGACCGTGTAGGGGCAGACCGAGTATCCGCTGTACTCCTCACCCATCTCGGTGGCCCCACGCGCGGATATCAGGTTCTTCGCCAACACTTCGGTCTGCTCGCGCAACGCCCCTCCCGAGCGCGACGCGCCCGTTTCGGCGGTGTCGCCGCACGCCCATACGGTGGGTATGCGGCGATGGCGCAGCGTCAGCGGATCGACGTCGACGTACCCTGCCGCCCCAGCCGAGCTCAACCCGGCGGCCTCGATCCACGGCTGCGGCTTGTGGGTCGGTGTCATATGCCAAAAGTCGTAGGGCAGCGTCGTGGTGCCGCCAGGTCCAGTGATGTCCAGAGTCTGAGCCGTGGCATCGACACGGTCGACCTGGCTCGAGGCGAGCACTCGTATGCCGTAACGCTCCACCCAGACGCGCAATCGAGTCGCGATCTTGGCGTTCTCGGAGATGTCGGCATCCGGGGTCACGAGGGTGACCTCGATGTCATCCAGCACCCCTTGCGAGCGCCAGTAGTCACACGCCATGTAGAGGATCTTCTGTCCCGCCCCCGGGCACGGCGCTGGCCCGTCGGGCAGGGTGAAAACTGCGCGTCCTGAGCGCAACTCCTGGATCAACTCCCACGTCTTCGGTGCTAGGTCCACGACATAGTTGGTGGAGGCCGACGGACTCAACATCGCTTGAGCCGACCCGGGCACGGCTTCCCAGTCGGGCTCTGAGCCAGGTGTCAGCACAACATCGCGATAGGTCATCGTTGCTCCGCTGGCCAGGGTCACCAGGCGGGTGTCCGCATCGATGGCTGCGGCGGCATCACGGATCCAGCGAACCCCGGCCGGCATGACCGAGACCTGCTTGCGGCTCATCTCTTTGGTGCTCGACAGGCCGGCACCAACGTAGGAGAGCAGAGGACGGAAGTGGTGGGTGACCTTCGGTTCGATGATCGCGACATCATCGAAACCAGAGTCCCGCAAACGGGCCGCCAGCGCGATCCCTGCGTTGCCACCCCCGATAACCACGACGTCGGCATGTCCGCTCTGCGACGCAACTGCTTCCATCACCGAAAACTAACAGAGCGGGTCAGCGCCGCCCTGACGGCCCCGCAGATCGCTTCCACCTCATCCATGCAGTAGCACAACGCTCTCGTATTGGCTGGCCAACGCCCGGTCGAAGGTGACCAACGCTCCCCGATTTGCCCGCGCCAGCTCGACCAAATAGGCGTCGGTGACCTGGCGGTGACCCTGCACCGACGTCAAGTCAGTGTCGACGTAGGACATCGTGTCCGGCCAGAAGTCGCATCGAGGATCAGCGCGGACACTAGCCAGGAGCGAGTGAGCCGTTCTCGCCGACTCGCCCAGCCGGAGCAATGTGCGGACGAGCGCACCCTCCACGATCGGGCATACCGCGAAATTGACCGTGGAGCCTAGCCAGTCGCTGGCGGACTCGTGGTGTTCGTGCTCAGCGATCACCAACGCGATGAGGACATTCGCGTCCAGCATTGATGTGGTCATTCGTCGTCGAGAAGGTCGGCCACCTCGAGCGACGTCACGACTCGACCCACCGACAAGACCGGCAATCCGGAGCGCGGGTCGATCGAGAAAGTCACTGGTTCCTCGATTTGAGCCAGCCCACGCGTCGTCAGGTCGGCGACCACCGCGGACAATGAGCGGTGCTGCTGCTCAGCCAACTCTTGGGCGCGCCGATGGACAGCAGGGGGCAGGTCTACTGTTGTTCGCATAGTTGCATCATACGTGCATCAACAATGATGCAGATCTTGCAACGCTCTGTGTCGTCTCCGGTGAATAGATCTGACCTATTGACGACTAGCCCGCCTGCCTGCCACGCTGATCGATGTGCCGACCGTTGTCAGCGCCGACGCGCGGAGCCTGCCGGACCAGATCGCCGAGGCCATTCGCTCGCGAATCCTGGCCGGCGACCTGACCCTCGACGAGCGGCTGCCTACCGAGTCCGAGCTCGCCGAATCCTTCGGGGTGTCCCGCCCCACGATCCGGGAAGCTCTCAAGCGCCTCGCCGCGAAGAACCTCATTCGCTCCAAACGGGGAGTCAGCGGCGGCAACTTCGTCACCGTGCCGACCGATGATCAGGTGCGATCAGACCTGCGGACGACGGCCACGCTCCTGGTCAGCCATCAGGTCTTCACCCTGGCCGACGTCGCCGAGAGCCGCCGGTTGCTCGAATCCGACTGTGCCCGGCTCGCGGCGCATCGCCGGGATGACGCCGACCTCATCGCGCTGCACGACGTCCTGCGCCGACAAGAAGACGCCGCCCTCAGCGACCAGGAGTTCTGTGAAGCGGACGTCAGCTTCCATCGCCTCCTCGTGCAGGCCGCGCACAATCCGGTCTTGGACTACGTCATGGTGTTCGCACTGGAGGCGCTGCACCCCTCCACCAACCTCATCATCAATCGCTTCCGCCGCCGCAGCGACGTGATCGCCCTGCAGGGCGACCTTCTCGACGCCATCAAAGTCGGCGATCCGCAGGCGGCAGCCTCCATCGTCCACGCCCAGATGGATCATCTGAGCACGATCTACGACCAAGCCCACACATGGATCGAGAGTCGAAGAGCCGCGCTCCCCACCGCGCAGCACCACGCTGAGCAGCAGACTCACCCCCACGAACGTCAGGACGCAGATGGCCATTGAATCCCCCGAGCGCACCTGGCCCAGGACCCATCACCGGCTCGATCGCATGCTGGCCCCCCGCTCCGTGGCCTTGCTCGGTGCTTCGACCATGCCCAACGTCCCGGGCAACGACATGGTCCTGGAGTTGCAGGTCGCTCGCTTCCCCGGCGCGGTCTACGCGGTCAATCCCCGGTATGACGAGGTCGAAGGTTTACCGTGTTACCCCGGCCTCGCGGAGCTGCCGCAAGTTCCGGACCTTGCCGTCCTCGGCATTGCGAACACCGGCATCGAGGAGCAGGTCCGGGCTGCGATCGACCTCGGTGTGGGCGGTCTCGTCATCCCGGGGAGCCTGTCGATGGCAGGCGATGATCCGGCATACACCCTGCGTGAGCGCATCCGAGACCTGGCGCGCGAGGCCGATCTGCCGATCGTCGGCGGCAACTGCATGGGCTTCTACAACGTCGAGCGCTGGTTTCGGACGTTGCCGTTCCATCGCCCCTACGAGCTGACCGAGGGTGGGGTCACGTTCATCGCCCAGTCCGGCTCGGTGCTGACGGCACTGCTATGGAATGACCAGAAACTGCGGTTCAACCTGGCCATCTCTCCTGGTCAGGAGCTCGTGACCACGACGTCGGACTACATGGACTACGCCCTGGAGCTGGAGAGCACGACCGCGATCGCGCTGTTCATCGAGACCGTGCGCAAACCGAGCGCCTTCGTCGCCGCGCTGCGCAAGGCGGCCGAGCGCGACATCCCGGTGATTGCCCTCAAGGCCGGGCGCACCCCGGAGGCGGCGACGCTTGCGTTGAGCCACTCCGGTGCGATCGCCGGTGACGACGCGGCATACCAAACCTTGTTTGAGCGGTATGGCGTGCTGTCCGTGAAGTCCTTGGACGAACTGGCCTCGACCACTCAGCTGCTCTCCAACCCGCGGCGCCCGTCGAGAGGTGGTCTTGCGGCGATCTTCGACTCCGGCGGCGAGCGCGAGCTGATGATCGACATCGCCGACGACGTAGGGGTGCCGTTTGCCCAGATCAGTGAGGACACCACGCAGGTCCTGCGCGATCACCTGGATCACGGACTCGAGCCGATCAACCCCTTGGACGCGTGGGGCACCGGGCGGGACTACCAGACGATCTTCGAACGCTGCTGGCAAGCCCTGCTGGACGACGACGACACCGCCATGGGCGTTTTCGTGGCCGACCTGAGCTCCGGGTTCTACCTGCACGAGTCGTTTGCTCGCATCTGCCGCCGAGTGCAGCGGCGCACCACCAAACCGGTCGCGATGCTGACCAATCACATCGGCACGGAGTCTCAGGACCTCGCCAAGCGGATGACCAATCTCGGCATCCCCGTCCTCGATGGCACGGTCGCTGGGTTGTTGGCGGTGCGCCACGCCTTGGCCCACCGCGACTTCACCGTCCGCCCGAGTATTGCTCCCCCCACCGCCCCCGACCCGGCGGTGACGGCCCATTGGCGCGCTCGGTTGTCCGAGCCCGTCGCGCTGAGCGAGAGTGAGGGGCTCGACTTGCTGGCCGCCTACGGGGTGCCGGTGACACCTCATCGCACGGTGGCCACCCTCGAAGCGGCCCTGGAATCGGCCGAGGAGTTCGGCTACCCCGTGGTGTTGAAGACGGCGGCGGCCGGCATCTTGCACAAATCAGAGGTCTCGGGCGTGATGCTCAACCTCGCTGACTACGACGCTGTCCGCACGGCATACGCCGACCTCTCCCGAAGGCTGGGCCCCGAAGTCCTCGTCGCGCCGATGGTGTTGCCCGACGTCGAGATGGCTTTGGGCGTCGTCTCCGACCCGCAGTTCGGCTCCATGGTGCTCGTCGCCGGTGGCGGCGTGTTCATCGAAGTGCTAGGAGACCGCCAGCTCGGTTTGGTCCCGATTGACGCCGAGATCGGGCGCAAGATGATCAGCAAACTCGCGATCAAGCCCGTGCTGGACGGCATCCGCGGCCGCCCCCCGGTCAACACCCCGGCCGTGGTTGCCGCCCTCGTCGCCCTGTCCGATCTGGCCGCCGACGCTGGCGATCTCATCTCCGAGCTAGACGTCAACCCACTGGCCGTCACCGTCGAGGGCTGCCTGGCCCTGGACGCCCTCGTCATCCCTACCTCAGTCATCGCAGACGCACACAGGAGTTCACCATGACCGACACTTTCAACGCCCTCGTCCTACGCGAAACCCCCGATGGCCAGAGCACCAGCATCGAGGAATTGAGCGACGCCGACCTCCCCGAGGGCGAGGTGCTCGTCGACATCGACTACTCCTCGCTGAACTACAAGGACGGCATGGCTCTGGCCGGCAAAGGACGAATTATCCGGTCGTTCCCGATGGTGCCCGGAATCGACTTCACCGGCACGGTGCGCGAGTCCGCATCGGAGCGTTTCTCGGTCGGGGACACAGTGATCCTGACCGGTTGGGGCGTCGGCGAACGTTTCTGGGGCGGCTACTCTCAGCGTCAACGCGTCCGCGCCGATTGGCTGGTGAAGCGCCCCGACGACATCAGCGCCGTGCGCGCGATGGGCATCGGCACGGCCGGGCTGACTGCCATGCTGTGCGTGATGGGCCTCGAAGACGGTGGCGTCACGCCGGACGCAGGCCCCATTGTTGTGACGGGCGCGGCCGGCGGTGTCGGGAGCGTGGCGACCGCCGTTCTCTCCCAGCGGGGGTATGCCGTCACGGCCGTCACGGGTCGCCCCGAGCAGCACGACTATCTCAGCGCCCTCGGGGCCGGTGCCTTCTTGTCACGCGAGGAGATGAGTCAAAAGCCCAAGCCGCTCGAAGCCGAAACCTGGGCCGGAGCGGTCGACACCGTGGGCTCCACGATGCTGGCCAAGGTCCTCGCGCAGACGAAGTATCGCGGGGTCGTCACCGCCTGCGGACTAGCGGGCGGGATCGATCTGCCCGGCACGGTCATGCCGTTCATCCTGCGTGGCGTGCGATTGCAGGGCATCGACTCGGCCCAGGCCCCGCTGGCGCTGCGCGAGGAGGCCTGGGCACGGCTGGCGACCGACCTGCCCATCACAATGCTGGACGAGATGACGCAAGTGGTGCCGATGAGCGAGATCGCAGCGCAGGGCTACGCCATCACGGCTGGCCAGGTCCGGGGCCGGATGGTCGTGGACCCCAACGCCTAACCGAGCCCGTGCGCCTGTTGCTCTTCCTACCGGGCGCGAAGCTCAGTTGCTGCGTTCCACGTCAACGACCAAACGCGAGGGGTTGCTCAGCACGAACGCACGATACGGCGTGTCTTTGTCGTCGATGCCGATGAAGGCCTGGGTGGTGCCTTCGAACGTTCCGGACAGGCGCACCTGCTCGACCTCCTCGGCGGCGTCGAGCGAATAAGTGCCGGGCCCACCTTCGTAGGCCTCGTCTTCGGCGGGATAGCGCGTGCCAGTCATCACGACCTGGAGGATGGCATCGCCATCGACATCGATGGTCGCCCCGCTGCCGTCCTCCACAGCGCTGTCGACGTAGGAGACGCGATACCCCGGGGTGCCTTCGCCATCGAGGTCGAAGACCACGCGGTCAAAGTCGGGATGTGACCCGATGCGCACGGTCGTCGAGAGCAAATCGCTGTCGCCACCGGCAGCACCTTCGGCGGGATCCAAACTTAGATCAGGAAGTTCGGCATCATCGGGTGCTTCGGTCGGTGCCGCGACCTCGCTGGGGGAAGCCGTGGCGGAGTCATCGTCTCCCAAGCCCCCGGTTGCGGTGACTTGGTCGCTGTCACCCACCCCGAAGCCGGTCGCGGTCGAGGAGTCCGAGTCGTTCGGCATACCCGTGGCGGTGGAGGAGTCCGTATCGTTCCCGGTCGACGTGCTGAGCTCTGTGTCAGCCGTCGTCGGACGTGCCGTCGCCTGCGAGTCGCCGGTCAACACATCTTGATCGATGGTGTCCGGCCCCGCGTCGTCGCCCAGAGCGTCGCACGCGGATAGGGACATGGTCAGGCCCACCAGCCCGCAAAGCAAAGCAGCAGAAGTCTTCATCGGTCCTCTTTCCTGTTGCTGTGAACCTAGACGTGGTGACCCACTCGGGCAACCCCAGGGTGCCATCACTCCTGTGGCCGCCCACAGACAGACGAAGGCCGAGGTGGCTGTCGCCACCTCGGCCTTCGTGTCACAGGGGTCTGCGTCAGTTGACCTTGCCGTAGCTGATGCTGCCGGGGAAGATGGTGCGCAGAGTGGTGCCTCGGCTGGTGCGACCGGAGTCGTACATCTTGTCGCCGCCGGCGTAGATGCCGACGTGCGTCGCGGGGAAACCATGGAACACCAGGTCACCCGGCTGCGGATTGGATGTCCGAGTGGTGGCGCGCTGAATGCTGGCAGCCGTGCGAGGAAGGCTGGTGCCCGACTGCTTGAAGACGTAGTTCACATAGCCCGAGCAGTCGAAGCCGCTGGACGGCGAACTGCCGGCCCAGACGTATCCCACACCCAGATTGCGCCGGGCGTTGGTGATCACGCTGCTCGAAGACCGCGAACTGCTGCGCGATGCCGAGGAGCTGCTACGCGAGGAAGAACTCGAGGATGTCGACAGGCCCATCGCGCGCGAGGTCTTCGGGCCGACGATTCCATCGGCAACGAGGCCATTGCGACCCTGCCACGCTTTCACTGCACTGTGCGTCTTCGGGCCGAAGATGCCGTCCTGGTATGAGCCCGCGATGCGCTGGATGGTCTTGACGGACCCTCCCTGCGAGCCCCAACGGTAGGTGGAGTAGCCGCGCGGGGTGGGCAACACGCGAGCTGGCACCGAAGCAGCAGCAGGAGCAACCGCAGGAAGGGCAGCCGGGGTGAAACTGACGCCGGCGGGGGCTGGGCTTTTCGGGGCCGCAGGTGCGGCCTGGCTTGCGCCAGCGGTTGATAGGGCCAGACCACCCGTGGCAGCAAGGGTCACGAACACCTTGGCTGCGGGCTTGGCGGACATACGTCGCGGGGCGCGGTGACGCCCGGACATGGTCGAAGTCATTGCGAACTCTCTCCATACGCCTACGGGGTGAGCTGTCGGGTTCGGGCGGAGATGCATACCCGGTCCTCGCGTGATGCTCCGAGGACTTAACCCCAAGGCACGTCTCTCGACGCACCGACTAACTTGGGTCCCCCGCTCCTGTCGAACGGATTGTGCGTGGTAACCCAACCACGGTGACAGGACTCGGCGACCAGGTGGGACTCCTCAGGGGGAGGAGTGACACGAAGGTAACAGAAAGATCAGGGATATGTCACGTTTGGATAACGGCCAGTTGAATATTGCATTACTCATGACCTCCAACCCCGCCCTTCGCGGACGCCCCTGCCCACGCTCCAACGAGATGACACGCTAACAGCCCGTGTCGCAAGTAACGAATCGCCGACGGGCGCCCATCGTATGCATCGCTTCAGGCAGGGATGGACAGCACCCGCGCGCCTGGGATGGCCGCGTGCCGCTGGGGAGTGCACGTCAACAGGACGATCTGGCCCAGCGGGGAAGCGTCGTCCAGGACTGCGCCAAGTCGCCGAAGGCGATCAGGGTCGGTGTAGCCCAAGGCGTCATCGATCATGACCGGAACTGCTTGGTGAGCGTCGACCAACATCGCGACTGCGAGTCGCGCCAAGATTCCCAGTTGCTCTTTGGCTCCGCCGGAGAGGTGGTCGAATCCAAGGAGGACCCCATGCAGTTCCCGGTGGGTGATGACAAGGCCCGGACTGACGCGGACTGCGAACGATGCGCCGTACATCGCTTTGCCCAACCGCTCGATCTCGCGAGCGTACGGAGCCACATAGCTGGCGTGGGCGCTGTCCCGGTGGCGGCGCAGCGTCGCGTGCAACTGTCGAGCGGCCCGCGCGCGCCTACCTACTGAACTCAACTCGCGCTTGGCTTCGGCCAAGAGTTGACCAGCCCGATCGTGCTCTTCCGCGCGTCCCTCCCCTGCCGTCATCTCCAGACGACCCTTGAGCTCGTGAAATTGCCCTCTCAGGGTGTCGAGCTGGGCACCGGCCCGAGCCACCTGAGAGTCGATCTGCGTCAAGCGTGCCTGCGCGTTGTCAACGCCACAGCTGCGGATCTCCTCGCCGACCTCCTCGTGCGTAACGTCCGCAGCCCGTGCCTGACTCCGCGCGTATGTGACCGCTTCCTCGAGATCTGCGTCGGCAGTGCGGCTCCGTGCCTCCTCCAGACGGCCGCAAAGCAGCGCAAGCTCGGTTCCAGCGTGGGCATGGTGCGCGCTCAGCAGGTCGTGGGCTCGGGTAGCGCGAGACTCGATCTCGCGCGCAAGACCGGCTGCATCCTCGGCCTGGTCTCTCGCCTTGCGCAGGGGGCCGAGGCGCCGTTGCAGCAGTTTTGCTTCGTGGCGCGCCTGGTCGATATCCGCTGGGGACGACTGCGACGGGGGGTCAAGAGAGGCCCGGGATGCATTGATTGCTCCGCAGGCGTGCTCCTGCTCTCCCGCGTGATCGCGCTGCTGGCGCAGGTGCACCTGACGCTCGTCGCGCTGGGCGCAGAGC
>JBGTGC010000074.1:0-3269 GCA_041746935.1 Dermatophilaceae bacterium
CCGCTGGTCGGGATCGCGCCAGCCCACAGGGCGATTCCCGACTCGATCGACGTGGCCAGGCCTTCCCAGGCACGAGCATCGAGGCCCGTGACGTCCACGCTCACACCTTGCTGCCCCGACTCCCCCACGCTGAAGACTCCGGCCATCGCTTCCCGCATCACCCGCAAGGGTGGACGCGTAGCGCAGCAATGCAGCACGCTCGACACTGCTCCGGCGTCGTGCGCTGAGCGCAGCACCGACCCGATGACGGCCGACGCATCCTCGGGGTCCGGCGCAGGGAGCCGCCGATAGCCCGATGCCGTGGGCACCTGTCCGTGCAGCACTCTGGGCAGACTTGGCTCATCGAGTTGCAGCACCACCGAGGCTGAAGGCAGCAACCGGCGCACGTTCTGCACGTGCTCGGCCACTCCAGCCGCTAACGAGGCTGACACGTCGCGGATGGCTCCGGCGTCGCTGAGCACCCGGTCACCCAGTGGCAGCCAGGTCTCGCTGGCCAGGGTCCACGGGCCGACGACCTGCAGCTTGAGCTCGCCGTCAAAGCCGTCGAAGACCTGCGCCAACTCATCGAGGTCTTCGCGCCACAACGACCCGGTGCGCGTGGCGTCCAGGCCCGGGCGGTCGACCAGTCGCCACCCCTGAGGCTGCAGGTCAATCGGGAGGTCAACGAGCAGATGCGCGCTGCGCCCGACCATGTCCGATCCGGGACCGCGGGCAGGCAGCTCGGCCAGATACGGCATACCGACCAGGCCCTCTTCGTCCACCGCGGCGAGCTGATCGCTGATTGTCCCTAGCGCCCGTCGCACGTTGCTCCCCGGCCACGAGCCGATCCCACTCACGGTCACCATCGGCAGCACGTCATGAGCCCAAGTATGGCGGCCCGCCACCGACTACCCCGACCACGCCTGACCTCTTGACACGGAACCATATGGTTACCTAACCTCAAGGCGTGGACCTCGTATTCAAGGCACTGGCCGATCCGACTCGACGAGCCTTGCTGGATGCCCTGTTCGAGCAGGACGGCCAAGCCTCGAGCGCGCTGGCCGCTCGGTTTGACATGAGCCGCATCGCCGTGGCCAAGCATCTCGGCCTCCTGGAGGACTCCGGCGTCATCACTACCCAGCGCCGCGGACGCGAGAAGTTGCACTTCCTCAACCCCGTCCCGATCCGCATGATCCACCACCGCTGGGTCAGCAAATTCACCGAACCCTGGGCCGCTGGCTTGATTGGCCTGCGAGAAGAACTGGAGCACACCATGGAACGCGTCTTCGAGATCTATATCCGCACCACCCCCGAGCGACTGTGGGAGGCCATCACCGATCCGCAGATCCGGGCCAAATATCACTTCGGCACGCTCATCACCTCGGATTGGGCGCCTGGCTCTGCTTGGAAGCAAGAAGCACCGGGACGTTTCGAGGGATCACTCAGCGAAGGCAAGGTCGTTGAGGCCGATCCCCCGCGCCGCCTGGTGCACACCATCCGATCACTCTGGGAGCCGGACGTTATCGCCGAGGGCACCAGCCGAGTGACCTGGCAGATCGAGCCGGTGGGCGACGCGTGTCGGCTCACCCTGACCCACGACGAGCTGCGCCAGGGCGCCAACGAGCAGGTGTATGGCGGCTGGCCGATGATCCTCTCCGGGCTGAAGACCTGGCTCGAGACCGGCGAAACCCTGACCACCCCCGGCTCCTTGATGTATGCCGGAGAGATCTCACGCTCTTAGCCTGTGCACCTGCGTCGCTCGAGCTACGCAAATGCACAGGACAAGGCGCGAGGTGGCCAGTGGTGCCGCCACTTATCGGCAGCACCAAAATTATCGGCAGCGCAAGGTCGGCGTGGACGGCATACTCAAAGATATGAGCGGATCGACACCGAAGGGTGAACTCGCGCCGTTCTTCGACCGAGACGGTGCCCTGATCACCATGCCGCGCAAACAGTCGAGGAAGATCGCGCTGCTTGAGTGGCTGGTGACTCAGCTGCCGGCGGGCGCGAGGCTGTCAGAGGTCGAGATGAACGCCGCACTGCGTCCGATCTTTGACGACGTGGCCGTGCTGCGGCGATACCTCGTGGATTTCGGCTTCGTCGAGCGCCCCGAAGCCGGCGTCTACGTCATCCCCGCCGCGCCCGACCCGGCTACTCCCTGAGCCAATGACCGAAGTGCGCACCATTGCACTATGCCAACGCGCCGAGTGCGCTCATATCGGTCATCAGCGGCCAGCGTTCACGATCGTTGCCGAGCCGACCACCCGGGTGCCCTCATACAGCACCACCGACTGGCCCGGGGCGACCCCACGGATGCGCTCGCCGAGCCTGACCTGCACCTGCTCGCCTTCGGCCCACGCGGTCGCTGGATACTCCTGACCATGCGCACGGATCTGTGCGCCGACGTCGATCACGCCTTCGGGGGCGGGGCCACACCAGCGGGCGTGGTCACCGGTGATGTGATCGATCCCGAGCAGTTCGTGTGTCCCAACGACCACGGTGTTCGACGTGGTCTGCGTGGACGTGACGTAGCGAGGCTGTCCGTCCGCGGCCGGCACGGTCAGCCCTAGCCCGCGGCGCTGGCCCACGGTGTAGCCGTAAGCCCCTTGATGTTCCCCCAGCACTTCGCCGTCGGAATCCACGATCGGCCCGGGTTTCTCGCCGAGCCGCTTGGTCAGCCACGCCCGGGTGTCCCCGTCGGGGATAAAGCAGATGTCATGACTGTCGGGCTTCTTGGCGATCGAAAACCCGCGCTCAGCGGCCTCGGCCCGGATGTCAGGCTTCGTCGTGTCTCCGAGCGGGAAGAAGCTGCGCGCCAACTGGTCGGCATCGAGCACGCCCAGCACGTACGACTGGTCCTTGGCCATATCGACGGCTCGGTGCAGCTCGCGCCGCACCCCGCCTGGGGCTACATCGTCGTCCGGCTCCTCGACGATTTGTGCGTAGTGCCCGGTCGCCACAGCGTCGAACCCGAGCGCGAGAGCCTTGTCCAACAGCGCGGCAAACTTGATCTTTTCGTTGCACCGCAAGCACGGATTGGGTGTGCGGCCTGCTTCGTATTCGGCGATGAAATCGGCTACCACGTCTTCGGCGAACCGCTCAGCCATATCCCAGACATAAAAGGGTATGCCGAGGCGGTCGGCCACTCGCCGGGCGTCCCCTGCGTCCTCGATGGTGCAGCACCCGCGAGCGCTTTCGCGCAGGGTCGCTGCCGACTGGGACAGCGCAAGGTGGACCCCGACTACCTCGTGGCCCGCTTCCAACATCCGAGATGCGGCCACGGCCGAGTC
>JBGTGC010000075.1:0-2205 GCA_041746935.1 Dermatophilaceae bacterium
TCGGGGGAGCGCGCAACGCTGGCCTCCTGGCCGCACGCATCCTGGCCAGCGCGCCGGATGACCAGGGCGCAGCGATCAGCGCCCGGTTGCGGGACTTCGCCGCCGAGTTGCGCGACCAAGCCCACGCCAAGGGGGCTCGGGTTCGCGGTCGTACAGTGGAGAAATGAGCGACTTCCACCTCTTTGCCCTGTCCGAGGACCACGAGGCGCTGCGTGAAGCAGTGCGCGACGTGTGTGACGACAAGATCGCGCCGTTTGCTGCCGCAGTGGATGAGGACTCTCGCTTCCCGAAGGAGGCCTACGAGGCCCTGAGAGCGACTGACTTCCATGCGCCGCACATCGGCGAAGAGTACGACGGGGTGGGAGCAGACGCCCTGGCCACCTGCATCGTGATCGAAGAGGTCGCCCGGGTCTGCGCCAGTTCCTCCCTCATCCCAGCGGTCAACAAGTTGGGCACCATGCCGGTGATCCTGGCCGCGAGCGAGGAGGTGAAGCAACGGTATTTGCCCCATGTGGCCAGTGGCGAAGCGATGTTCTCCTACGGGCTCTCCGAGGCCGGTGCCGGCAGCGACACCAGCGCCATGCGGTGCAAGGCGATCGAGCAGTCCGACGGTACCTACCTGCTGAACGGCCAGAAGTCATGGATCACCAACGCCGGAGAATCCGCCTACTACACCGTGATGGCGGTGACCGATCCGGACGGCCCGCGGGGCCGCAACATCAGCGCCTTCGTGGTGCACGCCGACGACGAAGGGTTCGACCTGGGAGCACCGGAGAAGAAGCTCGGCATCAAGGGCTCACCGACCCGTGAGTTACTGTTCACCGACTGCCGCATCCCAGGGGACCGGTTGGTCGGCGAGTTGGGCGAGGGCCTGAAGATCGCGCTGAAGACCCTCGACCACACCCGCGTCACCATCGGTGCCCAAGCTGTGGGCATCGCGGCTGGCGCACTGGAGCATGCGACGGCATACGTCAAGGAACGTCAGCAGTTCGGCCAACCAGTGGCGCAGTTCCAGGGCGTGCAATTCATGCTGGCGGATATGGGTATGAAGCTCGAGGCCGCCCGTCAGTTGGTCTACGTTGCGGCGTCGAAGTCCGAGCGGGACGATAAGGACCTATCCTTCTTCGGCGCGGCTGCCAAATGTTACGCCTCGGACGTGGCGATGGAGATCACGACCGACGCGGTGCAACTGCTCGGCGGGGCTGGATACACCAAGGACTTCCCGCTGGAGCGGATGATGCGCGATGCAAAGATAACTCAGATCTACGAGGGCACCAACCAGATCCAGCGGGTCGTGATGGCACGTCAGATGCTGAAATAGCCGCTCCCCTAAGGCTCGATGGTCAGGGGGGCGTCCGTGCGTAGCGCCTCAAACAACTCGGCGGCACCCGCCTCGTCCCACAAGACCGAACTGCCGGCGGCGGTGCTGTAGTTGGCGTCGGCGATGGGCACCGTGATCGACTGTCCCGAACCGCCGGACACCGACCGCATCGCCAGCGCAACTTTAATCATCTCCCACATCGACGTGTCCTCGCCGCGGGCGAGCGAGGACCCGGTGGCGGTGCCCGCGTCGTGCAACTCCCATGGCACCAGCAGGGTTGCCGGACTGCTCATCTTGGAGACCATAGCGCTCAAGAACTCCCGTTGCCGCTCGACTCGGCCGAGGTCCCCCCTGGGGTCGGCGTACCGCATACGCACGTAGTTCAACGCATCCTTGCCTTCGAGTTCCTGGCATCCAGCCGCAAGGTCTAGATCGCTGCGTTCTTCCACGACGGGTTCGGGCAAACACATCTCGACCCCACCGACGGCGGCCACCACGTCCACGAAACCGTCGAATCCGACTTCGAGGTAGCCGTCGACACGTAGACCCGTGGCTTGCTCCACGGTGTCCACCAGCAGGGGAGGACCCCCGATGGAGTATGACGCGTTGATCTTGTTCATCCCAGAGCCAGGTATCTCGACGTAAGAGTCACGCGGCAACGACAGCAGGGTGGGGTCGCCGGAGTCCGGCATATGCAACAGCATGATCGTGTCGGCGCGCGCCCCTTCCGTGCTGCCCGTCTTCAACTCGTTGCGTTGCTCACGGGTCAGGTCTGCGCGACTATCGGTGCCGACGAGCAGGACGTTGCTGCCCGCAGCCGCACTGGGGCGGGCGTCGCTGGTCGGTGTGGCGGCAACCTCGCCGATGGCCAGCCAGCTCGCGCC
>JBGTGC010000076.1:0-8679 GCA_041746935.1 Dermatophilaceae bacterium
GGGCCGGACTCCCAAGTCCTGCTGCTGACCGACGACGCCGCGATGGGCCAAGCCGTGGCCGAGCAGATCGAGCAGCAGGTCGAGCAACTGCCTCGTGCCGACATCGCTCGCAAGGCATTGGCCAGCAGTCGCGTGATCGTCACCTCCGATTTGTCGGCGGCCTTCGAGATCAGCAACGAGTACGGCCCCGAGCACCTCATCCTGGCGCTGCGCGAGCCGCGGCAGTGGCTGGCCTCGGTGACCAGCGCGGGGTCGGTCTTCCTCGGCGATTGGGCTCCGGAGACCCTTGGCGACTACTGCAGTGGCACCAATCACGTGCTGCCCACCGCGGGAGCCGCGCGGTTCACCGGGGGCGTCAACGTCTCCAGCTTCCAGATTGCGATGACGGTGCAGTCCGTCACTCAGCCGGGTCTGCACGCCGTCGGGCCGTGCGCCGTCGTGCTCTCCGAAGCTGAGCAGTTGCACGCTCACCAGCGGGCCGTGACTCGGCGGCTAGCACGCCCGATGGCGGAAACGGCGGCCCTGGATGTGTCGACGTAGTGGATTCATCTCTGACCTTTCCGATGGATCTCGTGCGCCCCGACCTGCACACCTTCGGCGGCTACTCCTCGGCGCGCACCAGTTTTGCCGGGCCACTGGCGTCGATCTGGCTCAACGCCAACGAGGCCGCCGAGCCCAATTCCGTGGACCCGGACGGCACCGCGCGGCGCTATCCGCAGCCCCAACCGGCTGCTCTGCGAGCGGCCTACGCGGCATACCTCGGTGCCCGCGGGGATCAACTGCTGTTGGCGCGTGGGAGCGACGAAGCGATCGACGTGCTCGTCCGAGCGCTGTGCCGTCCAGGCAGCGACGACGGCATCATCGTGTGCTCACCGACCTTCGGGATGTATGCGGTGAGTGCGGCGTTGCACGGGGTGCCCGTGCACGATGTCCCGCAGCAGGACAGGGGCGATCGCTTCGTGCACGACCTGTCGGCCGTGGCGCATACCGTCAGGTCCACCGGGGCCCGCATCGTGTTCATCGCCTCACCGGGCAACCCCAGTGGATCTGTCGTAGAGGTCGAGGCGGTCTTGGGCCTGGTCCAAGCAGTCAGCGACATCGCGATGGTGGTCTTGGACGAGGCGTATACGGAATTCTCGGGTGAGCTTTCGGCCATACCGGACCTCGATCAGCACCCCACGTTAGGCGTGTTGCGGACCATGTCCAAGGCCCACGGACTGGCCGGGGCCCGAGTAGGCGCTCTGGTCGCCCACCCCGACCTCATCGCGGTGCTTGGCAGGGTGCAAGCGCCATACCCGATGCCGGCGCCGGTGACCGAGATGGCGGTGCGTGCCCTGGAGCAGAAGGTCCTGACTCAGACAGCCGAGCGCGTCACCTCCACGGTCCACCGTCGAGATCGACTCGCCTCCATCGTCGCGAGTCACCCCGGTGTGCGCGCCGTGTACACCAGCGAGGCCAACTTCGTGCTCGCGCGCTGCGTCGACACTGATCAGGTGATCCGTGACGTCGCAGCTCACGCGATCGCCATCCGCGACATGCGCCACCTGCCCGGGCTGCACGACGCGGTGCGGGTCAGTGTCGGCACCGACGCCGACCTGGACGCCCTCGCCGCCGCTCAAGGAGCCAGACCAGACCCAGAACCAACCGATACGACCAGCGAGAGGACCCGATGAGTGCGTTGCCCAGCCCCGTGTTGTTCATCGACCGCGACGGCACCCTGATCGAAGAGCCCGCTGACCACCAAGTCGATGCCTACGACAAGGTGGCCTTGGTCCCCGGGGTGATCCCGGCCCTGCTGCGGCTGCGTGACGCCGGGTGGGCTTTCGTCATCGTCAGCAACCAAGACGGATTGGGCACCGAGTCCTTCCCAACCGAGTCCTTCCAGGGGCCGCACGACCTGATCATGCAGATCTTCGCCAGTCAGGGCATCACCTTCCGCGACGTGATCATCGACGTCACCCTGCCCGAAGACCACGCACCGACCCGCAAACCCGGCACCGCGCTGATGACCGGCTTGCTCAAAGACCGCAGCATCGACTGGGCGGTGAGCGCAATGGTCGGCGACCGGGATACCGACGCCCAGTTCGCGGACAACCTGGGCATCCCGGCATACCTGCTCCCGGCATACGACTGGGCCACCATCGCCCACGAGCTGGTCACCCGGCCCCGCACCGCCACCGTGAACCGGACGACCTCGGAGACCTCGATCACCGTCGGCGTCGACCTCGACCGAGCGGGCGCGAGCAACATCGAGACCGGCGTCGGATTCCTCAATCACATGCTGGAGCAGTTAGCCAAGCACGGCGGATTCAGCCTGGAGGTGGCCTGCGAGGGCGATCTGCACATCGACGAACACCACAGCGTCGAAGACATCGCGCTGGCCGTGGGCGAGGCCATCCGGACCGCCCTGGGCGACAAGCGGGGGATCGGCCGATACGGCTTCACGCTGCCGATGGACGAAGCCCAAGCCAGCGCCACCATCGACCTTTCGGGCCGGCCGTATTTCGTGTTCGCCGGTGAGTTCGACCGCGAGCGCGTCGGTGACCTGCCGACCGAGATGGTCGAGCACTTCTGGCGCTCCTTCGCTGACGCGATGCGCTGCACCCTGCACCTGAGCATCGGCCCCGGCAACGCCCACCACCAGATCGAGGTCGGGTTCAAGGCGGTGGCCCGTGCCCTTCGTCAGGGCATCGCCGTTGAGGGCAACGACCTGCCCACCACCAAAGGCGTCCTGTGAAGGTAGCGCTCGTCGACTCCGGTGGCACCAACATAGCCTCGGTAAGTTTTGCCTTGGAGCGTCTCGGCGTGCCGTCCACCCTGACTAGCGACGCCGCCACGATCCAGGCCGCGGATCGCGTCATCCTGCCTGGAGTGGGTGCCGCTGGTGCCGGTATGCGGCGGCTGCACGACGCCGATCTGGTCACCGTGCTGCGCGAGTTGGAGCAGCCATTACTCGGGGTCTGCCTGGGGATGCAGTTGCTCTTCGACGGGAGCGAGGAGGACGGCGGAGTGCCGTGCCTAGGCCTCATCGAAGGCACCGTGGCGCGGATGCCGTCCGGCACTGGAGTTCGTATTCCGCATATGGGCTGGAATACTCTGAGCCTTATCCGGCCAGACCCCCTCATCCGTGGCCTCAGCGACGGGGATCGAGCGTATTTCGTGCACAGTTATGCAGTACCGGTGGGCGAGCACACGCTCGTCAGCACCTGGCACGGGCAGGACTACTCGGCGGTGGTGCGATCCGGCAAGCGTTGGGGTGCCCAGTTCCACCCCGAGCGCTCGGCCGCAGTGGGGGCGGCCATTCTCGCCAACTTCGTCGCGGAGGATCCCGATGAGTGACTTCACCGTCTACCCAGCCATCGACATCCGCCAAGGCATTGTCGTGCGGTTGCACAAGGGCGACTACGACAAGGAGACCCGGTATGCCGGAGCGCCCTTTGACGTGGCGCACGAGTACGCGCGGGCCGGGGCTCGATGGCTGCACCTGGTGGACTTGGACGCCGCGCGGGCAGGGGGATACACCCTGCTGCCGTTGCTGGAGGAGATCGCGACCAGCACCGGCCTGAAAATTCAGACTGGCGGGGGAGTGCGCACCCTCGACGACGTGCAGGCCATCCTCGATGCCGGTGCCGCGCGCGTTGTGATCGGGTCCATGGCGGTCCGCGAGCCGGAGACGGTGCTGGGCTGGCTCGAGCACTTCGGGCCGAACCGAATCACTGTCGCCCTCGACACCCGCACCTCCGAGGAGGGGGTCTGGGAGTTGCCGATCGCCGGATGGACCTCGGTCGCGGAGACCGACCTGCCCACCATGCTGCACCGGTATGCCGCCTCCGGGTTGCAGCACGTGCTGTGCACGGACATCGGCCGGGACGGCACGCTGTCCGGGCCTAACACCCACCTGTACACATTCATGACGCGGTCCTCTCCAGAGTTGAAGGTGCAAGCCTCGGGTGGCGTGCGCGACGCCGCCGATATCCGCAGCTGCCACAAGACCGGGTGCGCCGGGGTCATACTCGGCAAATCGTTGCTGGAGGGGCGTCTCACCGTGACCGAGGCCGTCGAGCAGGAGCAACCGTGAGCGTGGCCCGCCGGATCATCCCCTGCCTCGACGTCCGGGATGGCCGGGTGGTCAAGGGCACCCAGTTCCGCGATCACGTGGACATGGGCGGCATGGTCGACTTGGCCCAGCGCTACCGGTCCGAGGGGGCCGATGAGTTGGTGTTCTACGACATCACCGCCAGCCCGCAAGGCCGCTCAGTGGACATCGAGTGGGTCAGCCGCGTGGCCCGTCAGATCGATATCCCGTTTTGTGTGGCCGGGGGCATCCGGTCGGTGGATGAGGCTCGTAGAGTGCTGCACGCCGGGGCGGACAAGGTATCGATCAACACCCCGGCCACCCGACGTCCCGAGCTCATCAGTGAGCTCGCCGAGGCCTTCGGCGTGCAGTGTGTCGTCGTGGGCGTCGACAGCCTGCGCGACGACGACGGGCACTGGCGCATCCGGCAGATGACCGGGGACCCCGACGCCACGACCGCGCTGAACACCACCACCCTGGACTGGGTGCAGACCGTGCAGAACCTAGGCGCGGGCGAAATCGTGCTCAACTGCATGGGCAGTGACGGCGTCCGATCGGGCTACGACATCGAGCAGTTGCGGGCCGTGCGAGCGATCTGTCGGGTGCCGCTGATCGCCTCTGGTGGCGCGGGGGAGGCCGAGCACTTCCGGGAGGTCTTTGCCGAGGCTGACGTCGATGGTGCGCTCGCGGCCAGCGTTTTCCACTCCGGTGCGGTCCCTATCCCGGCGTTGAAAGTCGAGCTGGCTGCGGCTGGACTAGTTATACGGCCCTCGCCGAGCGGAGTGGCTGCATGAGTGGGGATGTAGCACTCAGGCTGCCCGAGCCCTACGCGGTCTCCGACTTGGCCTTTGACAAGCAGGCCGGACTCATCCCCGCCGTGGTCCAAGACGCCCGCACTGGCGTGGTGTTGATGGTCGGCTACTGCGATGCCGATGCGGTTCGGGCCACCCTGAGCACCGGTCTGGCGACCTTCTTCAGCCGCAGCCGGGGCACCCAGTGGGTCAAAGGTGAGACCAGCGGCAACACCCTGACGGTCCAGCTCATCGACGTGGACTGCGACGCCGACACCCTGCTGCTGCACTGCATACCCGCAGGCCCGACGTGCCACACCGGAGCGGTGTCGTGCTTCTCCGACCACCCCGTCGAGCATGGCACCATAACCTTCGTTCGGACCCTGGATGATTTCATCAACGCGCGGTATGCCGACCGGCCGGCTGGGTCTTACACGACGTCACTCTTCGAGGCCGGGGTGCGCCGGATCGCCCAAAAAGTCGGCGAAGAAGGCGTCGAGACTGCGTTGGCGGCTGTCGCGGCTGACCAGGACGCCGACGACCTGCTCGGCGAATCAGCCGACCTCGTCTATCACTTGCTGGTCCTGTTGCGCAGCCAGGGCCTGGGCTGGAGTGACGTCGAAGCCGTTCTTGCAGAGCGACACTCGTGAGCGTCCACTCGGACCTCGCCGACACCGATCTGGCCCACTTACGGCGCTGCGTAGAGCTGGCGCGAGAGGCGCTTGAGGACGGCGATGAGCCGTTCGGGTCATTGTTGGTCGACACCGCTGGCACTGTTCGCTTCGAGGACCGCAACCGGGTGAAGGGTGGAGATCACACCCGACACCCAGAGTTCGCTATCGCTCGATGGTCTGCCGGTCATCTCTCCGCGAGCGAGCGGGCGAATGCGACGGTATACACCTCCGGCGAGCACTGCCCGATGTGCTCAGCCGCGCATGCGTGGATGGGGTTGGGGAGGATCGTCTACGCGGTCACGTCCAGTCAATTGTCTGAGTGGCAGGCGGAGTGGGGCGATCCCAAGAGCCCGGTCACCCCTCTGCCCGTTCAGACTGTCGCCCCGGGTATCCCTGTCAGCGGCCCAGCCCCCGAACTCGCCGAAGAGATGTACGCCCTCCACCGTCGGCACTTTGAAGCGAACGGTGCCCCCTGACCTCGGGCCAGCAGTCAAGGATTCCGCTTTCCGGCTGCGAAGAGATCTTCCGAGTGTCGCCACCGGCGACCCATACCGCGACGGTCGCCGTTCGTGATGCCGGGCTGTGCCGTCGGATAGCCGTCATCAAGGTCACTGCATACCGCCCACATTGACGCAGGCTCTACCCCTCGCAAACCCGGGCTATTCCTCGTTTGTCTGTGCCTGTCCGTAGTTATGAAGAGGGCGGGACCCCCAATCACATCTCGCGCAGGACTCTTCGGGCTCCGCGTATTGTTGCGCGCAGCATGCGCATGTCCAGTACGAGGGCGCGGGGTCTTCCACGTCGTACCTTCCACGTACCCAGAGGTTCTCGTTTCGGGCGAGTAGTAGCGCTAAGTCCCCGCTGGGATCTAGGTGCGGTCGGTATCGCAAGGCGCGCTGCAGTGCATGGCGCTGTGCTGAATCACCGGAGTTGACGGCGCGTTGGCAGGTCCAACCGACAGCTTGCTGGACAACCCCTTGACTGTTGAGGTGATGGGCGGGCGGATCTATACCGTCAGCACCGGAAGCGCGATGCCAGGGCACGGCGTGCTGGCGTGAGAGCGACAGCCGTGGCCCACGTACTGACCGACGCGGGATCCTTCACTCTTGGCCCGCCAGTAGGCCGTCACAAGGTCAAAACAGTGTGTCTCCGCTGCGCCGGTTGAAGACGTTTGCGCTGTTCAGAGCAGTACGCGAGTCACCCAATCAGCCCTCAGACGCCCCTTTTGGTCCGTACGTTGTGGGTCCGAGTCCCACGGGCCCACCCTTTCAGGCGGTGCCGGGTATTCCCGGGCCGTTGCGTCCACGGTCGGCGCCGGTCCCGGGCACCAGGTCCTCTTCGCAGGCGTGGACGGCCTTACCGGAGCGCGTCAATCAGTTGCGCCTTCTTCTTCTTTGACATCCCGGTCATTCCCCGGGCCCGGGCCTCGGCGCGGAGCTGAACGACGCTCCAGTGATCACCCGGCGCCCCGACTCCGTCGCCTGTTGGCTCGCCGGACCCTGCTTCATCAGCACTGGCGGCCTCCACGCTCGCCTCAGACGGAACCGACTTCAAAGAAGCCCTAGTTTCGTCCAACTGTTCTTGTAGGAGCTCGGCTCGGGTGCCAGCCTTGGAAGCCGACGTCTTGTGCGCCTTGGCCTCCTTCTCCCACCTCTCCGTCCGCTCATTCGCTTTCGCCAGCTGCTTCTCGGTTTTGGTCAGTTGACCCTTCACCGTGGACAGGTCCTTCTTGAGTTGCTTCTGCTTCGTCGCATACTGCTCGAGGCGGCGCTTCTGCTTCTTGTTGCCCATGGTTTCTCGCTTACCTTGTCGGCTCAATGATGCAGGTGACATTATCCCTGAACACTCAAACCCATGCACGCTGAAGATCAGTCCTCCAGTCCCATAAGCCACACACCGTGGGGGTCCATCGCATGAGCACCACGACACCACCGGCGGACGACGTCTAAGCCCTCACCCACAGACAGGTACCGGCGATCTTCGGCGGACTCAGGCGCGCTAGCCTGCCCTGGGGGCGGGTCGGACGCGAGGACCCGCTACGGGTCTACCAGATCCTCACCAGCGCCCGAGTTAACCGCGCGGTGGCGAACAACCTTTGGGCTAGCCTCGTCTACAGGATAGGAGGGGATCATATATGGCTGACTCATTTCAGAAATCACAGCACCACAAAAATCTGATGGCCTTGTTCCTTGGCACTTGTGCTGTTGCGCCGTTGGCCGTTTATTGCGGTGAGCAATGACGTGATGTCTACGTCCTACGCAGTGGCAGCACTGAGATTGAGTCCGTGATCTTGGCAGTAGTCCTAATTCTCCTTAGGGCTCGGCTTCGTTCCTGGTTGCTCGCACAACACTGGGAAGAAACGTGCGTGGCGCGACCGTGCCGATGCTCGTGCTCATTATGATTTCGATAGGCAGAGTTTTTTCTGCCATGCTTATTGGTATCTAGTGGGCCGCGTTTGAAGTTGTCTTACGGTTCGCTTTCTCCAGGATCTGGTCTGCGGTTTTAGTCCATACGAAGGGGTGGGCGCGATCGTTCCACCCGGTGATGAAGGCACGGATTTTGGCGTTGAGGTCTTTGACTGACCCGAACGTGCCCCGGTGGATCGCTTGGCGTTCGATGATGCCGAACCAGATTTCGACCAGGTTCAGCCAGGAGGCTGAGGTCGGCGTGAAGTGAACGTGGATCCGGGGATTCTTGGCGAGCCAGTCACGCACTTGGGGTGTTTTGTGAGCGGCGTAGTTGTCCATCACCAGGTGCAACTGTTCCTCTGGGTAGGCGCGGGCGACCTGTTTGAGGAAGGCAAGGAACTCAGCTTGCCGGTGTCGTGGCTTGCACGCCCCGGTGACCTTCAAGGTCGCGATCTCTAACGCCGCGAACAGGGTTGAGGTCCGGCCGTGTACCCGTGGCGGTTGTAGAGGTGTCCATCAGATTTCGTGGGCCTGCGGCTTCCCCGGAGTGGGGCGCCTTTGGGGTCCATTGAACAACATGATGTGCGCAACCTTTGACACTATCAACTATCGGCAGGGTGAAGTACGCTGGATCGGTGCCCAGTCCCGACGACCTCTCCCGGACCCACGCGCTGGTGCAGTCGTTCCTGGCGCTGTCCGAGCGGATGCGACGCCACTTCGCGGCGCGCGTC
>JBGTGC010000077.1:0-7679 GCA_041746935.1 Dermatophilaceae bacterium
GGTGTGGCGGGCTGCCCGCGCGGCTGCGGCCACGACGAGCCTGACTGCGCACTCGATGCCTTCGTCGCAGCCGGATCGGCGGGCCCCACCGGCCTGGCACGTTTGGAGTCATTGCGACGCCTGCTGCGCAGCCGGTCCAGCGACTGACCTTTCGGATACGGTGACCCGCGTGGACAACTTCGCGGACGACATGCGCCTGGCACACGTCCTAGCCGACACCGTCGAGCGATACACGATGCAGATGTGTCGGTCCCCCGAGCTCGAGATCTCAACCAAACCCGACGGGTCACTGGTCACCCAGGCCGATCGGCACGCCGAAGAGCTGTTGCGTCATCAGTTGCAGCGCACCCGCCCCCGGGATGTCGTGCAAGGCGAAGAAATGCCCACCACTGGCCACGGCAATCGTCGGTGGATCTTGGATCCGATCGACGGCACGACGAACTTCATCCGGGGTGTGCCGATCTGGGGAACACTGATCGCCCTCGTCGTCGACGACCAACCCGTGTTGGGCTTGGTTGCCGCCCCAGCGCTGCAACGCCGCTGGTGGGCCGCCTCGGGGTCAGGTGCCTGGACTGGTCGTAGTCTCAGTCAAGCCAAGACCATTCAGGTCTCAGACACGTCGCTGATCGAGCACGCTTCGCTCTCGCACGCCGCGCTGGACAAGTGGTGGAAGCATCCACGGCGAGCTGGTTTCCTCGATTTGGCTCGGACGTGTTGGCGCACCCGCGGCTACGGCGATTTCTGGACGCACTGCCTGGTGGCCGAGGGTGCCGTGGACATCGGCCTCGACCCAAGTTTGGCTGTGCACGATATGGCGGCCCTGGCACCGATCGTCACCGAGGCGGGCGGCAGGTTCAGCGACCATGACGGCGTGGATGGGCCGTTTGGTGCCAGTGCGGTCTCGACCAACGGGATCCTGCACGAGGCGACACTGGCAGCGTTGGCCGGGCAGAAATAACCTCACCCCCGCACGACGCTCACTTCGCCGAGGCCCAGATCCTGCAACGGCGCGAGATGGGTGTCTGCGTCGGCGACTACGACGGTTGTCCAGCCGGGTCCTGCGCAGACCTCGTCCCACGCCGCTCCCGCCTGATCTCGGGTCAATGAGCGGGCTGTTTCTAGCGTCGCCGTGACGAACTCGACGTCGAGGTCATCCAAGGCCAGCCGGACGACTTCGCTGGCGATCATGTCGGCGGTGCCGTATCGCCCTGGTGCTGTTTTGGCCACGAAGTCGGCCCCGTGCCGCACCTCTCGCTCGGTGAGGTCACGTCCTGTGAGGGCTAGTACCTGTATCAACTCCGCAAGGGCCGGAGCGGTCGCGTCGGCGCGGACAGCACCCGACACGCGGCATACCCCACCACGGTGGCGGGGCCGAAAGCTTGTCCGCATCCCGTAGGTGTAGCCCTTTTCCTCACGCAAGACCTTGTCGATCCGTGCCCCCGGCGACCCTCCGAGCACGAACGCCAACACCTGATAGACACCCCACCCGTGGGCGGTCCGTCGATCCGGGCCCGGTCGCCCGAGCACCAGGTGGCTCTGGGCCGACCCCGGGCGGTCCACTAGCACGATCTGGGCGGCATCGTCCCGCCGCACACCGATCCGATCCTCTGCGGTCGGTGCTTCGCCAGTGAACACGGCCGCCGGGCCGGCCCAGTGGCCCAGTCCACGCTCGAGTACGCGCATCAACGGCTCGTCCGAACCGGTGGTGTCGCCAGCCACAACCAGCGTTGCCCCCTGTGGCCTCAGCACGGCGCGGTGGTAGTCACGGACGTGCTCGGCCGTGATGGCTGCCACGGTGTCCCGGGTGCCCGCGATGGGTCGGTGGGCTCGATCGCCAGTCTCGAAGTAGGAGCGCGCGAACTCGATCGAGGCACGTGCTCCCGCGTCGGCATACTCATGAGCGATGTCGCAGAGGCGGGCGCGCTGAAGCCGCGCGACCTCGACATCTGGATAGGCCGCCTCGACCAAGCACTGGGCCAGGATGTCCACGGCCGCGCAGAAGTGGTGGGCCATCACCTCGAGCTCGATGACCAAGCCCCGCTCGCCTACCCCAGCCCCTAGCGCGATGCCGTGGCGTTCGATCAGTTCGGCGAAGTCCTCCGAGCTGTGTCGCAGGGTGCCTTCGTCCAGACCGCGGGCCATCAGGGTGGCCACCCCTTCGAGCTGCCGCGGCTCGGCGGACAGTGAAATGGGGATGCCCAGACGCAGTGAGAGGACGTGCTGCCCCGGGACCTCGACGTGCACGACCCGTAAACCATTGGTGAGGTGATCCTCACGTTGCCCCGGGAATGCCCACGGCTGCGCTGGAATGACAGGTGGCCTGGATTCGAGGTTCATGCGCCCACCCCGTTGCGGCGATAAGCCAGCACGGCGCGCGATTGCGGACTGAGGTAGCGCTGAGCCGCCGCGGAGATCTGCGCACCCGTGATGCCCCTGATCTCGTCGAGGTAGGTGTTGAGGTAACACGGGTCGTCGTGGGTGAGCGTCGAGCGGCCGATGATGTCGGCTCGCTCCTCGATGGAGGCCAAGGCTGAGAGCCAGGAACGCTCCGTCCCGGCGATGACGGCCTCGATCAACTCTGGTCGCGCTTCGTGCTCGGCGAGGCTGAGCAGCTCTGTGCACAACCCCTCGTCTGCCGCCTCAATGCTCGAGGTGTCCTCGACATCGATGACGACGTAGGCCAGCGACGTGCCTTCGACGAGGCCGAGCGCTGCCGCGCCACAGTCCACGGCGATCTCCTCTCGTCGCACCAACGCGCGGTGTAGCGCGGAGGATGCCAGTCCGCCGATCAGGTCCAACGCCATCGCGGTCGGTAGGTAGTCGGGTGAGGTCAGCTCGGGTAGCCGAAAGCAGGCGTAGAGGCGGTCCGAGGGGACATCTCCGGTCATTTCCCGGTGCGAAGGCTCCGAGAGCGCAGGCAACGGCGCGACGACCCGGCCGGCGCCCGACTGGACGCCATCCTGCTGCGGCTGGTGGGTGTCTGCCCCGCCGAAGTACTGCTGGGCCCAGGCCACGCCGTGGTCTGGGGTGATGTCCCCCACCATGGTCAGCACAGTGTTATTCCGGCGATAGTGCTCACGGTAGAAGTCGCGCACCGTCTGCAACGACGCGGCGTGTAAATCCTCCATCGAGCCGATTGGTGTATGCCGGTAGGGGTGCGATTCGGGAAAGATCGCCCCGCAGATGGCTTCGAGGGCATCACCGTAGGGCTGGTTGTCGTAACGCTGGCGCTTTTCCTCCACGACAACGTCGCGTTGGTTATCGACGTTGGCCTGGGTCACGGCGGGCAACAACCGGGTATGCCGATCGGCCTCCAGCCACACGGACAACTGGGCAACCCCGCTCGGCACTGATTCGAAGTAGTTGGTGCGGTCAAAAGAGGTCGTGGCGTTGCATCGTCCGCCGTGGCCCATCAGCACCTCGAAGTGCTCACCCTCGCTCACGTGCTTCGAACCCTCGAACATCAGGTGCTCGAAGAGGTGCGCCAACCCGGTCTGCCCAGGGACCTCATGTCGTGATCCGACCCCCACGCTCACATTGAGGCTGACCTCTGGGACCAGGTGATCCTCACTGATCACGACCTGCAGTCCGTTGTCCAAAGTATGGGTGTTGATCGGGTAATCCACGGCCATGTCGCACACTCTAGGCGGCACCACACGGCTGACTCGGCATACCTCAGGGGCTTGGTTGCGAGTCGTTCTCGCCTGACTCTTCACTTTTGGCCGCAGCGGCCGGGCGCATGCTCCGGCCTAGCGCCTCCGGGAGGGCACGTCCGTCTTGCTCCATCGCCAAACGCCCGAAGACCTGCTGCTCGGTGATGGTCCGCTGAGCCCTATCGCGGCCCAAGAACGTCACAGCCCAGTGCAGCAGCATGGTGACCTGCGACTTGAAGCCGATGATGTAGAAAAGGTGCACGACCAGCCACATGGACCAGGCGAGAAAGCCGGTGACCTTGATGGGCCCGACCTCGGCGATGGCGCGGAACCGAGCGACGGTGGCCATGTTGCCCTTGTCGAAATAGCTGAAGTCCTGGCTGCTGGGGTTGCCCTCCACGTCGCGGATGATCTGAGCGGCTGAGTGCCGCGCAGTCTGGATGGCGGTCTGGGCGACCCCGGGCAGGTTGTCCAGCGCGATCATGTCGCCGACCACGAAGATCTCCGGATGACCGGGCAGCGTCAGGTCCGACTGGACCGGGATGCGGCCACCCCGATCCACCTCCAGGCCGACCTGATCGGCGAGGATTTTGGCCAACGGGCTGGCGCTGACCCCGGCGGCCCAGACCTTGGTGATCGCCTCGATGCGATGGGTCTCGCCGTCACGGTCCTTGTAGTCCAACCCTGTCTCATCGACGTCAACCACCATCGCTCCGAGGCGGACGTCGACCCCCATTCCCTCCAGTTCCACCTTGACCTTCTCCTGCAAAGAGGAGTCGAAGGAGCTCAAGACGGCGTCGCCACCATCCAGCAGGATGATCTTCGAGTCGTTGGCGTCGATATGTCGAAACTCGCGGTTCAGCGTGCGCTTGGACAACTCGACCAACTGGCCGGCCATCTCTACTCCCGTAGGGCCTGCGCCGACCACGACGAACGTCATCAGCCGGTCGACGTCGCTCGGCTCGCACCTCGATGCGGAGACCTCGGCCAACTCGAAGGCACCGTAGATCCGGCCCCTGAGCTCCAGCGCGTCATCGATGCTCTTCATGCCGGGCGCGTCGTGGGCAAAGTGGTCGTTGCCGAAGTAGGAGGTCTTCGACCCGGCCGCCACGATCAAATAGTCGTAGGAAAACACATCCTCGATGCCCAGTGTCTGGACGTAGACGCGCTTGGCCTTGACATCGATGTGACGCACGTTGCCCAGGAAGACCTCGGCGTTGTCCTGCTTGGCCAGGATCTCCCTGGTGGCTGGGGCGATCTCACCCGAAGACAAGATGCCGGTGGCAACCTGATAAAGCAACGGTTGGAAGAGGTGGTGGCTGGTCTTGGCGATCATCGTCACTTGGACGTCCGCCGACGCTAATGCCTGCGCCGCGAAAAGACCGCCAAATCCGGAGCCGATGATGAGCACGCGAGGACGTCCGGCCGGCTTGGGGGTCATGTTCACCTAGCCTACGGACCGCCAACGAGCTGTGCCATCTGGGCCTGCGCTCCTGCGCTCGAACAGCCTGTCTGCCTCAGACGCTACGTCTACTGCGCCCCAGCACGCGCTAACGCTGGCAACATGCTGGACCGTATGGAGGCTCGCCTCGACGCAAATCATTGGGTGCGGTCAAATCCAACGATCACTGTCCGCGACCGATTCGGGGCGCGGTCAACTCCGACGCAAAACGCTGTCAACTCCAACGCTCAAAGCCAGCTGCTAGCCGCCGTGCCCTCGACAGGCGTGAACTACTGGCTGCACATCCTTCCAGGGCTCGTCGCCCTGGCCCTGGGGATGGCCACCTCAGTCACACCGTTGACCACCGCGGTGCTCAACAGCGTCGGCCCGCGCTACACCGGCGTCGCCTCAGGAGTGAACAACGCACTCGCGCGCATAGCCGGCCCGGTGGCCACCGCCTTCCTCGGACTGGTCCTCATCGGCTCAGCCGATGACCTCCTGGCCGGCTTCGCCACTGCAGCGTGGGCAGGTGCAGGACTCTCGCCACTCAGCGCCACCACGGCATTCGTCCTCGTCCGCGGCAGCGCAGATACGGGTTTCGGAGGCGTTCCACGCTGAAGTAAGACGTCTCGCGACGACATAACGTCCGGTCACCGATCCGTTACCCGCAACGGTGGTCGCGATGTGTCAGGTCCCACAGGCCTCCGAAGCGATGCTGCGGGTCTACCAAACGGTGATCGGATGTGGATGCCGGTGCTTGCGCATTCGGCCATCCTTGGTGACCAGGCCGGCACCGTGCTCAACCGCGGTGGCGAAGATCAGCCGGTCTGCTGGATCGCCGGGAAACGACTGGGGCAGGGCGACGGCGGCGTCGGCAAGGGAGGCAGTGATCGGAAGCGTGCGGACCCGCAAGGCAAGGCCAGCCAACCACGCCCGGATCGGAATACTCACCACGATTCGTCCGTGGGACGCCAGCCACGCGAGTTCGTACCAGCTGATAGCGGCGACGGCAAGCTCGTCGGCTGATTCGATGGCCGTGACTGCCGGCTTGCTGAGGCGCTGCGGCTCGGCTGACCACCATTGCACCACGTGGGTGTCCAGAACGATCAGACTCACGCCGTCTCCCACGTCGCGCCAGCTCCGAACAAGGCCTCGTCGTCGTCATCGGAGATCGCGACGCCGGCGTACGCACCCTTCAAGGCCGACGGGCCGGTCGCTGGGACGAGCCGTGCCACCGTACGGCCGTGCTTGGTGATCTCGAGCTCTTCGCCTCCGGCGACATCGTCGAGGAGCGCGAGTAGCTTTGCCTTGACTTCCGTAGCAGTCATCTGACGAGTCACGTGGTCATTCTAACGGTCAGCAGCGAGCGTTGTCCAGACTCCCACCGTTCCGCATGATGATCCCCAGTCGGCCACGGGATTGTCACTGACATGTTCCGGCTTGGTGACGCTGTCGAGCCGCCGCATGGGGTTGGGCGACCGGGATGCTGGGGTTGCCCCGCAGTGTCGGAGCCCGGAACTAGGTTCGTCGCCATGGAACTGATCTGCCCGAACTTGTGCTCACCACGACCGCGAGCCTCTCGGCATACGCCCCGGCTGCCACCGTGGACAGGAGGCAGAGGATGAGACCGGTTGCGGCCACGTGAGGTGCGCCGAGGGCGGGGGCAATGCAGAGCAGGTAGGCGCCCACGGTCAGGATCACGAACGGTAGGACGGTATCGGCCGGCGCGATGAGTTGCAGAGCGACGCCCCCTGTCACGCTGAGCACGAGTTGGGTGGCGGTCATTGAGGCGACGTAGCGCGAGGCGGAGCTGCCGCGGCCAGCCTTGTCCGTGGTGCCTCGCGCAGGTCGCCGAGAGCGAGCCAACAGCCCGGCGATACACAGTCCCGGCACCAGGCTGGTGAAAGCGAGAACACCCACTAATGGCAGGAGCCCCTGCACCAACCATAGGGTGCCGAAGAAGGCGGCGAAGCCGGCGCCCTGTCGAAGTCCTCGGCCGATTTGATCGGGTGGCAGCACGGGTATGCCGAGCCGCCGCTGGGGCTCTGATCGTGGCTGGGCGCCTGGCCACCTCATTGAGTCCTGGGCGGACACATTCAGAGGGGGTTGCTGCAACGGTGACGTGGTCATTATGGTCCTTTCGTTGAGCGGTAGATGGTTAGCGGTGGGCGTGTTGTCTCAATGCTCACCCGCCGGGTCACGGTGCGTCTGCGACCTGTTTGACCGGTGATGTAGACGGTCTGCGACGGGACGGGTACGCCGTGAATCGGATTCTGGACGGGTGCCGATGGGGTCAGGCTCCTACGCCCCTGAGGGCACCGGTGGCTCCACTGGGACCTCCTCGGGTACGACTGCCTCGGATCAGCGAGACGGCGATGGTGATGAGCGCGATGCTCATCGCCACGGTGCCGATTGCTACGAGCGGGCCCGATGGAATCCCGGCGAGCTCGACCAGGGGTAGGCCCACGAGTATGGCGGCGGCCCCAGTAAGGATGAGCAGGCCGCGTGAGGCACCCCCGGCCCGGGCGGCGGCGGCCGTGGTGCAGGCTAGCCAAGCGGCGGCAAACAGGGCGACCCCGAGCAGC
>JBGTGC010000078.1:0-2347 GCA_041746935.1 Dermatophilaceae bacterium
CCCGCGAGCCCGGCCACGCTGACCAGGCCAGCCATCGGCTCACGGACCCGGACGCTTCGGAAGCGGCACCGGAGCCCAAGATCAGCACCGCGCAACCGATCGCCAAGATCAACAGCGGCGTGGCGGCTCCGCGTGTGAGCACGACCTCCTCACCGGACGTCAGCACCCATCCGCTGATGAGCGCTACGGCAACCACCAGGAGGAGCACATCGGTGCCAGTGGACAGATCCGCCAGGACTGCCAACAGCACCACGGCGCTCAGGCCGGACAGGATCGCGATGATGCTTGATCGCCCGGGCTCACCCCACGAGCGGGTGCGCACGGCGTCGGCAGTGCCAAGCCCCAGCAGCATCAGGGCAAAGACGCTCACGCCGACACACTCGGGCCACAAACAGTCATGGCAACCGCGCCAGGTGTTGTGCCGCCGACAGGAGCATCGGCATACCCCCAGTGCTGCGGCGCTGCTGCACCGCCTGACGGGTGATGCCCATTTCTTGCGCAATCTGCGTCTGTGTCTTCTCCGCCATCATTCCCCTCAGGATGCTCCAGGATCGTTCGTCATAGGAGTCAACCAGCAGGTCCTGACACACGAGGGCCGCGTTGACGGCATCCAGCAGCGGATCTGACTCGTCCGCTGATCGGTATGCAGTCCGTAGGGCAGTCCATCCGGAGTCATCCGCAGAGTCGCTCACGTAGTCGATGGCCGCCCGCGCCGCCCACCAGCCGGGACCGTCTTGAGTATTCGTCGTCGCGTTCAGGACGGTGACTTCGCCGCGGCCGATGCCGAATCGCACTCCCACCGAGGGCTCCAACCGCACCCGGAGTGCCAAGACTGTCCCCACAGCCTCGCCCAGGGTCGCGTAGGTGCCCTGGAACTCATCGCCCGCGGTCACCGCCAGCCGATGAAGGGGCGGGATGCTGTCGCTGACCTCGTCTAACGCTGCGGTCAGGGTGTCTTGTAGGCCTCGGCGATCGGCTGACGTGCGTGAGCCAACCAAATCACCCAGCAATGCAACACTGACAGCCATAGCAACACTATACCTTGCTTTTGTCCTATAGCAACGCTCCGTATTGCTACGGTACAGCCATGCATCTGCACGGCTTCCGGCCTAGCTCACGTCTGCATTGGTCGACCAATGCAGACGTGAGCGGAAGCGGCAGACGTTGTCGGTAGTCCGGTCCACTGACGGACCCGCCGCGCCCGCCACCCCTATCGCCGCCGTCGTCTTCGATCTCCGGGGCCAGCGACATCGGAGCAGGACTATCCCAGCGCACAACTGGGCGACCTACACTCACGCGGATGAGGCAGTGGGGAATGGCGCTCGGCGTGCTGTGGTGGCTGACCGCAGCAGGGCTACTCGGGCTGCGCTGGGTCCAGGGAGGCACGATCGTCGTTGCCCTGCAGAGTGGGCTGCCCCTGGTAGGCGCGAGCTTGGTCCTCTTGCTGCTCTTGGCGGTGGCGGGCCGAGCCAGGATCCTGAGCGCCATCACGGTGCTGTTGCTCGCCCCGATGGTGTGGCTGGCCTGGCCGTGGTGGTTCGACAGCGACGTCAAGCCAGCCGCGGACACCGACCAGGTGGTCATGACGAGCAACATGTTTTTTGGATCGGCCGACGTTGCGACCCTTGAGCGCGAAGTTACTTCCCTCGACGTCGACGCGCTGGTCCTGCTGGAAATCACGCCAAGCGCTCTCGCTGAGATCGAGAGCAGCGACATACCCACGGCTTTACCGTTTCGCTCCGGGCAGCCGCGCACTGATGCCGGCGGCACCATGATCTTCACCGCCGACCCTCACGAGGAACTGGATGACGTCCCGGCCATGCTGTTCAACCAGGTGGCCGTCGAAGTCGAGCCTTCAGAGGGGAAGGCGTGGGCGCTCTTCGGAGCCCACCCCGTGCCACCGACTCTGCCCGAGTGGTCGAGCGATCTCGCGGCATTGGCCGACTGGGTGGACCGCCAGCCCGCCGATGCGGCGCTGGTCATGGCCGGTGATTTCAACGCGTCGTCTGCACACCCGGCATTTCGAGATCTCGAGTCGAGGCTCGACGACGCACAGCGACTCGGCAAGTCGGGCTGGGTCCGCACGTGGCCGCAAGAAAGCCTCATCCCACCCTTCGTGCACCTCGATCACGTCATGATCCGTGGCTTTGGCGTCGTCGAGACCGGTCAGGCCACCGTTGATGGAACTGACCACTCGGCAGTCTGGGCTCGACTAGTTCGCGAATAGCAGTCGGCCCCGGCCGCGTGTGACGCGTGAGTCAGGAGTGAATCTCGCGTACGGTGCCAGGGTGGCCTCAACCGTGACCAAACCGACGCGATCCCGCGCCAGCGGCTCCGGCTCGCCCAA
>JBGTGC010000079.1:0-7899 GCA_041746935.1 Dermatophilaceae bacterium
GGCTGGCTGGCCGCGACGTGGACGCTGGGCGGGGGCGTGCTGGCGGCGGCGATGATGGTCGGGATGCGGGCTGCTGATCAGCCTCCGCAAGCCTGGGACGCCGTCTATCACCTCAACGCGATGTGGTTCATCCGAGACACCGGCAACGCCTCCAGCCTGGGCGGGTTGGCCCCGATGTACGGTGACACGATCGTTCCGTACTACCCCACGGTGTGGCATTCGATCGTGGCCATCAGCCCCGGGTTCGAGCGGGTCACCGAGGCCGGCAACTCATCCTCGATCGTGATCGGCTCGATCATCTGGATCGGCGGTCTCGTGGCCCTGGCCCGGGTGGTGTGGCCCAGGGAAGCGCTGCCGCTGGTGCTGACGCCGGTCCTGGCCGCCACCTACGTCACCTTCCCCGCGATCGCGGTGTCGATGCTCGGGGTGTGGCCCTTTGCGTTGAGCATGGCTTGTATTCCAGGCACTTTGGCTCTGCTTATCGCCGCATTGCGCAATGATTTGGGACCCCGGTTGCATACCGCATACGGCATCGGTGTGCTGGGCGCGAGCAGTGGAGTGGTGCTCTCGCACGGGTCCGGCTTGTTTTCGTTGGCGCTGCTGGCGATCCCGTTGGTCATCGTGCTGGTGGCTCGCCAGGCCGTGCGGTATTGGCGGCGCGGGCATCGGGTGGCCGTCGCGACGACCTTGACCACAGTCACGCTCGTGAGCGTTGCTCTCAGTTGGCTCATCCTGACGTCGGCACCGGTGGCTTCCATCGTGGGTTATGAACGCGGTGGGCAGAGCAGCTATCTGCCGGGTCTTGGGTCCTTGCTGATCGACCACCCGCTGATCTACGTCTACGACATCACCTCGGTCAACGTCGCGACCACCCTGCTCGTGATTGGGGGGATCGTGTTGAGTCTGCGGAGCAAGCACGCGCGGTGGCTGATCGTGGCACTTCTAGCCGCGGGTGCCTTAACGCTGCTTGCGGCCGGACCGCCTGAGAACCCGCTGCGGATCCTGGCCGGTTTCTGGTATACCCAGGCATCCAGGGTCAACCAGATCGTGTTGATCCCGGCCATCATGCTCGCAGCCGGGGGAGGTGCGTGGCTAGTGCGCTGGGTGTCCACCAAACGTGGCGTCCCGTTGACGGCGGCGGCCGTTGCCCTTGTGGTCGCGCTCGGGGCGCTGAGCTTCGGCTTCCGATGGTCGACCCAGACCCAGGTCATGGCATCGACGTATTCGAGCTGGCCGATCGCGTGGGGCACTCAGCTCACCGAGGAGGAGATCGCCTTCGTGGATCGCGCTCGAACCACCCTGCCCGACGATGCGGTGGTGCTGGGGGAGGCCAGCGCGGGGTCGCCCTACCTGCTGATGCGCAGCGACGTGGAGGTCATCTATCCGCAGCTGACCCCGATCGTCGACTCTGCGGAGCGCTTGCTGTTGGCGCAGAAGTTCGACAGTTGGCAGATCGACCCAGACGTCTGCGAGGCGGTACGGGCCCTGGGGGTGACGCATGTGTATGCCGACGATCTCACCTTCGCCGAGGGCGGCAAGTGGCAGGAGGAGACAACCGGTCTGCGGCACATCACCACCGATCAGCCTGGCTTTGAGTTCGTAGACTCCGGCGGTCAGGCCTCGCTCTGGCGCTTCACCGGCTGCGACGTCCCCTAGCCAACGCCCCTGAGGCTGCCCTCGTTGGACGCGCTATACATCTGCCCCACATATCGGGGCAGATGTATAGCGCGCGAAGCGCGGACCGCAAAAGGTGCGGAGGGCGTCGACGAGGCGGTGCGCAAAAGTATGAACCTGGGACAGTTCGACCCACTCCTCCAGGGCGTGGAGACCGCCACCGGAAGGGCCGCATACGACGGTGGGGACGCCAGCGGCTTCCCACAGCGCTGATTCCATCCAGTACGGGAAGGCAACGTGCTCGGGCGGCCGTCCACCGGATGTGGCGAGCGAGCGGGATAGTGCGCTCGCGAGCGCGGCACCTGCCTCGGCGCTCGGGTCGTATTGCCATGCGTCACGGCACAACGACAATGATGCGGTGGCGTTCACCGCTGGGTCCTGGAGCTTCATGGCGTCGAGAATGCGCTGCACGTCGGCGCGTCCGCTGTCGAGGGACTCGCCGGGCACAGTGCGGCGCTCAATGACTGCTGATGCCGTCGCCGGGATCAAGAATGGCGACGATCCGCCCGCGACGACGGTGGCCATCAAAGATCCATTGCCCGCGATCGGGTGGCCGGGCGCAGAGGCAATTTCTGCATCGCGCGCCAGGACCGCGGTGATGAAGCGGCCCAGGTGAGTCACCGCGTTGACGCCGAGCTCGGGTTGGGCCGAATGCGCTGGGCGACCGGTGAACTCGACCTCGATCACGGCATACCCGCGATGTGCGCCAGCGAGGTCGAGTCCCGTCGGCTCTCCGACGAGGCACGCGTCCGGCAACCGCTCGGACAGCCGCTCCAAGACGGCCTCGGTGCCGCAACTGGCGTGCTCTTCGTCAGCCACCAGAGCCAGGACGATGTCGCCTTGGGGGCCCTCGGCAGCGACCGTCTCCGCCGCGACCACCATGGCCGCCACCCCGGCTTTCATGTCACAGGCTCCACGTCCGTGGAGGTGGCCGGTCTGGCGGTCCCCTGCGATTCTCGCGACGAAGGGGTCGGTCATCCCGCTCACGCCGACGGTGTCGAGATGCCCGTTGAGCACGATGCTGCGCCCAGCACCCGTGCCGGTATGGGTGGCAATCAGACTGGGCCGGGGGTCCGTATCACTGACCTCGACGCGCTCCACGACAAAGCCGTTGGCGGTCAAACGGGCCGCAAGGTAGTCCACGATCTTGACTTCCCCCGCGGCACCCGGCACGAGCCCGGGATTGACGCTGTCGATCTCGATCAACTCTGCGGCAAGGGCTACGGCGGCGTCCCCGACGTCGCCCTTTGAGGACGGGTTCAAGCCATCGCCTGACGCAGGTCGGCCACGATCGCATCTGTTCCTTCGAGGCCGATCGAGATGCGAATCAGACCGTCGGGTATGCCGGCCTCTCGGCGCTGTTGTGTGGTCATGTTGAAGTGGGATGAGTTGAACGGGACGCTGGCCAGGGTCTCGACCCCACCCAGACTGGTTGCCTCCAAGGCCACCTGAAGGCGGCGCAGCACCTGCAATGCCCGCTCGTCGCCGCCTTCCAGGACCAGGGCGAGCATGCCTCCGCGTGCGTCGGGCATGACGGCATCGACCAGCGCGCCCGCATCCGGATGATCAGCGCGCCCGGGGTGGCGGACGTGTTCGACGCCGGGTTCGGTCGCCATCGCCTCGGCGATCGCGGCCGCCGAGCGGCACGACTCGGCCAGTCGCACGCCGAAGGTGCGCATCCCTCGCCATGCTAAGAACGCGGCGTGCGCGTCCAAACAGCCGCCGAAGGTAATCAACCGACGCTGAATTTCCTCTCCCAGTTCGAGGTCATCGACGGTGATCGCGCCCGCGATGACGTCGGAGTGACCGGCGAGGAACTTTGTCGCCGACTCAACGACGACATCGGCACCCAGTTGCAGCGGGCGGGTGCAAAACGGCGTCGCAAAAGTGTTGTCGATGACCAGGCGTGCCCCGACGCTGCGGGCAAGAATGGCCACCGACGGGATGTCGAGCAGCCGCAATTGGGGGTTGGAGAGGGTTTCGCCGTAGAGGACCGTGGGTTGATGCTCCGTGACGGCCCGCTCCCACTCGGCGGTGTCGAAGGCGTCGACGCGCACCACGTTGATGCCCAACGCTGGCAAGTCACGGACGAACAAGTCGTCGGTATCGCCGTAGACCTGGCGGGAGGCGACGAGGGTGTCGCCACTGCGCAGGAGGGTGAGCAAGGTGGTCGCGATCGCGGCCATGCCACTCGAGGTCATCATCGACCTGGCCCCCTGATGCAGCCGAGCAACCTCGGCGCCGGCGGCATCGACGGTGGGGTTGTTGAAGCGCGAGTACCACGTCTCGCGGAGCCCACCGGTGCCTTGGATGTCCGCATACGACGTGTCATCGAGCTCGAACGTGGTGCTTAAGTAGATGGGGGGAACTGCGGGAGGGGTGCGTGAGGTGAAAATGCGCCCCGGGCGGTGGGGGTTTGACTGAGCCATGTGCTGCTCCTCATTCGAGACGTCCAGCGATGTTTTGATCGGATACTGAGACCGCTGAAGCCTGCCAGAGCCTTCGCATCGTGTCGACGCTGCCCGGTCTACTACGGAAGGACGCGCAGACTTCTCTGTGTGGCAGCGTAGGCAAGCCTGAGGTCAAACGTGGCTACGGTGGCTGAGGCTGCCTCAGCGCAGAGAAGCACGCAGCAGTCGGGCATCCGAAACCCCGTCGATGCGCGCAACTCAGAGAGCGCGAGGGCCGTTTGCTCAGGGAAGGGCAGCTCCTCGATGGCGAGGGCATGGAGGACTCGGAGGACGCGATCCAGTCTGCCCGCGCGTCTCGGGCCGACGAGCACCTGGGCCAGCGTGAGCGGATTGATAGCGAAGTCGTCGGCCACCCCGTTGACAAGATGCCCTTAGCGGTCTCGTGATGTGCGTCCGAGGAGTCCAAAAAGGCGATGAGTACGCCGGCATCGAGGATGATCATTCCGGCCATTCGTCACGTAGGTCGCTCAGATAGGTCGGTCCGTAAGTACCCGTCAGCGCGCCGCTGTGTTTTAACACCGCCCGAAGCCTTTGCCGATGCTGTTCTTCTGCCGCGAGACCCGTGGCGTCGTGTCCTACCAGCGCTCCACCCAGTTAAGGTGCCCAGGCGTTGCGCTCAATGAGGAGTTTCTTGAGGAGGTCGGCGCGGTCGGTGACCAGACCGTCCACTCCGATGTCGAGCAGTGCGTTCATGTCCGCCACCTCATTGATCGTCCAGACGTGCACGACCACTCCGGCTCGGTGGGCAGCATCGACGGTCGAGGGAGTGACGATGGGCAGGCCGTAGCGACGGGCCGGCACCTGCAGCGCATCTATGCTCCGCAGCGACCGCTCTACCAGGCGTTGGCCGAAGCCCCGAGGGACGGCGCTGCCGATGCGAAAGCCTGCGCCGGCGAGTTGGCTGGCCGACCGCGCCACAGGTTTGCTGAGGCGCCGCAGCACTTCGCGGCGGCGCCGGTCAGAGAAGGAGCCGATGCATACCCGATCGTGGGCTGAGGCGCGTTCGATCGCGGCCACTGCGGGCTCGATCGCCCCCACACTCTTGATGTCGATGTTGAGCCGCAGGGTGGGCCACGCGTGCAACAACTCGTCGAGTCTGGGGATGGGCTCTCGCCCGCCGATGCGCGCCCGGGACACCGTGCGCCACGGCAACTCTGCGATCCGACCCTTCGAGTCGGTGACCCGCTCCAGGGTGGGATCGTGCAGCGCGACGGCGACTCCATCGCTGGTCGCGTGCGTGTCGGTCTCAACGTAGCGGTAGCCCAAGTCCACCGCTGCCTCGAAGGCGGCCATCGAGTTTTCGAGGCCGTCGAGCGAGAATCCGCGGTGAGCCATCGCGATGGTGCCGGGGTGGTCAAGATAGGGAATCGTGCCCGCGCCCATGCTCATCCGCCTGGCCGGAACGCGGAGCCCATGGACTCCAACGCGCCGTCCGCTACGGGGACCCGACCGTCCCGGGCGGCTTTGACCAACCGGGCGTGATCGCGCTCGGTCTGGTCGGCATACGCGCGGGCGAAGTCCCCCATCGCGCGGTCCAGATTGCGGTTGTGACCGACATACCCAGCGATCATCGAGGCACCACTGGTCCGGGCGTGGCCCTTGGCCAAGAGGTGTCCGACGATGCCGGCGTAGTCCGCCAGGGCGCGGGAGTCCATCGAATCCAGCGGCACTGTGCCCTTCATGTTTCGGAACTGGCGCACGTAGTACTGCCGGTTGTCGACCGTGGTCCACCCCAGCAGGGGGTCACTCACGGTCTGCAGGGCCTGCTGATATTCCACGACGCGCTGGCCCTGGTGGTTGTGCCAGGCCGAGGTGCCGTGCACGAACTTCGCCAGCACTGAGCGCCTGGCCTGCTTCATCTGCAAGAACACGACATCGTCGTCGGAGGAGCCCTCCAGCAGGGCCACGTAGGCACGTAGACCAACGCTGCCAACCCCGACGACCTTGTGTGCGACGTCCTGGATCGTGTAGCCGCCGAGCGCGCGCGCCCAGTGCGGTGCCAGCGTCTCGAGATAGCGATCCAAACCGGACCCGATCAGCTCGGCTTTGCGGTCGGAGACCCGACGGATCAGCGGCGGTTCCTCGACGATCTGTCGTTGCCCACCCTGCTGGTGGGTGAACTTCGGCAGCGCGCGGTCACTGGTGCGCTTCTTGGCTCGTTTCACCGAGCGCTTGATCTCTTTGCGCAGGCCCTTCTCGGTAGCTGTTTCGTGCAGCCGCCCGACGTCGAGGCGGTTGTAGGAGCGCATCAGCAATGGTTCTTCGGCGAGGAAACGAACCTCGTCGCGGTATGCCGACCCGCACGACTCTACGGCGGCTCGGCACTCGTCTTCGCTCAGACCGTTCTCCCGACCGGCCACCCAGATGCTGGCGACCAACCGACGCAGATCCCACTCCCACCCACCGGGGTGTGCCTCGTCGAAGTCGTTGAGGTCGAGCACCAATTCGCCCTCCGGGGAGCCGTAGAACCCGAAGTTGCCGAGGTGAGCATCCCCACAGATGACCGGCTGGATGCCGGTCGCGGGCATGCTCGCAACGTCCTGCGCCATCACCACCGCTGTCCCGCGTAGGAAGCCGTACGGCGAGGAGACCATCCGCCCGACCCGGACAGGGATCAACTCATCGACACGTCCGCGGTGCGACTCACTCAACAACGTGATCGGATCCGGACGATCAGAGGGTGCCTCCCACCAGGCCATCGAGGAGCGCGGCACCTCCTTGCGAAGCGCCTTGCCCATCGCAGTGCGTTCAGCGCGAGACGTGGGGCGCTGGCGCAGAGAAGCAAACGATGCGCTGTCAGCACTGGCCAGAACCCGATGTCCTGCAGCGGTTACGGTCACGCCTGCTCCTTGGGTCGCTCTGATCTCCGCTGGGCGCGGTGGACTAGGCCAACCTACCTGGCGAGCAGGTGACTCTGTGGCGAGCCGACCCCAAACGACACGGCCCTAGTCCTCACCGCTTAGCCTGTGCTGTCTGTGTCGCTTTAGCGGCACAACTGCTCAGGCTAACGCCAGCCGCGTGGGCGATCCAGTTCGAGGATCACCGCCAACGCCCCTTCAACCTGCTCCATGGTGGCTTGGTCGACCGTTCCGATTCGGCGCACGAAGCGCGAGGAGGCCACGGCCCTGACTGCCCGGCATAAGGCGCGGCTAGGTCGCTCGACACCGGCGACAGGGCCGATGTCGATACGCAGAGCAGATGGTGCCGCCGAACTCGACACGGGGACGACGACGACCAGTTCATCGGGGATGCCGGCGCTCAACTGGTCTGCGGAGACGACGATTGCTGGCCGGGTCTTCCCCGGCTCGCCTGTCCGCCCTGAACCAAGCGCGACGAGCCAGATCTCTTGACGACGAGGGGTGTCAGTCAAGGCCGTCTTCTGTTGTTGACTCCCAATCGCGAAGCTCGCGCTGCACGTCGGGGTGCTGCGAGTCGATGATCGCTGCGTCGCGCTCCGAGCGCCAGATGGATTCACGTCGTCGGCCATCGGCGATTTCCGCAAGCAAGGCGGCCAGCGAAACTCCGTGCTCGCGGGCTTGGTCGGCCAGCAGGTCGCGTGTCTCGCGACTCACTCGGATCGTGCTGGTTTTTTGGGCCATTCGACGATCATAGCGCTATAGAATGGCGACAGTTATCAGCCACAGCCACGGCTGCACTACGAGGCTCAGCGACGACGCCAGGCCCCCGGATCAGGCGGCACCGGGCTCGGCTCGCCGAGATCGCCGAAGGGTCGCGCGCCGGCCATCCGGCGGGC
>JBGTGC010000080.1:0-1696 GCA_041746935.1 Dermatophilaceae bacterium
GCGGTGAGCGCCAAGACCCCTGCGAGCGCGGCGCCTGTGATCGCTCCGCCGAGGTGGGCTTGCCAGGCAATGCTGGGCAATAAGAAGCCGATCGCCCCGTTGATCAACAACAGGGCAATGATCCCGCCGGTCTCGCGACCCATCCGCCAGTTGAGCACCAACACGGCGGCGAATAGACCGAACACCGCTCCCGAGGCTCCCACCACGGAGGTGAACCACCCTTGCGGCACCGTGGCCAGGAGCACCACACCAGCAGAGCCGCCGAGTGCGCCGATGAGATAGAGCAGGACAAAACGCAGTCGGCCCAGCATCGGCTCGAGGTATCCGCCGATGATGTAGAGCGCGAACATGTTGAACGCGATGTGGGTAATCGACCGCGGGGAGTGCAGGAAGGCCGCAGTCAACGCACGCCACGGCTCGTCGACGGCGATATGAGGGCTGAAGAGCAGACCTGAGGTGAGGGCAGGGTTGACCAGCTGACCGATATACACCGCAATGCAGATGCCCATCAGGGTCAGGGTGGCCTGAGGTCGCTCGCCGCCGGAGCGCGCCGGCGCACCGAACCTCGAGGTGACCCGCGGAGCATCCTTAGCCGCCTGGGCCACACAATCCACACACTGGACGCCGACCGCCGCCGGTCGCTGGCACTCCGGGCAGGTGGGTCGCCCGCAGCGTTGGCAGCGGACATACGTCACATAGTCGGGGTGCCGAGGGCAGACCGGCGGCGCGTCAGCAGTCACAGTTCATCTCATCCGGAGAGTGCAGAAGTGTTCAGTGATGATTCTCGCGTCATGAACTGACGCCACGCTGAACGAGTCCCTACTCGCTGATGGAAACACTCTCGATCATCACGGGATCGGTCGGCTTGTCGCCGCGACCGGTGGGCACGGCGGCGATCTTGTCAATCACTGCGCGGCTATCGGCGTCGGCGGCCGCACCGAAGATGGTGTGCTTGCCCTGCAGCCAGGGGGTCGGCTCCACAGTGATGAAGAACTGCGAACCGTTGGTGCCCTTGCCCAACCGCTTGCCGGCGTTCGCCATCGCCAAAATGTATGCCGAGTTGAAGTTCTTGTCGGGGCTGATCTCGTCGTCGAAGTTGTAGCCGGGTCCACCGACTCCCTCGCCCAACGGGCAGCCACCCTGGATCATGAATCCGGGGATGATGCGGTGAAAAATCAGGCCGTCGTAGAACCTCTCCGGGTTCGATCGGCCCGCCTCGTCGGTGTATTCCTTGGAGCCGTCGGCCAAACCCACAAAGTTGGCCACAGTCTTGGGTGCGTGGTCTGGGAACAACGTCAGCGCGATGTCGCCATGATTGGTATGCAGCGTCACATTCATGCCTTCTATCCTCCCACGATGCCCCGACCGTCCCGCGACACGGCCGGAGGCATGTGCTCTCAGGTGGCTTGGGCGCGGCAGACAAGGCAAGATGGCACTTGCCCGAAACCACAGGAGGATTCCCCGTGTTCTTTCGCACCAAGACTGATGTGGCCAAAGACAAGGCCACGCACAAAGCAAAGTCCGCTGGCGACGCCATCGCTGCTCGCGGCGACAGCGTCAAAGGCAGCGTGATGAGTTCCGCTGCCTCCGCCCTGCACTCGGTCTCGGACGCCATCACCCCCAGGGCGGCAGCAGCTGCCGCCGCCGCGAAGGGCGGTGCAGAGCAGGCGAGATCAGTCGCTCTGGACCGGACGGC
>JBGTGC010000081.1:0-3769 GCA_041746935.1 Dermatophilaceae bacterium
CCAACCCGGACACGGAGCCCCGTTCGGCCCTGAAGGGCACGTGCACCCGGCGGTCGCGGATCGTGAGCGAGCAGGGCAATTGCGCCCTGGATGCGATGACGAGCCTGAGGATCGAGCTTGCGCAGAGAACGAGCCGCCGCCGGGCGCAGCTCGATGCGGTACTTGCTCACTCCCAGCCGAGGTCGGCCTTGACCTGATCCCAAGGGATGTTCGGGCCTTCCTCAGCCATCGCCGCGTCGAAGGCTGCGACGTCTTCGGCATCTTCCAGCGCCGTCATCAACTGCTCATAGCGGTCGGGGCTCACCAGCACTCCAGCAAGGCGACCACGACGCTGCACGAATACGGCTTCTGTGCGCGCGGTCTCCATGGCGTCGGGGAGGTGGTTTCGAGCGTCGCTGACACTTATGGTGGCCATCGCTAGATTGTACAACTCGTCGCTCGTTTCGTACAACGAATCTTTCGGTAGGGGATTGCTGTGCAGAGCAGGTGTACGGCGTGATTCCCTGACCAGACCTGACGCCGTATGCTGATATGACTTGTTGATATGCTGAGGCATATGCGGACGACAATCATCATGCGCGACGAGTTGTATGCCGAGGTGCGCAAACATGCGGCGCGCGATGACCGCACCATCACCTCAGTGATTGAAGAGGCGCTGCGAGAGCACCTTCGGTCGCACGCAGCAGCGTCTGATCGACCACCATTTCGGGTGGACGTCATTCAAGGCCGGGGTTTGCAACCCGGGGTGGACCTTTCCGACAACGCTGCACTGGCCGATCTCATGGACCGCTGGTGATCGCCCTCGATGTCAACGTGCTCGTTGCTGCGGTGCACTCTTCTGCGCTCGACCATGAGCAGACACGCTCGTGGCTGGAGCAGGCGATCGCCTCACCGGAGCCCGTCGGTGTGAGTGATGCCGTCGTGTGCGGAACCTTGCGCATCCTGACCCATCCAGGAGTATTCGATCCGCCCGTTTCCACTAGCCGGGCTGTGGAGGTGCTCGACCCGATCGTGGGTCACCCCGGGGTCGTCCTACTGACGCCACTACCGGGTTTCTGGACCCTTCTGCGGGAACTGTGCGTGGCGGTCCAGGCCAGGGGAAATCTGGTCGCTGACGCTGCATATGCCGCCCTGGCGATCCAGCACGGGGCGGTGTTTGTCACCAACGATCGTGACTTCGCGCGGTTCCCTGGCTTGCGGTGGCGCACACCTGGCGAGGATCGATAGCCCGTGAGCATGGGGATCCGTGAATGTTCCCCACGGGACTTGGCACACTTGCATGCGTCGCTGCCGGGCGACGTGTATGAGTCGCACTACGCCCGGCAGCGCGACGGCTCCGCGACATACCTGGTTGCGTGGGCTGACGCCGATCCGCTCGGGTGGGCGATGATCCAGTGGCACGGTTGTGTGGGGATCAACGCCAGAGCCGAGTTCCCGGAGGCGGTCGAGGTGAATCACCTCCAGGTACGCCGCGAGCACCGCGGTCAAGGGGTTGGCAGGGCGTTGATGGCCGCTGCGGAGGGGGAGGTCTGGCGGCGGAGCCGGGGCAGATTGCCATGGGTGTCGGCGACGGCAACCCCCGAGCCGCACGACTGTACGTCCGGCTGGGCTATCGACATACCGGAGTCCTCGACGTCTGCGAATATGACTGGACGGACGACGATGGCCAGATCAGGCACGAAGTCGAGCACAATGAGTGCCTGATCAAGGACATCTCTTCAGATGATCTTTCGCCCTCGCCGATGGGCTCCTTCGAGGTGCCGAGGAACGCGCGCCCTGCCGCCATGTAGATGTAGGTGCCGTCCTCGTTGCGCAGCAGGTCGAGCACGCTCTGGAACATGGTCGAGGGCAGGTGCATCCGGATGATGCCGCTGCTCTCGTAGTCCTGCTCGAACGCCATACCCGGATCGTTGAAGCGAATCCACGCGATGGACTTGCCGGACTTGTCGCTCAGTTGGATCTGCGCCCGATTCGTCTGGTAGCCGGTCGGGCTGCCGTAGACGAGCACGTGATAGTCGGTGGCCAGTGCAGCCATGATGGTGCCTCCTGTGAGTGGAATTGATATCCCTACGGAGGGGCTCCAAGAAGCCGGTGATACCGAGATTCTTGCGACTGATGGCTGAGGAGAGCGGTGAGCAATCAGGCATCGAGGAGACCGCGAACCGTGGGTTCGAAGGCCGTCGCGATGGCGGCATACCCTGAGTCGTTGGGGTGGAATAGGTCTGGAGCCAATCGACCCTTCCACGAGGAGGGTCCAGTGACGCGTAGGTCCACCATCACGATGGCACCGCTCGCGGCCCCCCGCTCGACGTGCTCATTGGCGCGAACCGCAGCACTCGGCGGCTGGGTCAAGGTTGCGACCACCGAGCGCTTGGGGACCATCCCCACCAGCTCGGCGTATGCCGACGGCAGAGCCGTGCGTGGCACCCGGCCAGCGAAGAGGTCGTTCGAGCCCACCATCACCGTGACCAGATCGTCGCCGTGACTCCCCAGCGCAGATAGCACCGGGAGTTGCTGATCGATGACATCGCGCACCCGCGCCCCAGTGGACGACAAGTTGATCACCTGCAGGTCGTGGCCATCGGCGGCAAGCCGATCGGCTAGCTGCCCCACCCACCCGAGGTCGTATGCCGAGGCACCCACCCCGAGCGACATCGAGTCGCCGAGCACGATCCACCGCCGTCCGGGCCGACGCAGCGCAGCCAGGTTGTGCTCCCGCCAAGCGTCGGCATACGGCTCGGCCTGGCTCCACACCCTTGCCACTCCCGGCAGGACCCGGCTCAGGGCGCTCACAAAGCGACCCGGCGGGCGACCGGTCCGGTTGTCGTAGGTGAACGTGCCCTCACTCACCTGGGGCCAGCAGCCACGCGGACCCGGATTGCCCCACGCGCCGTAGATGGATCGACCACCCTGCCGCCTTGGGTGATCTCCACCTGCCCCGAGGTGACCAACCTTCGGGCCGCTCGTCGGGCAGGCTCCATCAACGCTCGCCACGCATCTTCGGCTAGTCCCTCGTTGCCGGCGACTACCCGCGCGGCCTCCGAGGGGCAGATGGTCGCCCCGCTCTTGCGGGCGGCCAGCAAACTCACGATGGACTGCTCGAGGGCACGGTCGGTGTCGGTGACGCCGCGCTTGCGACATCCTGCCGAGCAGTACTTCACCTGGTCCCAGTCGCGCTCCCACTTCTTGCGCCACTCGATCCGCCGTCCGCACGACGCACACGACTTGGTCTCCGGGGTGGGAGACGAAGCTGATCGCGTCATAGCAGTTGAGGCTATTCCACGATGATTTGGAACGTAACACGGCGTCCGAGGGGAAGGCATCGACGCGGTCGGCATCGGTCATCTTGAACCGCGCAAAGCACAATCCAGGCTCATCGGGCACCATTACGTCGGTCGGCACATCCACGAAGTCTCCCGGCTCGGTGGACTCAATCGGGACAAAAGCCACCGTCTGACAGTCGTCCAAGCTCAGCGAGACGTCGATCCGGCGCAGCGAGTAGCCCTCCCACGGGACCGTCCCGGCATTCTGAACCGCCACACCTTCTCCACAGTCTCGCCGCGCGACACCGTGGTGCAGTCGGGCAGCGTGACGTCGGTGATGAAGACGACGTCGTCGCCCTCGTGCTCAGGACTCCTGACATGGTGCGATAGTTCTTGCAGGGTCAGGGCCGTTCCTTGACGTGGTAGCGCAGCACGCGGTTGGTGCTGGGGTAGGTCGTGTTCGTGGCGTTGAGGTGTTCGCACAACTGGGTCACGGCCTTGGTTTC
>JBGTGC010000082.1:0-26016 GCA_041746935.1 Dermatophilaceae bacterium
CGCGTCGGCAGCCCCGAGGATGCGCACGGCCAGCAGGCCGGCGTTGCGGGCGTTGCCGATCGCGACCGTGGCGACCGGGACACCGGAGGGCATCTGGACGATGGACAGCAGCGAGTCCATCCCGTCGAGGTACTTCAAGGGCACCGGGACCCCGATCACCGGCAAGGTGGTCACCGAAGCGAGCATGCCGGGCAGGTGGGCGGCACCACCGGCACCGGCGATGATGACGCGGAGCCCACGCTCCGCCGCGGTGCTGCCGTATTCGACCATCTCTTCTGGCATCCGGTGAGCGGAGATCACGTCAGGAGCGCACGCGATGCCTAGCTCCGCCAACACCGAGGTGGCCTGCTCCATCACCGGCCAGTCGCTGTCGCTGCCCATCACCACCCCGACGACGGGGGCAGGCGAGTCATTCACTGAAGACTCATTCATCGATGACTCCCTGCAAGAAGTCCGCGGCGTGTCGTCCTCGCGAGCGCAGGTCGCTCAGATCGTCACCGTAGGTGGTGACGTGGCCGATCTTGCGCCCTGGTCGCACGCTCTTGCCGTAGAGGTGCACGCGCAATCCAGGGTCGCGAGCCATCAGGTGTCGATAGGTCGAATACAACTCTGGGTGATCTCCGCCCAAGACGTTGGCCATGACCGTCCAGGGTTGTCGGGACCGGGTGTCGCCGAGTGGCAAGTCGAGCACCGCGCGCAAGTGTTGCTCGAACTGACTGGTCACTGCGCCGTCGATGCTCCAGTGCCCACTGTTGTGAGGTCGCATCGCCAACTCGTTGACCAAGAAGCCTGGCTCAACGCTTGTCCCAGCCACCTCGAACATCTCCACCGCCATCACCCCGGTCACGTTCAACTCGCCCGCGATGCGCAGGGCCGTCTCGGTGGCCGCCACCGCGACCGACTCGGGCAGGTCGGGTGCCGGGGCCAGCACCTCTGTGCAGATGCCGCCTTCTTGCACGGTCTCCACCACCGCCCACGTCGCGGCCTGACCGCTGGGGCTTCGGGCGACCATCACCGCAATCTCGCGAGAGAACGACACGGCCTCCTCCAGGAGTATGCCGTCCGCCAGGGGTGAGGCCGCGTCTTCACCGACTCGGTCCAACCAGTCGCTGAGGTCTGCCGCTGAATGGACGACGCGGACTCCCTTACCGTCATACCCGCCGCGAGGTGTCTTGGCCACGATCGGCCAGCCGACCTCGACGGCGAAGTCTTCGACGTGGGCGGCAACCTGAACCACCGTCCATCGCGGGCACGGCACCCCCATATCGCTGAGACGGCGGCGCATCGCGATCTTGTCTTGTGCGTAGACCAACGCGCCCGGATCGGGGTGCAGATGCACTCCAGCGGCCTGCAGCGCGCGTAACACCGATTGCGGCACGTGCTCGTGGTCGAAGGTCACCACGTCGCACTCGCGGGCAAACGCGAGCACTGCGTCCAGGTCCGTACACTCGCCCACGGGCGAGTGGGGCACCACTAATGCTGCCGATGCCGTGTCCGACTCGGACAGCACCGACAAGGTCACATTAAGGCCCACCGCTGGCGGTTGGCACAAGCGAGCCAGTTGGCCGCCGCCGATGATGCCGACGACCGGAAATCCCCCTTCGGATCGGCGCAGGGTTGTCTCAGCGTCGCCTTGGTCGTCCACCCGCCAAGCCTACTGGCCGCCCACGTATGCTGCGGCGGTGAATCCGACCATCTCATCCCTGCGCGGATGGGCACTGCGGTGGTATCACAACCTCGCCCGTGAGGTGGCCAAGTTCGGAACGGTGGGGTTGGCCGGCTTCATTTTGGACACCGCGCTGTACAACTACTTCGTCTTCGGTGTGCCGGGCGCAGGCGACGTCGGCCCGATGCATGACATGCCGCTGAGGGCAAAAATCGCCGCAACTGCGTTCTCGACCATCTTCGCGTGGGTTGGCAATCGTTATTGGACCTTCCGCGCGCGGCGCAGAGCCGGGCGCACTCGCGAATTCGCCCTGTTCGTCTTCTTCAACATCATCGGCCTGGCGATAGCGGTCATCTGCCTAGGCTTCTCCCGCTACGTTCTAGGGCTGGATAGCCAACTGGCCGACAACGCCAGCGGCAACGGCGTGGGCTTGGTCTTAGGCACCCTGTTCCGGTTCTGGGCCTACCGCACCTACGTGTTCACCGCAGAACTGGCGGCCGAGACTTCCTCCCGCTAAGGCACGTTCAGGGTGCCGGGGCCATCGAAACGTAGAGCGCGAAGACCGCAGGGCGAGCTTGGGCCAACTCCAGCCGCCCACCGAAGGACTCGGCGGTCTCCCGGGCCACGGACAAGCCAATGCCGGTCCCGTCGCCGCTGGTCACCGCCCGATCAAAGACTCGCCGAGCCAAGGCTGGGTCCATCCCCCGACCTTCGTCGCGGACCTCCAACAAGGCCGAGGGTCCGCTGCGCACGGCCGAGATCTGCACCAGACCGTCGCCGTGCTGCAGGGAGTTCTCGACGAGGGTGTTCAGAATTTGCGAGATCGATGAAGCGCTGGATCGCACGATCATGGCGCGCTCGGCTCGCACGACGATCTGACGCCCACGCGCTTGAAACGCCGGGGTCCACTCCTGCTCTAGCCCGGAAAGGACGGTGTCCAAAGAGACCGACCGGCCTCCGTCAGCGTGTCCGGCCCGCGTGCGGTGCAGGAGGTCGTCAACGACGGCCGCAAGACGTTCGGTCTGTCCGATCGCGATCTCGGCCTCGTGTTGGGCGACCTCGAGGTCGTCGGTATGCACCACTTCATCAAGTCGAAGCAACAGCGCGGCGAGCGGCGTCCGAAGCTGATGGGAGGCATCGGCAGCAAAAGACCGCTCGGATGAGAGGGCGCGAGCGAGCGTGTTCTGGCTGCGGTCCATGATGTGCCGGACGGTGTCGATCTCGGTCACCCCGGTGTCCCCTCCCGCCGGGTGGCCAAATGCGTTTGGAGTACCGTCGACACGCTCTTGGCCGAAGGACCCGGCACCGAAGTCGTCGGCCCGCTGCGCCAAATCATGCAAGGCCAAGGTCAGCGTGAGCACCGTGCGGTTGATCAACAGCAAGGCCATCGGGACGGTGAACGCAATCGTGAGTGCGATCGTCAGCGCCAGTCCCAGAAGCGACACCCAACCCGGGAGCGCGCCGTCCAGAGTCCCCTCCGGAACCTGGCCGATCATCAATGCCACGGTCAAAAGGGCAAGCCCGAGACCAAGTCCCGCGCCAGTCAAGCCAATGATCACCGCTATACGGCGGAGTTCGGGACGCACGAAAAACCCAGGTCAGCGCTCGGGTTCGTTTTGGAATCGGAACCCGACACCCCGAACCGTGACGATGTAGCGGGGGCTATTTGCGTCGTCGCCCAACTTTCTGCGCAAGACCGAAATGTGCATGTCCAGCGTTTTTGTCGAACCGAACCAGCTGTCCCAGACTTCAAGCATCAGGGTCTCCCTAGGCACGACCCTGCCTTCCTCGCGAGTCAAGACGCGCAGCAAGTCGAATTCCTTGGCGGTCAACGAGACCTCTTGACCGCGGAAGAAGGCACGCCGTGCTTTGATGTCGACCGCGATGGGCCGATCGCCGACGTCGCGATTGTCGTTGCCTCGGCGCAGCAAAGCGCGCACCCGCGCCAGAAGCTCGGCTAGACGGAATGGTTTGGTCACGTAGTCATCGGCGCCGGCGTCGAGGCCGACAACCGTATCTACTTCGTCGCCACGCGCCGTGAGGATCAAGACCGGGCAGGTCAGCCCTTCTTGGCGCATGCGTCGGCACACCTCGAGGCCGTCTAGGTACGGCAATCCGATATCGAGGATGACGAGGTCCGGAGCTTCCCCCTCCGCCAGTGTCAGGGCGGCCCGGCCATCCTCAGCCACGTCGACCGCATATCCCTCGCGCCGCAACGCCCGGGAAAGCGGCTCCGAAATTGTGGCATCGTCTTCGGCCAGTAGAACCCGCATCATATGGTTATCCTAGTCCCTTTCTGCGACAAGGGTATGCCACTTCGGTGAACGCTTTTCGTTGAACGCAGCAATGCCCTCACGGCGGTCTTCATCTTTGGCGGTTGCACGCCATTGAGCATCTTCGATTTCGAGTCCGGACATTAGACCAACATCTAATCCGGCACGCATTGCAGCCTTTGCGTTGCGCACACTCGTCGGTGAGTTCGCTGCGATCGCCTCAGCCAACTCCATTGCCCGCTGAGCGGCACCGCCAGTGGGGGTGACGTAGTCAATGACCCCACGTGCGGCTGCGGTGGCGGTGTCGAGGCGCTCAGCGGTGAAAATCATAGACGCTGCACGGGACCACCCCACCTTCCGGGTCAACAATTGGGTGCCGCCGCCCCCGGGGATGAGGCCGACAGAGACCTCAGGCAGGGCCACCGTGCTCCCCCGACCAGCGACGACCAGGTCGCAGGCCAGGGCCAACTCCAGTCCACCGCCCAGGGCATAGCCCTCGATGGCTGCAATCGTGGGCATCGGCAAGTCGAGCACCCCCCGATATCCTCCTCGGCTAATCGCCCGATGGGCCATGAGGTCGGCCTCACTCATGTGCTGGCGCTCTTTGAGGTCTGCCCCGACGCAGAAGGCCTTGGCGGACGTGCTCCCCAGGATGACGACTCGAACGGTGCGGTCTGCGGACAACTCGCGCGTCACGTCAGCCAGTTGCGCGGCGAACGCAGTGGAGATCGCGTTCATCGCCTGAGGTCGGTCCAGCGAGACAGTGACGATGTGGTCGCCACGGCCGCTGCGGCTGACCAGGAGAAAACTGGGCTGGGTGCTCATGAATGTCAACGCTAACCGGGCGCGGGTTATCTGTGCAGATGAACGACATCGCCGACGTGATGGGTGCTGCGTCGGCCGCCCTCGTCGAGGATGAGCGCTCCGTTACGGTCGATCCCGCAGGCCCGTCCGCGAACCCTGCCGGCCGCCAGTTCGATCACCACGTCCTTGCCGAGGGTGGAGCATGCCTGCGTGTATGCAACTCGTGCCGCACGCGGGTCGTCGTCCAGCGTCTCCAGCAAGGCCCCCAGATGAGCGAGGTATGCCTCGAGCCACGTCGCGCGGACCGAATACGGCAGACGTGATCCGTCGCGGGCCAATCGCCACGACGTGGCACTGCGTACGGGCAGCTCGGCCGCGCGTTGGTCGATGTTCAGCCCCGCCCCGACGACAACAGCGGCCTCGTGGACCGAAGCGAGCACACCGCATACCTTGCCGGAGCGTCCGGGTGCATCTGCAGAGACGAGCACGTCGTTCGGCCATTTCACCTCCGCCTCGACGGGGTACTCGTGCTCGGCGAGGGCCCGTTGCACCGCAACGCCGGCGAGCAAGGGGACCCAGCCGATCAGGGCCGGCGGGGGGGCGCTGATGGCGACACTGACAGCGAGTGAGGCCCCCGGTGGTGCCACCCACGTTCGACCGCGGCGCCCCTGCCCCGCACTTTGGTGATCGGCGACCACGACTGCGCCGGGTCGCGGATCGGCAAACAAGGCGAGGTTCGTAGAATCGATCGTGCTGTGCCACTGCGGGCGCGCCCACACTTGCCTGACCACCGACCAAGGCTAAGTTATCCGGATGGACGACTCCAGCCTCGAGGTCAACACCGAGATGCGCACGACAGCCGGACGCCTCGCGGACTATCGACGCCGCAGCGAGGAGGCGGTGCACGCTGGGTCGCAGCGCGCGGTGGAAAAGCAGCACAGCCGGGGCAAGCAGACCGCCCGCGAGCGCATCGACCAACTGCTGGACGAGGATTCCTTCACCGAGCTCGATGAATTGGCCCGACACCGCTCCATCGCGTTTGGCCAAGAGAAGTTCCGTCCCTATGGCGATGGCGTGGTGACCGGATACGGCACTGTTGACGGGCGGCCGGTCGCGGTCTTCGCGCAAGACTTCACCGTGTTCGGCGGTTCTCTGGGCGAGGTCTTCGGAGAAAAAATCGTCAAGGTCATGGACCTGGCGATGAAGGTGGGCTGCCCCGTCATCGGAATCAACGACTCCGGTGGAGCCCGGATCCAAGAGGGAGTAGCCGCGCTCGGGCTGTATGCCGAGATCTTCCGGCGCAACGTGCACGCCTCGGGCGTGATCCCGCAGATCTCCTTGGTGTTGGGGCCCTGCGCGGGCGGAGCGGTGTATTCACCGGCGATCACCGACTTCATCGTGATGGTCGAGAAGACCTCGCACATGTTCATCACCGGCCCGGACGTGATCAAGACCGTCACCGGCGAGGACGTCAGTTTCGAAGAACTCGGTGGAGCCCACACGCACAACTCGCGCTCGGGCGTCGCGCACTACGCAGCCAGCGACGAGACCGACGCGATCGCCTACGTCCAGGATCTGTTGGCCTTCCTGCCGCAAAACAACCTCGAGGACCCGCCCGCCTTCGACGTGGACGTCGAGATGTCGGTCACCTCCGACGACGAGACCCTGGACACCCTCATCCCGGACTCGGCCAACATGCCATACGACATGCAGACCGTCCTGGAGCACGTGCTGGACGACGGGGAGTTCCTTCAGGTGCAGGAGCTTTTTGCGCCCAACATCATCGTCGGGTTTGGCCGAGTCGAAGGGCGCTCGGTGGGCATCGTGGCCAACCAGCCCATGCAGTTTGCCGGCACTCTGGACATCGATGCTTCCGAAAAAGCGGCCCGCTTCGTGCGGACCTGCGACGCGTTCAACATTCCGATCCTGACCTTCGTCGACGTGCCAGGGTTCCTGCCCGGCACCGACCAGGAATGGGGCGGGATCATCCGCCGCGGGGCCAAGCTGCTCTACGCGTATGCCGAGGCGACCGTGCCGTTGGTCACCGTCATCACCCGCAAGGCCTACGGCGGTGCCTACGACGTCATGGGTTCCAAACACTTGGGCGCCGACGTGAACTTCGCCTGGCCCTCCGCGCAGATCGCCGTGATGGGAGCCCAGGGTGCCGCCAACATCTTGTATCGCAAGCAGTTGGCGCAGGTCGCGGCCGAGGGCGGCGACGTCGACGCTGAGCGCGCCCGGCACATCCAGGAGTACGAAGACACCCTGGCCAATCCGTATATCGCGGCCGAGCGGGGCTTCGTGGACGCGGTGATCGCGCCGGCTCAGACGAGGGTGCAGATCATCAAGGCGCTTCGGACGTTGCGCACTAAGCGAGCCAATCGGGCGCCGAAGAAACACGGGAACATCCCGCTATGAGCGCGGACCAGCCTGCGCTGCGGATCACCGGGCGGCCGACCGACGCCGAGACCGCGGCTGTCGTCGCGGTGGTGACCATGATGAATTCGTCTGGTTCGGCCAGCTCCGGCGAGCGCAGCCGATCGTTGTGGAACTCGCGCGGCCGAGCCGCTCGCCCCCGGCTCTCCCCCGGGCCGGGTGCGTGGCAAGGGTCGGTCAGCCCTCGCTGAAAGTCGCCTTCTCAGGGCGCTCCAGGCGATTGAGCAGAGCGGACCGATCGCCATACCGGGCGCGGAAGAGGGTCGATGTCGTGCTCGGGCACGTCGATGACTTCGATGGGGTCGCCCGCCTCGATCGTGCAGAGCGTCCACGTCCACGCCCGGGCTGGACCGTCCCACGTTGACGGACTTCACGCTGGCCTGCGATGTGGTCGAGAGTGCCGTAGACCCGAGGTAGTACTTTGCCCCAGTGAGCAAACCTCAATCGAGCATCTCCGGACTGCGTGATCCCAGCACGATCGACGTGATCGCCGAGGACTACCTGGCGGCCCAGATTGCCTTGAGCCCGATTCTGGCGACCTACCTCGGCGTAGCCGGGCACGAGGACCGCTTCGACGACTTCGGCATGGACGGCACCCAGTGGGCGCTCGATCTGACTCGGCGTACCGCAGCACTGTTGGATGCGGCAACCGACGGCGACACCCCGCGGGACCCCGTCGACGCCGTCACCGCCGCAGCGCTGCGCGAAGAGCTCAGTGTCAGCGAGCTCAGCCTCAGTCGCGTCATCGATGGCATCGATCCGACTCCACTGAACGTGCTCGACTGCCCCGTCCAGTCCGTGCGCGACGCCTTCGACCTGATGGCCACCGCCACGCCTCAGCATTGGGAGTGGATCCTGGCTCGGCTGGAGGCCGTGCCCGATGCCTTGGCGGCCTATGCCGACGCTCTGCTCTACAGCGCTGAGCGCGGTGCCGTTGCTCCTCGCCGACAGGTCGTGAGAGTCGCGGGGCAATGTCGGGCTCAGGCCGACCCGAGCTCGAGCACCTTCTCGGCGCTCATCGCCGACGCGAGAACCAGTCCGAGCGAGATGCATACGGCGCTGGAGTCCGCCGCTGCCCAGGCCAACGCAGCCTTCGCCGAGCTGGCGGACACGTTGGAGCGCGAACTGCTCCCGCAGGCTCCGCACAGCGATGCTGCGGGAATCGAGCGCTACCGACTGCGCTCCCGTGCCTTCCTCGGCACCGAGGTCGACCTTGCCGAGACCTACCGGTGGGGCCAGGACGAGGTGGGCCGGATCACCGCGATGATGCTCGAGGTCGCCGAGCAGATCGAGCCTGGAGCCACCATCGAGGAGGCCATTGCGACTCTGGATGCCGACCCGAAATACCAGCTCGAGAGCACGGACGCCCTCAAGACGTGGATGCAGTCGACCGCGGACGAGGCGATCGCCGCGATGGCTGGCACCCACTTCGACATTCCCGAGCCGATCCGCCAGATCGAAGCGATGATCGCGCCCAGCCAGACCGGGATCATCTACTACACCGGCCCCAGCGAGGACTTCTCCCGCCCTGGACGCATGTGGTGGTCTGTGCCCGCGGGAGTCACCACGTTCACCACGTGGCGTGAATTGACCACCGTCTATCACGAGGGGGTGCCCGGACATCACCTGCAGATTGCACAGACCACGTTGCGCCAGGACACCCTGAACCGCTGGCGCCGATTGGCCTGTTGGAATTCCGGACACGGCGAGGGCTGGGCTTTGTATGCCGAGCGGCTGATGTCCGATCTCGGCTATCTCGATGACCCGGGTATGCGGATGGGCTTGCTGGACGCCCAGTCGTTGCGGGCGGCGCGTGTCGTCATCGACATCGGGGTTCACTGCGAGCTCGACGCGCCGGCGGAGGTCGGCGGCGGTCGGTGGTCCTACGACAAAGCCTGGGCCTACCTGAATAACCACGTGAACATGGCCGAGGACTTCGTCCGGTTCGAGCTCGATCGCTACCTCGGGTATCCCGGACAGGCCCCGTCGTACAAGGTCGGCGAGCGGCTCTGGTTGGAGTTGCGGGACGAAGTGCAACGACGTGAGGGCGACGACTTCAACCTCGCCGCCTTCCACCGGCGCGCCCTTGACCTGGGCGGGGTCGGGTTGGATGTCTTACGCTCGGCGGTGTTAAGTCAGGCATGAGCATTGCCCTGACGTTGGTCCTGGTGGCCGGCATCGCCGTGCTCGTCGCCGGACTGGCCGAGCGGCGGGGCTGGAATGCGCCCCCACTCTTGATCGTCGTCGGGGTGATCGGCTCGTACCTGCCATTCATCCCGCAGATCGAGTTGACGTCGGACATGGTCCTCTTCGGACTGCTTCCGCCCTTGTTGTATGCCGCAGCCATCCGAACCTCGCTGGTGGACTTCACCCGGCACCGGGCCGCCATCTTGTCGCTCTCGGTCGGCTTGATTCTCTTTACCGCCCTCGGCGTGGCCGTGGTGGCGCACGCGATGCTGCCCATTTCGTTTGGCTTGGCCTTCGCCCTGGGAGCCATCGTCGCCCCGCCCGACGCGGTCGCGGCCACTGCAGTCGCTCGCAAGATCGGCCTTCCGAGGCGGATCGTCACCATCTTGGAGGGCGAGTCGTTGTTGAACGACGCGACGGCTTTGGTCGCGTTGCGCACCGGTTTGGCGATCGCCGGGCTGGGCAGTGGCCACGGGCTGGTCGCCGCGGCCACCGACGAGGTCACCGCCTGGACGGTGCTGCTCAACTTCGTCTGGGCGGTGGTCGGTGGCGTTGCTATCGGGACGGCCGTGGCCTCGATCGCCTCCTTCCTGCGGATGCGCCGACTCGGGCCCGAACTGGACACCGCGATGTCGTTCACCATTCCCTTCTTGGCCTTCTTGCCCGCCGAGGCGTTGGGCTCCTCGGGCGTCCTTGCGGTGGTGACGGCCGGCCTGATCCTCGGCCATCGGGCGTTGACCCTGCAGAACGCCCGCTCGCGCCTGTCCGAACGCACCAACTGGGCCAGCGTGCAGTTCATCCTGGAGAGTTCGGTCTTCTTGATGATCGGCTTGCAGATGCACGACATCGTGACGAGCACGCAGAACGACAGCATGTCTCTAGGTCGAGTCCTGTTGACCTCCGTGGTCATCTTGGTGGTCGTCATCGTGCTGCGTCCGCTCTGGGTCTTTCCCTCGCGCTGGTTGCTGTCCTGGCGAGCCAGTGAGCCCGGGCTTCCCCCGGCGGAGTTGGCTCTGGTGTCCTGGGCGGGTATGCGGGGTGTGGTGACCTTGGCGGCTGCCTTCCTGATCCCCGCCGAAGTGGACAACCGCCAAGCCATCATCTTCATCGCCTTAGTGGTCGCGATCGGGACGCTCGGGATACAGGGTTTGACGCTGCCCTTGCTGGCACGTCGGTTGCGCGTCGAAGGACCCGACGCGCGCGAGGATGCGTTGCAGCAAGCGGTGCTGACCGAGCACGCCGTCACCGCGGGCTTAGCGGCGCTGGATGCTCGCGAGGGCGAGACCGATGTACTCGACAAGCAGTTGCGGCAAGAAGCACAACGACGGACGAACCGTATGTGGGAGCGGGTCGGGCCGCGCGGCGCGGACTACAGCGAGACCCCTGGGGATGCCTACCGGCGGGTGCGGATGATCATGATGGCCGCCGAGCGGGATGAGTTGGTGCGACTGCGCGATCAAGGCGCGGCGGAACACGACCTCCTGGGTCGGCTGCTCGAGCAACTCGACATCGAGGAATCGGTTCTGGACCTGTCCGATGATGATCGCCGAGATGACGAAGGCGGCGCCACCGTGCGGGCGCCGGTGGCTTTGGAGGGTGGATGTGAGCACCTCGCAGACGCCCCCGACGACATCGCAGCGCAGTCACCGACCTGCCAGCAGTGCCAGGAGAGGAGTTTGGCGTCAGTGCACCTGCGCAAATGCATGACGTGCGGCTACGTCGGGTGTTGCGACTCCTCCGTAGGCGGGCACGCGAGCGCGCATTTCCGCGAATCCGGCCACCCAGTCATGGAGAGCTTCGAACCCGGCGAAGCATGGCGATGGTGCTTTGTCGACGGAGAAACAGGATGATCGAGGCGCTGCCGACTCCAGACTCGCTGCGCCCTACTTCTTGTACGTCGGTGGAGGCTGGTCCCTCTGCCGGCTGAACTCGCCGCCCGCCCGGCCACCAAACGGCCGACCGTGATCGGCGAATTCTTCACGCGTGTAGGTCATGGTCCACGACCCGAGTTGAACGCGTGACCCAGTGCGCAAAACCTGCTCCTGGGTAAGCGTCACGCCGTTGACCTTGGTCGGGAGAGCGCCCCCCTGGGCCACCAGGACGTATTCGTCATTGGGGTCGCGACGGACCACTGCTTGGAGTTCCTCGACGCCGGCAAGCTTGAGGTCGCAGTCTGAGCCGCTACCGATCTTCGTCCCGCCGCGGAGCAGATAGAAGACACGACGTGGGTCGCTGGCCGTCGCCGCACTGCCCATCGCGAACACGAGGCGGGGGTGTCCACCGCCATCGGGATCATGCGTCGTGGTGGCTCGGCGGCGCGACCATCGGAACGTGGGTGCAATGGGGAAAAGAGTGGTCGGTGGCAGCATGCTCGTCTGCGAACCCTGCCCTTTGCCGACCGATCCGCGCAGACCTGCAGCCGCCCGCAAATCATCGATACGGATGTGCTTGGACCGTGTAGCCAGCCGTGTGGCCAGACCAGCCTTCACGTCACCGATCGTGACGATGGGACCGTCGGACCCTGCCAGCGACACGCTCAGGCCTTGCTCCGCGAGCGCGGCGGCAATGATCCGCGCCTCGCGGAGCGAAGAACCAGATGACATCGCTCCGACATCGTCACAGCGGACCTCTAGGTGGTGCCCACTACCCTTGACGGTGCCGGACAGGTGCTCGGTCTCCCCGCCGTCGGGAGAAGAGCGTTCCATCGAAAAACTGAGGTCGGCCTCGATGCCGAAGCGAAAAGCCATCGTCGATCAGTCCCGCATCGGGTCGGAGCCTGAGGACTCGTCGTCGCTGGTAGTGATACGGATGGTGCCGTTCACCTTCCACGTGGCGCGCGGCGCGTCGGGGCCAGTGTCGCGCGGCACCTCGACGGCCATGTCCACGAGGGTGTAGTTGATGGCAGCCCCGCGTCCGGTGAGGTAAGACCACAGGTCCTGACCCAGGTCGGTCCAGCTGACGTCCTTGCCACCACTAGCGGCGGGAGTCGCGTGCTCGTCGTGCGTACTCATGTGCTCTCCTTCGGTGAAGTTCTCGTGAGTGCAGGGTCGGCGCTAGGTGAGCGACGACACCGATACGGCGTCTCTAGCGTAAAGCGCTACCAGCACATCGCAAGCGGGGGGTACTTCGACGATCAAAGGTTGCGGGTAGTAGGCTTCGGAGATTTTTCGTCGACCGAATGGCATGGCTTATGGGGCATCGTAGACTTCGCTTGGTCCACCCACGCTAACGTTCTCCCGTGATCAATCTCGTGTTGGCTTCTGCGTCGAGTGGGCGTCTAAGCACGCTGCGTAGGGCGGGGGTGGATCCTCGAGTAGTGGTCTCGGACGTCGACGAAGATCCGCTGGTGGCCGACGTGGAGAGACAGGGTGGCCCGCTGGCCGCCCCCGCGGTGGCCTTGCTCCTTGCCCAGGCCAAATGTCGGAACGTGACGGCCGCCCTCGGCGCCAACGATCTAGCAGATGTCGTGCTCGGCTGTGACTCGGTGCTGGAGTTCGGCGGCGAGGTCCAAGGCAAGCCGCACACCGAGCAGGAGGCGCGGCGCCGGTGGCGGGACATGCGCGGGTCCGGTGGAGTGCTCCATAGCGGTCATTGGCTCATCGATCGGCGCGGAGGCGATGCGGACGGCGACGCTAAAAGGCCCCGTGAAGTCGGTGATGTGGCGTCCACCGCCGTCCATTTCGCGGACCTCAGTGACACCGAGATCGATGCCTACATCGCCACCGGTGAACCCCTACATGTGGCCGGCGCTTTCACCGTGGACGGCCTGGGCGGCCCCTACGTCACACGCATCGAAGGTGATTATCACGCCGTAGTCGGGGTCAGTTTGCCCCTGCTGCGCACCCTGCTGATGCGGTTCGGCATCGCCTGGCACGAGTTACGTCCCGACCCCTACCCCAGCGCCTAAACCGGGGGTATGCCCCGCCGTCGGGTCGCGAAGTGCCGCTCGCGCCGCGCCGCATACCGCAGCCGTCGCAGTAGCTCACTGCGCAGGTCTTCAGCCTCGATCACACCGTCGATCACCAAGTCGGCCGCGAGACGCTCGAGGTCGACATCTTCCAGATACTCGGCCCGCTTTGCCGCCACGAAGGCCGCGCGCTCATTCTCGTCGTCGATCGCAGCGATCTTGCCGGCATACACCGCGTTGACGGCCGCTTCAGGTCCCATGACCGCGATCCGGGCGGTGGGCAGTGCGAGGGTCGCGTCCGGGCCGAATCCGGGCCCCCCCATGGCGTAGAGCCCCGCACCGTAGGCCTTGCGCAGCACCACGCAGAACTGCGGCACGGTCGCTTCAGCCACGGCGCTGACCATCTTGGCACCGTGCCGGATGATCCCGCCGCGCTCGACCTCTGAGCCGATCATGAAGCCCGGTACATCGGCCAGATAGATCAGGGGGATGCCGTAGGCATCGCAGAGCCAGATGAAGCGCGCCGCCTTGTCGGCCGAGTCGGTGAACAGCACCCCGCCTTTGACCGCCGAGTTGTTGGCCACGATGCCGACGGTCTCGCCGCCCATCCGGCCCAGCCCGATCACCAACTCAGGGGCGAAGAGTTCCTTGATCTCGAAGAAGCTGTCCTCATCGATCAGGCCGTCGATGACCTCGTGCACGTCGAACGGCACGGATTCGGCCTCCGGGATGACGTCTCGGCGCAGCGGAAGTGACGGCTCCTCCACGGAGTAACGCGGCGTCGGCGAGGACCAGTTGTCGGGCAGATAGGAGAAGTAGAGCTTGGCGAGCTCGATCGCCTCAGTGTCGTCGGCGGCCAGCACGTCTCCCACGCCAGAGACGGTGCAGTGCATCCGCGCCCCGCCCATCTCCTCCAGCGAGACCTGCTCCCCCACCACCATCTCGGCCATCCGCGGACTGCCCAGATACATCGAGGCGTTGCCCTCGACCATGATGATCAGGTCGGTGAAACTCGGGATATACGCCCCGCCCGCAGCGGAGGGACCAAACAGGCAGCAAATCTGTGGCACCTTGCCCGACAACGCCACTTGGTTGTGAAAGATCCGCCCGGCACCGCGTCGGCCAGGGAACAGTTGCACTTGGTCGGTGATCCGGGCCCCGGCGGAGTCCACCAGCCAAAAGAGTGGCAACTCCTCGCGTAGGGCGCTCTCGGTGGCTCGGATCATCTTCTCGACGGTCCGGGCCCCCCACGAACCGGCCTTGACCGTCGGGTCGTTCGCCACCAGGATGACCGGCCGCCCATCGACCTCACCGTGCCCGGTGACCACGCCATCGGCGGGCAGGCCAGGGGTGGTGGCGTTGGCGTAGCGCCCGTCCTCGACGAAGGTGTCAGCGTCGAGGAGCTGGTCGATCCGTTCCCGAACCGCCATTTTTTGTTGAGCTTCGAGCTTGGCCCGTCCCCGCTCATCGGGTGCCGACGTGGCTTCGTGTGCCGCCTGGAGCCGCTGGCGCAAATCTGCCACTAGGGGGTCCGCCGCCGGCGAGGTCTCAGGCTCGCTCGGGCTCACGCCGGCAGGCCCAGCCCGCGTGCGATCAGCATGCGCTGCACCTCCGAGGTGCCCTCGCCGATCTCCAAGATCTTGGCGTCGCGATAGAACCGCGCGACGGGATATTCCTCCATGAAGCCGTTGCCACCGAAGACCTGCGTAGCGATCCGGGTCGCGCTCATCGCGGCCTCGGTCGAATATAACTTGGCGATGGCCGCGGCCTGTTTGACCTCAGCGACGCTGCGTCTGCCGGCCTCGTTCTCGTCCTTGAGCCATGCTGCCTTGTAGGTCAGCAGGCGCGAAGACTCCACCATCACGGCGAGGTCAGCGACTTGGAAGGACACGCCTTGGTTGGCCCCAATCGGTCGCCCGAAGGCGATCCGGGTCTTGCTGTATTCGGTGGCCTCCTCGAGCATCCGCTGCGCGCAACCCAGCGCGAGCGCAGAAATCGCGATCCGCCCGTCGTCGAGGGTCTTCAGGAACTGCTTGAAACCTTGCCCGCGCACGCCGAGGAGGTTGGCTTCGGGCACTTGGGCACCATCGAAGGTCAACCCGTGAGTGTCACTGATATGCCAGCCGAGTTTGCGATACGGCGGCTCAACGATGAATCCGGGGGTGCCGCTGGGCACCATGATGGCGCTGATCTCGGGTTTGCCCTCGGCGCTCTCCCCGGTCTTGGCGGTGACGGTCACCAGGGAGGTGATGTCGGTGCCGGAGTTGGTGATGAAGGCCTTGGAACCGTGGAGCGTCCACTGTCCATCGGCCAGGTTCGCGCGGGTTTTGCTCGCCGCAGCGTCTGAACCTGCTTCCGGTTCAGTGAGCCCGAAGCCTGCGAGCGACCGACCAGCGATGAGATCGGGCAGCCACTGCTCCTTCTGCTCTTGCGTGCCGTAGGTCAGGATCGGATTGATCCCTAGACCGACCCCGGCCGAGAGCGTGATACCGATCGACTGGTCGACCCGCCCAAGCTCTTCGATAGCCACGCAGAGGTAGGTGAAGCCGCCTTCGTCGAGCCCTGCGCCGCCAAACTCCTCGGGGGCGTGCAAGCCGAACAGTCCCAACTCCCCCATCGCCGGCACGAGCTCGGTCGGGAAGTGGGAGCGGGCGTCCCAGTCGCCGACGTGCGGCTCGATCTGTTGGGCCGCGAAGTCGCGCACCAACGCTCGGAAATCCTCATGATCTTCGCTCAACTCGTACATGGACGGCCGACCTTTCCTGCATACCCACTCTGGCTGCTTGACGTAAACGTCAAGGTAAAGCAAAATCAGGGGTATGACAAGCCAGGGACCGTGGACGATCGCTGAGATGGCCGACGATTTCGAGGTAACGCACCGCGCGCTGCGGCACTACGAGCATCTCGGCTTGCTGGCCCCTGAGCGCGTCGGCCCGGGCGGCACCACACGGCGCTATCTGCGGCGCGATCGGACCCGGCTCGGACTCATCCTGCGGGGACGTCGGTTGGGATTCCCGCTGGAGGAGATCGGCACCATCATCGATATGTATGACGAGCAGCCCGGTGAGGTCGGCCAGCTCGAGTACTTGTTGTCGCAGATCGGTGATCGCCGTGCTGACCTACAGCGGCGTCGCGCCGACATCGACAAGTCCCTGCAGGAGTTGGCCGACTTGGAATCGCGGTGCCGCGACGATCTGGCCTCCCGCTAACCGACGCACCTCGCGATCCCGCGACGGAGCCACGCGCCGTACTAGGGTGACGCACATGCCGATCAGCAAGATCCTCATTGCCAACCGGGGCGAGATCGCAGTCCGGATCGCGCGCGCCTGCACCGACGCGGGGATCGAGTCGGTGGCGGTGTATGCCGACCCGGACCGCAACGCGCTGCACGTCAAGATTGCCGACGAGGCGTACGCCCTGGGCGGCAACACCCCCGGCGAGTCCTACTTGGTTCAGGACAAGATCATCGAGGTCGCCAAGCAGGCCGGCGCGGACGCGATCCACCCCGGATACGGCTTCCTGTCTGAGAACGCCACGTTTGCCCAGGCCGTGATGGACGCCGATCTCATCTGGATCGGCCCACCCCCAGCGGCCATCGACTCTCTCGGCGACAAGGTCAAGGCACGGCATATCGCGATGGCTGCGGGGGCCCCGTTGGTGCCGGGCACCAAGGACCCCGTGCCGGACGCTGATGCGGTGGTGGCTTTCGCCGACGAGCACGGTTTGCCGGTGGCGATCAAGGCCGCGTTCGGCGGCGGCGGTCGCGGGATGCGGGTGGCCCGCACCAGGGAGGAAATTCCCGACATGTTCGAGGCCGCGGTCCGCGAGGCCGAAGGTGCCTTCGGTCGCGGCGAGTGCTTCGTCGAGCGCTATCTCGACAAGCCGCGGCACGTGGAAACGCAGTGCCTGGCCGACACCCACGGCAACGTCGCTGTCGTCTCGACCCGGGACTGCTCCTTGCAGCGTCGCCACCAGAAGCTGGTCGAGGAGGCTCCTGCGCCGTTCTTGAGCGCGGATCAGACCCAGCAGTTGGTGTCCTCCTCCGAAGCGATCCTGACCGAGGCCAACTACGTCGGCGCCGGCACGGTCGAATTTTTGGTCGGGTCCGACGGCACGATCTCCTTCCTCGAGGTCAACACGCGTTTGCAGGTCGAGCACCCCGTCTCCGAAGAGGTAACCGGGGTCGATCTGGTCTTGGAGCAGATCCGGATCGCTAACGGCGAAGAGCTGACCTTCACCTCCTTGCCTCCCGCCCACGGTCACAGCATCGAGTTCCGGATCAACGGCGAAGACCCCGGACGCGACTTCCTCCCCGCGCCCGGCAGCGTCCTTACCTATCGCACCCCGAGCGGGCCCGGCGTGCGCGTGGACTCCGGGGTCGAGGAAGGCGACGTGATCTCCGGAGCGTTCGACTCCATGCTCGCCAAACTCATTGTGACCGGCGCCGACCGCCCGCAAGCCTTAGCCCGCGCCCGACGCGCCCTGGCCGAATACGTCATCGAGGGTATGCCGACGGCCCTCACCTTCCACCGCGTCGTGGTCAGCGACCCAGCGTTTGCGCCCCCTGCCGGCGAAGACTTCAGCGTGCATACCCGCTGGATCGAGACCGAGTTCAACAACACGATCGAGGCTTACTCCGGCCCCAGCGCCGATGCCGACGATGGTCCAGCCGAGCGCACCGACATCGTGCTCGAAGTCGACGGCAAGCGGCTGTCGGTCTCGGTGCCAGCGGGATTGTCGCTCGGGGGTGGCGGCGGGGCTGCTGGCGGCGGCCGATCGAAGGCTCCGAGGCGGACCAAGCGCGGCTCTGGGACAACGGCTGCCTCGGGTGACTCGGTCACCGCTCCGATGCAGGGCACGGTGGTCGCAGTTGTCGTGAGCGAGGGAGACGAGGTGGCCGAGGGCGATGTGGTCTTGGTGATCGAGGCCATGAAGATGGAGCAGCCCATCAAGGCCCACAAGTCGGGCACCGTCAGCGGCCTCAAGACCGAGGTCGGTCAGACGGTCATCAACGGCGCCGTGATCTGCGAGCTCACCTAGACCCACCACGTATCACGAAGACGTCTGCGCGCTCTCCATCACGTGACCGAGACCCTGGCGGCACGGATCGTTGCCCCCGCGAAGACCACTGCCCCCTGGATGACGTGCGACTGCTCAACCCTGGGCCCAGGTCCAAGCCCGGACTCACGCGGCATGGTGGGAAGATCTTCCGAGCGCGATCGGATCAACGCCTTTGTCGTCGATGTTCCGCACGGCCATCGTTCACTCGTGCTGCGGGGCGAGGCGGGCATCGGCAAGACCACGCTCTGGACCTATGGCCTCGGTCGATGCATAGCAGCCGGATGGCACGTCCTGACCACGCGCCCGACCGCGGATGACCAGCACACGCCAGCCCAAGGACTACAGGATCTCTTCGCTGCTGGGCACCTTGGGAGTCCACCGACATCTCGTGCGTTCCTGACTTCGCAGATGTCCCTCATCGACCGTTCGCGAGGACTCTTGGAGCATCTGCAGAGCCTCGCCGCGGTGGGGCCCGTGGTGCTCGCGATCGACGATGTGCCCTACCTGGACGACGTGAGTGCGCACGCCCTGCGTTTTGCCCTGCGGCGGCTCGCTCAGGCACCGGTGGTCCTGTTCGGCACGGCACGCAGCGGCGAAGTAGCCGCGCTGGGCATCGCGCAGATGCCCGACCTGGGAGTAGATGAGGACCGTTTGGACATCGCCGGACTGAGCCGCCACGACATCCGCCGCGTCATCCTTGACGCGGTCCCCGAGGCGACCGTTCCGGTCGCCATTCAGGCCGGCGAGGCTTCGGAGGGCAACCCCTTCTTCGCCGTCGAACTCGCACGGCTGGACCAAGAAGGTTCGCAACATCTGAGTTCTCACCCCACTCGTCGCGACGTGCTCACAGGCAAGATCGCCAGTTTCGCCCCAGACATGCTGCGGCTTGCTCGGATTCTGTCACTCGCCGGTCCCAGTTCCCTCGAAACTTTTCGAGCGGCCTGGGGGCCCGGAGATCTAGACGATGCTCTGCATACCGGCCTGGATGAGGGGATATTCACCCTCACTGGAGCCTTCACCCTGAGGTTCAGCCATCCCCTCATCTCTGCTGCGGTACGCGGCGGGATGAATGCGCTTGATCGCCAACACCTGCACAGCGCACTGGCCACGGCCGTTCCTGATCCAGACGCCCGTTCCGTGCACCTAGCCCGGTCCAGCGACTGCGTGGATGGCGCGCGCGCCCGCGAGATCGAGGAGGCAGCGAGCCGGGTGGCGCGCCGGGGGGCGCAGGGGTTGGCCGCGGAGCTTGCTGGTCATGCTGTCCGTCTTACCCCCACGGACGAGACGGAGTCGTGCGTGCGACGCGCGCTGGCTCAGATGACTCACTGTGCCGCCTCTGGGGACCTTTCGGGTGCCATTGCCATCGCCGATGAACAGCTTCTTCGACTGCCGCCGGGCAGGCTGCGGGCCCAGATGATCACCGGACGTGTGGTGCTCGACTTCACCGATGCAGAAGCCTTCCTCCTCGCTGCCTTGACGGATGTACCGCCGCTGCGTCAAGGGCGCGATGAGGATGATCGAGCCACTGTGCGGGCCCGCCTGCTATGCCTCCTGGCGTGGCTGCTGGCCATTCACTTCGGCCGCCCCGAGGAAGCCTTGAAGTGGGGACAAGAGGCGCTGACTATCGGCCGTGCCCACGAGGACAAGGTCCTGACTGCCCAGGCCGCCTCGGTCGTTTCGACGGCTTCATTGCTGCTGGGCCAACGCCAGGACTCGCTGATCGTCGAGGCCGAGAGCCTGAGCTTGCCGGTTGTTCACTCCCAACTCGCATTGTGGCCACAGGTGATCCGCGGGCGACAGCACCTCTGGGACGGACACCTCGAGCAGGCTCGCGACAAACTCACCGACATGGACCGGAGCGCGCAGCGCAACGGATCGGAATTCCATCGTCCCTATCGTCTGTGCGATCTCGCTCAGGTTTCACTGGCGGCCGGCGATCTCGATCTGGCAAATCAACAGGTGGAGGAGGGGTTGGAGTCCGCTCGCGACGGGGCAGACGCTCGGGCTATTTCGTGGCTGGCCTACCCGGCCGGCGTGATCAGCGCGATCCGCGGCGACGCCGAGTCCGCGCACGCCCTGGCACAGCGCCTCGATGAGCGGGCCATGGAGGCCCACGAACAACCGCGCCGCGCGATGGCCGATCACGTGCGCGCGCTGGTGGCCGTATCAAGCCAGGACTGGACGCTCGCGCGAGAACACCTCGATAAGGCCTTGAGCTGCTTGAACCGGATGGGCTACCGCCACCCGGGCGCTATCCCCGTGTTGCCACTGGCGATCCACGTTGCGACCCTTCGCGGCACCCGCGACGACGTCGATGCGTTGATCGCCAGCTTGGACGCCCAAGCCCAAGGCCTCGGCTCTCCGTGGGCCGACGCCCATCTGCTCGCAGCTGTCGGTCAACGCCAACTTCTTGAAGGCCACCCGACGGCCTTCGACCTGCTGACCCGAGCAAAGCACACCTTGTCGCACTTCGGCTACGCGTTAGATGCCTCCCGCGTGGGCTACTTCGCGTTGTTGGCCGGTCTACGCGCGGGCAGTCGAAGTCGTATCCATGACCTTGCCAAGGAGACCCAGGCCTCGTTCTTGCAACAACACGCTGTGGGGTGGTTCGAGCTCGCCACCGACGCCCTTGACCGGGTCAGCGGGACGAGTGAGCGCGGCCTGACGACCACCGAAGGGCATGTGGTCGACCTCATCTGCGCAGGCCAGCGCAACAAGCAGATCGCAGCCACCCTGTTCATCAGCGAATCCACCGTCGAGGCGCATCTGACCCGGATCTACCGCAAAGCCGGGGTACGCAACCGCACCGAGCTGGCGGCATACCACCGAGCCCAGACGCACTCGGGGATGTAGGGGTGGAGCGAGGGTTTTCCCCCTCGCGACGGCATACCCCGTCGCGTCACTGTGAATGGGTCGGGCCGAACCGCGGCCTACTCACACAGGACAGGAAATCATCATGGGAGCTTTGTCAGATCTCAGTCAAGAGTTCATCGACTACCCGCACAACTTCCTCACCATCACGATCGTGGACGTGATCCCGCTCAACGGCGACACGAGCAACAAGAACGAGGACACCAGCTTCAAGGTTCAGGTGGCCAACAACGGCCCGCTGCACGTGGACCAGCTGAGCCTCTTGGTTGAGGGACTCAACGGCACTGAGGTGAAGTCCAATGGTGCCGCGGCAACATTCGCTGATTCGTTCGTCTACACGAACTCGGACATCGAGCGAATCCCGGCGCACCAGAAAAACAACCCGGTCACCACGGTCGGGTATTTCCACTTCCGGGCGTCCAAGGAATTCGCCTCGGCGCACAACTTGGTCCGCGTCTCGGTGGAGGACTGGACGACCGACTGGACGCATCTGCAGGTCGATCACACCCGCAAAGACGAACTCGCCCAGGGCACATATCGAGCGATCGTCGCGCCCGAGTGATCGAGCGGTGCCGCAGAACAGCTCGACAGCTACCACCCGGCCACACGTTATTCGGCCATGGAGTGCAGCTGTCGGGCTGCTTCGGCGATCGAACCCGACAACGACGGATAGACCGTGAAAGTCGAGGCGAACTGGTCGACGCTCAACTGCGACGAAACGGCCAAGGCGATGGGGAAGATCAGTTCGCTCGCCCGCGGCGAGACCACCACCCCGCCCACAATCGTGTCGCCACCTTTTCGGGCAAAGATCTTCACGAATCCGCCCTTGAGGTTCTGCATCTTGGCGCGCGGGTTCTTGGTCAGCGGCAGCATCACGGCGCGGGCATCAACACGGCCTTCGTCGATGTCCTCCTGGCTGACGCCTACCGTCGCGATCTCGGGGTCGGTGAAGATATTGGAGCTCACGCGTCCCAGCGACAGCGGTGCCACAGCGTCGCCGAGCGCGTGGGCGATAGCGATGCGGCCCTGCATGGCAGCAACCGAAGCCAACGGCAAGACACCTGTGCAATCCCCCGCAGCATAAATGCCGGGCACGCTGGTCCGGGAGACGCGATCAACATCGATGTGTCCCGATTTCGTCAGCTCGACGCCCGCCTTAACCAACCCGATGTCTTCGGTGTTGGGCAAGGAGCCCACGGCCAACAAGGCATGACTGCCCACCACTTCGCGGCCGTCCTCGAGGATGACCAGCACCCCACTCTGGGTGCGCGAAACCGACGCCATCCGCGAGCGGTTCAGCACCGTCATACCCCTGCTCCTGAACACGTCTTCGAGGAGGCTGGCCGCGTCTTCGTCTTGGCCGGGCAGCACCCGGTCGCGCGACGACACCAGGGTGACCTTCGAGCCCAACCCAAGGTAGGCGTGCGCCAACTCGGCCCCGGTGACGCCCGAGCCGATCACGATGAGGTGCTCCGGCAACTCGTTCAACGTATAGATCTGCTGCCAGGTCAGGATCCGCTCCCCATCGGGCATCGCGGTGTCCATCGTGCGCGGGCGAGCGCCGGTCGCGAGCAAGATGACGTCGGCATCGAGGTGGCGATCCCCGACGTCGACGCACCGCCGATCTTGCACGACGGCGGTACCGGTGATGATCTCGACGCCGGCCTCTTCGAGGCGCTCCGTGATGTCAGCGCTCTGAGCCTTGGCCAGGCTCATGACCCGCGCATTGATGTCGTCGACGTGCGCGGTCACGCCTTGGTTTTCGGGGGCACCATCGAACTGGACGCCGATCCGCCGGGCCGCGGTGAAGCGGTCCATGAAGTCGGCAGTGGCGATAAGTGCCTTGCTGGGCACGCAGTCGGTCAGCACCGCTGCCCCGCCGATCCCTTCACGTTCGACCAGATAGACCTGGCACCCCAGGTGCGCGGCGGTCAGCGCTGCTTCGTATCCCCCGGGTCCGCTCCCGATGACGATGGCCTTGGGTTGACTAGTGCTCACCTCGCCATCCAACCATCGCTACGCTGACCCGGTGACTCACGCCCCTTCGGACCAACGCCCTCCCGCAAACCTGAACGAGCCTGACGTTGACCCGTTCGATGTCGCCCGCGACGCGGCCCGCGTCATCGCCGAGGCCACCGGCGTTGCTCGGCACGACGTCGCTCTGGTGCTCGGGAGCGGGTGGGGTGCCACGGCCAATCTGATCGGCGAGACCACCGCGACCGTGGACATCACCGACGTGCCTGGCTTCAGCGCCGCCGCCGTGGCCGGGCATCAGGGCACGATCTCCTCGGTACTGATCGAGGGCAGTGAACGTCGCGCGCTGATCTTTGGCACGCGGACCCATTTCTACGAGGGTCGCGGGGTGCGGGCCGTCGTGCACGGGGTGCGCACTGCCGCGGCGTCGCGCTGCACGACGCTGGTATTGACGAACGGATGCGGTGGACTGCAACCGCAGTGGGCACCCGGAACGCCTGTGCTGGTCCGCGACCACCTCAATCTCACGGCCGCCTCCCCCGTGGAAGGCGCGAACTTCGTCGATCTGACCGACCTGTATACGCCAGCGCTGCGCGACTTGGCCCGCGAGATCGACCCGTCCCTGGACGAGGGTGTCTACGCGCAGTTCCGTGGGCCCCACTACGAGACCCCAGCCGAGGTGGAGATGGCGCGCCGGTTGGGCGCAGACCTCGTCGGTATGTCGACCACCCTCGAAGCCATCGCCGCTCGCCAGGCCGGTATGCAGGTGCTCGCCATCTCCTTGGTCACTAACGCCGCCGCAGGCATCAGTGACCAACCGCTGTCCCACGAAGAGGTGATCGAAGCGGGAAGGGCTGCTTCGGAGCGGTGCAGCACGCTGTTGTCTGAGATTGTGGGGCGGCTGCAATGACAGAAGCGGGAGACCTGCTTGATCGCGCGAGGGCGTGGCGCGAGGATGACCCAGACGAGGCCACCCGAGCGGAGATGGATGACCTGATCACGCGCGCAGAAGGTGACGGCGATCTTGTCGACCTTGCTGACCGCTTCGCGGGGACCCTGGCCTTCGGCACCGCAGGACTTCGCGGGCGGCTCGGGGCGGGCCCCAACCGAATGAATCGCTGTGTGGTGATCCGCGCTGCAGCCGGCCTGACGGCATACCTGCAGGACGAGGGAGATGTCCCCTCACCGCTGGTCGTGATCGGATTCGATGCACGGATCAATTCCGATGTTTTCGCGATCGACACGGCCGAGGTGGTCGCTGCCGCTGGTGGGCGGGCGCTGATCCTGCCTGCTCCACTTCCTACCCCAGTTTTGGCCTTCGCGATCGGGCATCTCGGAGCCGACGCCGGCGTGATGGTGACCGCGAGCCATAACCCAGCGACGGACAACGGTTACAAGGTCTATCTTGGTCACGGCTCGCAGATCGTGTCCCCCGCGGACACGCAGATCGCGGCACACGTCGACGCCGTCACGACGACCTCATCGGTTGCCCGTTCTGATCAAGAGTGGACTCGCCTGGGCGATGAGGTGGTTCAGGCATACGTCGAGGCCGTCGCCGCCGTGGTCGATCCGGACAGTCCCCGCAAGTTGTCCCTGGTACACACCGCTCTGCACGGCGTGGGGGCCAACGTGGTGCGTCGTGCTTTCGAACGCGTCGGTTTTGATGCCCCCGCTCCGGTGGAGGAGCAGGAGCAGCCCGATCCGGCCTTCAGCACGGTCGCCTTCCCCAATCCCGAGGAAGTTGGGGCGATGGACGCGGCTTTGCTGTTGGCCGAGTCGGTGCACCCGGATGCTGTCATCGCCAACGACCCGGACGCTGACCGGTGTGCGGTCGCGGTGCCAAACAAGGACGGCTGGCGAATGCTGCGCGGCGATGAGGTTGGCTGGTTGCTCGGTCATCACCTCATTGCTCGGGGTATCGACCCTGCTGGCGATCGCACCGTCCTGGCCCGCTCGATCGTGTCGTCGCGGCTCCTTGGGGCGATGGCGGAGACTGCTGGCTTGCCCGCGGTCGAAACCTTGACCGGGTTCAAGTGGATTGGGCGGGTGCCTGGCCTGGCCTATGGCTATGAGGAAGCGCTTGGCTACTGCTGCGATCCGGCGACTGTGCCTGATAAGGACGGTATCAGCGCGGCGCTACTGATGGCCGAGTTGATCGCCGACTTGCGATCTCACGACCGTACCGTCGATGACGTCTTGGACGAGCTCGCGGTGAAGCACGGGGTGCACGCCACTGAGTCCTTCTCCGTGCGGCTCGAGGATCTCTCGTTGGTTCCCTCGATGTTGGAGCGGCTTCTGGGGTCGCCTCCTGAGCTCATCGGCGGTGTTTCGGTTCGCTCGGTGGAAGACCTGGATCAGCCCACGGGCGACCTCCCGGGGACGCCCGGCGTGCGCTTCTACACCGAGGACGACACGCGCATCATCGTTCGACCGAGCGGGACTGAGCCCAAGATCAAGGTGTATGTCGAGGCGATCGTTCCCGTCGAAGGTCGTGGGCAATTGAAGTCGGCACGTGCTGAGGGTCACCGGCGATTAGAGGCAGTGGTCGAGACGATGACCGGGTTGACTGCGGCCGACTGAGCTCGCGTATCGGGGCGTTTGTGGCAACCATCCCGACCGTTCGGCGCGACGAAAACCCTTGCATTGATCGAACATGTGTACTAATATTGGGGGATGACGACGATCACCGAAACGCAATCCCTGACGGGTGGTGGTGTGCCTGTGTGTGAGTCGTCGGGGGTCCGTTCGGCGGGGGTTGATTCTGATGGTGGTTGGGATCGGTATGCCGAGGTGGTGGCTGAGCATGAGGCGCGGTGTGTTTGCGGTGATGGTGGTGA
>JBGTGC010000083.1:0-2688 GCA_041746935.1 Dermatophilaceae bacterium
GCTCGCCCAAGAGGGCCGCGCCGAGGTCCGGCACGAGCAAGCCCGCGAGCGCGTCACGCCGAGGCTCATCGAGCGCACAGCGGCCGAGCAAGCCCCCGCACCCCGGCGGTCCACTACCGTGGCGCGCATTGAAAGGCACCTGGATGGGAATCGCCACTGTGGCCGGAGGAACAGCCCGTAGCGTCTCGGGCGGTGATGAGGATCTCGAGCGTGAACATCGCCGGGATGGCCTGGGCCTGGTCTTGATTTCGCTTGCATTGGTGATCGCGCTGCGCGAATGGTGGGGACTTTCCGGACCGGTCGGTGGGGCTATCCACGCCGTGGCCGCAGGGACCTTTGGGCGAGTCGCACTCGCCCTTCCGGTCGTCCTGTTCGTGTTTGGTCTGCGGATGATGCGAGCCCCCCGCGAGCACGTCGTGCACCATCGACTCGTAGTCGCGTGCATCGCGCTCGCCATGGCTGCGTGTGGTCTGACACATCTGGCCTCAGGGTCACCGGACTACGCCGAGGGCCAGCCCGCCTTGCAGGCCGCAGGGGGGGTGGTGGGCTTCGTCGTTGCTGCCCCGGTCACGGCCGGCATCACCGCGATCGGCACGGCGATCCTGCTGTCGCTGCTGGCCGTCTTCGGCCTTCTGGTGCTGACCGCGACGCCGATTCACCGCATACCTCAGCGTTTGGTTGAGGCCGAGGAGCAGTTGTTCAACTCGAGCCGATTCGACGGGGTGCCGCGGCAGGCACGTGCCAAATCGAGCGCAGCCAAGCGGGCAGCCAGCACCGATGGCGAGGATGCCTTCGATCAGGCGGCCGAAGTGGAGAAGAGCAAGCGGCGCTCGTTGCGGGCGAGTGCGATGAAGGGCACGGAAGAATCTGGCACAGACAAGGCCGGTGCCGCTGAATCGACGGCGAAAGCCAAGACCAAGACCCCTCGCGGCGATGACACCGAGCCGATCGTGGCGGTCAAAGGCACCGCCAAGGCCAAAGTGGGTGCCAACACGGAGATCCTGGAAGCCCCGCCCAACACTCCGTTGCCGCAACGCGTGGAGCAACTGATGTTGGCCGGCGACGTGACGTACACCCTGCCGGACAACATGGTCCTCAAGCCCGGCAGTCCGCACAAGACGCGCTCGCAGGCCAATGACGTCGTGGTCGATGCGTTGACCGGGGTGCTCGAAGACTTCGGCGTCGACGCCCAGGTCACCGGCTTTATGCGCGGCCCCACGGTCACGCGGTATGAGGTGGAGCTGGGTCCTGGGGTCAAGGTCGAGCGGATCACCGCGTTGTCCAGGAACATTGCCTACAGCGTGGCTTCAGCTGACGTCCGGATCTTGAGCCCGATCCCGGGCAAGAAGGCCGTGGGAGTCGAGATCCCGAACACCGACCGCGAAAATGTCTCGCTTGGCGACGTACTGCGCAGCCAGGCCGCGCACAACAACGTGCACCCGATGGTGATGGGCGTGGGCAAGGACGTCGAAGGCGGTTACGTCATCGCCAACCTGGCCAAGATGCCGCACCTGTTGGTCGCTGGGGCGACCGGCTCCGGAAAGTCCAGCTTCATCAACTCGATGATCACCTCCGTGTTGATGCGCTCGACGCCCGACGAAGTGCGAATGATCCTGGTCGACCCCAAGCGAGTCGAGCTGACCGCATACGAAGGAATCCCGCACCTGATCACGCCCATCATCACCAACCCGAAGAAGGCAGCCGAAGCGCTCGCCTGGGTGGTCAAGGAGATGGACCAGCGTTATGACGACTTGTCGGCCTTCGGCTTCAAGCACGTCGATGACTTCAACAAGGCCGTCCGCGGGGGCACGATCGAGCCGCCTGCCGGCTCGCAGCGGGTGCTCCAGCCGTACCCCTACTTGCTGGTCGTGGTCGATGAGCTGGCCGACCTGATGATGGTCGCCCCGCGCGACGTCGAAGAGTCGGTGGTGCGAATCACGCAGTTGGCCCGCGCCGCCGGCATCCACCTGGTGCTGGCCACGCAGCGCCCGTCCGTCGACGTGGTGACGGGGCTGATCAAGGCCAACGTGCCCTCACGGATGGCGTTCGCGACCAGCTCAGTGACGGACTCCCGGGTGGTCTTGGACCAGCCCGGTGCGGAGAAGCTGATCGGGCAAGGAGATGCGCTCTTCCTGCCGATGGGTGCGAGCAAGACGATGCGCGTGCAGGGTGCTTGGGTGTCCGAATCCGAGATCAGCGCCGTCGTCACCCACGTGACCGGACAGTTGAAGCCCAACTATCGCGACGACGTCACCGCGGTGCCCGTCAAGAAGCAGGTCGACGAAGACATCGGCGACGACCTCGACCTGCTGCTGCAAGCGGCCGAGCAGGTCATCACCACGCAGTTCGGCTCGACGTCCATGCTGCAACGCAAGCTACGGGTCGGATTCGCCAAGGCGGGGCGGCTGATGGACTTAATGGAGTCGCGCGCGATCGTCGGCCCTTCCGAGGGCAGCAAGGCCCGCGACGTGCTGGTCAAGCCAGACGACCTCGAGGCGACGTTGGCCTCGCTGCAGGGCATGGACCCCGAGTCCGCCCCCGAGGCAGACCTCGACCCCATCGATAGCCAATTCGACGCCGAGGTCGAGGACGACTCGCGCCCGGATGAGGATGCCTGGTCGTTGACCGAGCGTCAGTGACTATCGTCGGACCATGTTCACGTATGCAGGCGCTGCCGGCCGCACCCGG
>JBGTGC010000084.1:0-5902 GCA_041746935.1 Dermatophilaceae bacterium
CTTGCCGCCGCGTTCAACACCGCCCCCACGTCACCGAAGTCGAAGCGCTCGATAGCGTCGGGGTCGGCCAGGTCCAACTCGTCTTGGTGGACCAGGCGTGCGTTCGGCACGACCTGGGACAGGGCCGTCCCGAGTTGACCATCGGGACCCAGGATCACGGTCGCCGGCCCGCGGACCGGTGCCAGGGCGTTCAACTCCGGGTGATTCTGGTCCTTGTCCGAGATCACTGCGTCGGCCAGCGGGATCGGCCAGGGCACGGCGGCCGTGGGGTCGGCCAGGTTGAGGTGGGTGTATGCCGCATCGGAGGACCAGTGCGCGTTGACCATGTAGGAGTAGACCGTGTCCGGCACCAACGTTTGGTAGGAGTTGCCGACGCCGCGGGGCACGAAGACCGCCATCGCCTCATCCAAGGTCTGCGTGTGCACCGCGCCGTATGTCGGCCCTTCGCGCAGATCGACCCAGGCACCGAAGGCCCGGCCCGCGGCGATGGAGACCAACTTGTCCCAGGGCTCGGCGTGGATGCCGCGGGTCGTGCCCGCCGCACTATTTTGCGCTACCGAGTGCTGCACCGGAGCGAAGTCGGGCAGGCCGAGCTCGGTCATCTTGGCGCGTTGCCAGTTTTCTTTGAACCACCCACGGGCATCACCGTGGACCGGCAGGCGCAGCACCAGCAAACCTGGGATCGCGGTGCGTGTGAGGCTCAGTTCGTGATTCACCGGCGCGTCGCCCATCATTGACCCTGGGCCGCGTAGGCGGACTCGACGCCGTCCTTGACCGGCCCCCACCACTGCTCGTGCTCGGCATACCAGCGCACCGTGTCGCCTAGGCCCACGTCGAAGTCGGGGTAGGCCGGTTCCCAGCCCAACTCGGTGCGCAACCTGGTGGCGTCGATCGCGTAGCGCAGGTCGTGGCCGGCCCGGTCGGTCACGAAGTCGATTTCATCCTCGGCGCGGTCGCACAGTCGCAAGATCGCCCGGACGACCTCGAGGTTGGTGCGTTCGCCCTCGGCGCCGACCAGGTAGGTCTCCCCGATCGTGCCGCGGTCCAGGATGGTCAAGACCGCGCTGGAGTGGTCGCTGGTGTGGATCCAGTCGCGCACGTTGGCACCCGCGCCATAGACCTTGGGCCGGTCGCCGCGCAACACGTTGGTGATCTGGCGGGGGATGAACTTCTCGATGTGCTGCCATGGACCGTAGTTGTTGGAGCAGTTGCTGATCGTCGCGGCGACCCCGAAAGAGCGCTGCCAGGCCCGCACCAAGTGGTCGGCCCCGGCCTTGCTGGCCGAGTAAGGAGATGACGGGCGGTAGGAGGTGGCCTCGGTGAACTTGGCCGGGTCATCCAACTCCAGGTCGCCGTAGACCTCGTCGGTGGAGATGTGGTGCAACCGCACGCCGTGCCGGCGCACCGCCTCCAGCACCACGTAGGTCCCTACGATGTTGGTGGTGATGAACGGCGAGGGGTCGCGCAGGCTGTTGTCGTTGTGCGACTCCGCGGCGAAGTGCACCACCGCGTCGTCGGGACCGGTCAGCCCGCTGACCAACTGCTCGACGATGACCTCATCGGCCACGTCGCCGACCACCAATTGGACCCGGTCCTGCGGCAGCCCGGCCAGGGACTCGCGCGACGCGGCATACGTCAACTTGTCCAGCACGGTCACCGAGGCGTCGGTGTGCGCCAAGATGTGGTGGACAAAGTTGGAGCCGATGAACCCCAACCCACCGGTAACGACAATCTGTCGCATGGGTGCCATGCTAATCACGGGCGACAGGCTCGGATCAACCGAGGCCTACGGGGTGGACCGTGGCAGAGTCAGGAAGAAGGTCCGGTCACCGGTTACCCAGGGCTCGACCGTAAGCACCGTGCTGTAGCCGCTCCGGAACAGCATCGTGTGGAAGGAGGCCAGGGTCGGCCAAAAAGACTGCTCGTTCTCCCAGGAGGAAGTCAGAGCCCCCGGCTCTCGGTACAGCCGACCCTCGTAGCCCTCTCCCTGAGTGATCCGGTCCGAGAGCTGGTGTGCGTGCTCGCCGTGGTCGAGATGGGTGTCAATGATCATGGGACGTCCCGAGCACCTCGTCAGCAAAGCCACCTGGTCCGCACAGGTCAGGTGATAGAACACCCCCAAGCAGGCAACAACGTCGAACTCCTCGAACGCCTGGTGTCGGACGTCATCCTGTATCCAGGTGACTCGCTCGTCCTCCGGCCACCTCTCCGTGCGTACGTCCACGGCCGTGACCTGCCAGCCGAGATCGGCGGCAATGATCGCGAAAGTTCCGGGGCCGGTACCCAGATCGACCAACCGCCCCGCCGGAAACACCGACAGCAGATCAGCGAAGAGGGCTCGGCGATCGCGTCGAGGGAGCCTGCTGGTGACCATGCCACGACCCTAGGCTGCGATGGCTCGCCCCGCCACGTCAGAGCATCCGTTCACGCTGGCGGATATCTGAGCCGATCTGATGACAACCTCGAGCGAACAAGCGTTCGCGTATGCAGCCTAGGTTGCAAAGACTCCTCGACGAAAATGCACCCCGCTGACATTCTTCTCTTCGCTTTCGCACGATTCCCGTGGGGTCCCCGCTGAGCCGACGAGCTCGCTCGGCGCGGGGGGCTCGACAAGTTCGCCCGCCTTGTTAGGTCGGCCGCCCAGGGGCCGTCACACACTGAGGTCAGCCGGCCGAGTCCTCCGTAGGGGTCAGTGCTCTCGCACCCAGGTGTCCAGCTCGGCGGCCAGCGTCTGCGCCAGTGATTTCGAGTAGGTAGCGGTGATGTGATTGCCATCGCTGTAGACCACCGTATTGCCGATGACCGCGGGACAGGTGGAGTCGCTGCAGAAGTACCGGTTCAGGTCCACGAGGGACACGGTGTCGGGGACGTCGGCCAGCTGGGTCGTCGGGTCCACCGGGTTGAGGGTGGAGTCCCGCGGCACGTCGCACTCCGGTGCCAAGGCTCCGTGCTCGGCGAGGCAGTCGACCCGATCGAACTCGGCGCGGGGAGTGTCACGCAGTGCCAGAATGGGGATGTCCTGTCTGGCGAGGTCCCGCCACACCGGGACGTAATGATCGGGCACGGTCTCCTCTGACTGGCGGCCCGTCGTCGTGGACGTCATCACCACGAGGTCGGGGGCGAGGTCGACCAGTGTCTGCTTAGCCTCGACGTTCCACTCCGAGCACGTGGTCAGGCCAGCATCGTCCTCCTCCGGTGGAGCGACATAGCCTACTCGGCAGCCGTCCTTGATCAAGGTGACCAATCGCCATCCCTCCTCCTTGGCCGCGAGGTCGATCCCCGGCAGCCAATGGGCCGAGTGGCTGCCCCCGGTCAGCACCAAGGTCCGGTCGGCCTCGACATCACCGTACTCGCAGGTGACCACGTCGATATCGTTGAGCAGCGTGAGACATTCGTCCTTGTGCAGCGGCGGAAGGTCCTCGGCGCTAGCGACCACCCCAGGAACCGGGTCTGCGGTCGTGCCGACGTCGAGATCCAGCCGATCACCTTCCCTGGACTCCTCGACGAGCTCCGCGCCGATCAAACCCTCGGTCGTCACGCGATCCGTCTCTTGCACAGCAAAAGTCATTGCTCCACCCCCGACGAGCGCGGCGGCCAGGACGCCGATGGTGACCGTCGTGGCCGGTCGTCTGGCCGAGGCGAGTGTCCGCAGCGGCCGCTCGACGAGCCGCGTGCTCCCGAACGCCAACAGCACCGACACTGTGATCACAAGGGCACCACTGACAACGCCTGCCTCGGCGTCCCCGGTCCACCGGAGGTAGAAGACCAGCACCGGCCAGTGCCAAAGGTACAGGGCGTAGGCGACAGCGCCGAGACGGACCAGGACCGCTGTGCTGAGCACCGAGCTTGCAGACCACCGCGATGGACTGTGCCCGGCTATGAGGACGAGGAGGGCACCCACGACCGGCCACAGGGCCACCCAACCTGGGAAGGCGTCCTCTACGGGCAGGGCAATCCCGCAGGTCAGGATCAGCGTCAGACCTGCCCACCCGAGCACCAGCGACGTCCACCCCGACACCGCTGTCATCCGACGCAGCAGAACGGCAGCCAGGCCCCCGGCGGCGAACTCCCAGACCCGGGTCCCGGTGTGGAAGTAGGCGACCGGCTGGTTTGCGGAGGTGAGGTACAGCGAGAAGGCGAAGGACGCGCAGAAGGCGACGGCCATCACGACAAACATCGAAGCGTCCACAGTGCGCTTCCCTCGCAGCACTAAAGCCAGCGCGGCGACGAGGATCCACAGAACGTAGAACTGCCCCTGAATCGACATCGCCCAGTAGTGCTGGACGGGGCTCACCACGTCGTCACGCTGTAGGTAGTCGACGGATTGGTCGATCAGAACCCAGTTCTCGACATACAGCGCCGAGGCCGCGATCTCACCGAAGACGTCCTGCCACTGGGTAGCAGGGAGGAACAGGATCGTGGCGACCACAACGGCGGCGAGCACCACCAGGGCGTTGGGAAGAAGCCGGGTCATGAGACGTCCTAGGTAGACCCCGATGCGCAACCGCCCGTACCGCTCGTAGTGGCCGACGATCGTGACGGTCATCATGAATCCGGCGACGACGAAGAACACGTCGACGCCGCCAGACACCGTGCCGAACCAGACGTGGTAAGTCGCCACGAGGAGGGCAGCCACCGCGCGCAGCCCCTCAATCTCCGGGCGGAAGCGCTTCTCGCCCGTGGGTCTGACCAAGAGGGGCCGCGCTCCGGTGGGCGCCCCCGTCGCCGCCAAACCGGTGTCGACGCCAACCCTCACGTGACACACCTCCCTCCATCCGACCGGAAACAACCCGGTCTAGGGTAGCTGAGCACCGGGGTTGCAGAGGCACCGCGTAAAAGGCGCTTCGGCGTCGGCCGGGTTACTTCGGGTGGTCATTGCAGCAAGGGGTCCGCTCGGTGCCGGTGGCGGGTCGGCGACCAGGACGAACCCACCCGAGCGGTGGACGCCAGTCATACGGGCGTCCCCTACGATCTTGGCATAGACCGTCGCCGACGTGCAGATCCCTGCGCTCGTGATCGTCGAGGTCCTGGCTCTCCGCGATGATTCCCTTCCAGAGTAGGACGGCCTCAGGGTTGCCCAGGACCGCGTCGATCGCCTTCTGGCTCAGGTTGCCGGTCGGGCGGGTCCGGTTGCCCACCAGGATGACGTGCGTGCCCGGTCGGACGAAGGCGGAGGTGTGCATTGCCGACCCGTCGACCCCCATCAGCACCCTCGCGCTCGTGACCATCCCCAACCTATCGTCAATGCTCAGCAACTCCGGGTTGACCAACTCGAAGCCCTGCGGGGCCATTCCCTGCTCCAAACGGGCCAGGGAGCGAGCGATCACCGACCCTGCTCGGCAGGCAGGTCGGGCACGCCCGGTCAGCTCCATCAGCCGCCGTTGCCTGGTCGACGCCGCCCGAAGGGCCGAGCCACGGCTACGCGCGCCTGTGGGCGGTGGGGGTGTGGCGATGATGGCCGCACGTGGCTACCGGGTGGTCAATTCGCAGGACCTGCCGCTGCAGGACCAGATCCGCCTCGCGCCGATACCTGGCGGCTATCGCCCGAGAGCTCGAAGGTCTCGAGTCATGAGTCGACTGGCGCGTTCTCGGCCGGGTGTCCGTTGATCGGTGGGGGAGCCCGTACGGTGAGCAGTATGCGAGGAATCCTGCTTGCCGGTGGAACCGGCTCCCGCCTGCATCCGATCACGCTCGGCATCAGCAAACAACTTATGCCGGTCTACGACAAGCCCATGGTCTACTACCCACTGTCGACCCTGATGCTGGCTGGCATCCAGGACATCCTGGTCATCACAACTCCCCACGACGCCAGCCAGTTCGAACGGCTCCTGGGCGACGGATCCCAGTTCGGGGTCTCCATCAGCTACGCCCAGCAGCCCAGCCCGGACGGCATCGCCCAGGC
>JBGTGC010000085.1:0-1841 GCA_041746935.1 Dermatophilaceae bacterium
GAGTCGGCCTGGGGCGCGGTGCCAGCATTGCTACTGGTCCGTTTCTAATAGGCCGCTCGCTAACCCGGCGTGCGACTTTCATCGCACCGGGCTCTCCATGGTCTCTGTCCGTGGGTTGGTTCAGGAAGCCTGGACCAACCCAACGGTGAAGCTTGGCCTGCATTTCCGATACCCGCCGACGCGGCCCCGCCGGCAGATCACCGGCGTTGTCGCCCTCGGACGGCGCGCCACCATTCGGTCGCGCATCTTTCGGCATTACAGCCTCCGATCTCTTCTCGAAACCACTGCCGCCCTTCGCCCTGTGACCGGCTCTCCCGGCCTCCGAGGCAGGTCGTGACGCCTGCGACTACTACGGCGGCTCCGCCCCAGCCCCAGTCGGTCAGCAGACGGCGTGCTCAGCCCGAGGAACGTCGCTGGCCGCGACGACCCGGGCAGACCAGGGGTGGTTCCCGTGTTCACTCATCGATCGCTCGGCGAAGGAGGCACCCGACTCGGCCCCTGCGACATCGCCGTGGCTACTCCGCAGTACGTCACCACGGCCTCCCCTTAGTCACGCCGACATTCCGGGGAGTTCCCCGCCTCCGTGATGAGGGAGACGGGTGCGCGTCGCATCCGGCCCAGATCCGTCAGGTTCGAGCCGGTGCGTCTTTGAGAGGCGTAAACGTCGGTTCCTCGCGTATGCCTTTCCGCCACGCTCGCCACACCCGCGCCGTCTGACAGTACCGGCACGCCATGGCTTCGTCAGGGCTGCTCCCACCCGCCCCGGCACCTCCCGGGACAGGCTGCCCTCAGCTTCGCAGTCCTGCTGCGACAGAACCACAGTCCAGGTCTCTCACCTCAACTCGATCAACAAGCGCCTCACGGCGCACCGACCCTATGACGCACCTTTTTCGGCTGTGTAATTGCGACTGTATGCCGCGCTGGTCGCGGTAGGAGGGAACGTTTCCCCAAGTCGCGGGTCGGCAGTACCTACCGGAGAGGTGGCTACCTGGGGTGGACGCGACATAACGTCTCGCGTTATGCTTGGTGTGTGATCCAGTCGTTCCGAGACGCTGCGACTCAACGCCTGTGGTCACGCCGACGAGCGAAAGGTATTGACCCAAGGATCGAGCGGGCCGCCCTGCGCAAATTGGTGATGCTGGATGCCGCCGAGACCCTGGAGGACCTGCGGGTCCCACCGGGCAACCGCCTGGAAGCCCTCAAGGGTGACCGGGTGGGTCAACACAGCATCAGAATCAACCAGCAGTGGCGGATCTGCTTCGTGTGGACGCAGGCAGGTCCAGAAGATATAGAGATCGTTGACTATCACTGAAAGGAGGTGCAGAACGTGAGGACCATCATTGCTCCCGTTCATCCAGGGGAGATCCTGTTCGAGGAGTTCTTGCAACCGTTGGGTGTTACGCAACACCGGGTGGCTGTATCGATCGGGGTGCCGCCGCGGCGGATCAACGAGATCGTGCACGGTAAACGGCGGATCACCGCAGACACCGCGCTGCGGCTGGCCCGCTACTTCGGCACCAGTGACCGGTTCTGGCTCAACCTGCAGACTCGCTACGACTTGGAGACCGAGCGAGACAACATCGGCGAGACCCTCGACCAGATCAGCCCTCTTCGGACCGCGTAGTTTGCGGCTCAAAACAACTCGCGACCCCTAGTCACGACGCACGCATTCGCGGCGGTATGACGCACCGCGGATTGCGGCAGAGTCGGACGAGCGTAGCCGTCCTCCACGCGGCTACGTGTTTCATTGACGTCAGGATCGGGCCCGGCCAGGCTCGGTCTGAGGTGACCGGGTTGCCGCTCTCCATGCGGCTGCCCACGCTTCTGGTGTGAGGCTCACA
>JBGTGC010000086.1:0-11522 GCA_041746935.1 Dermatophilaceae bacterium
CGCGATCCGCGCAGTCCGGTTCGGGTCGTACTCGATGTGTGCGACCTTGGCGTTGACCCCGTCCTTGTCAGCCCGACGGAAGTCGATCACGCGGTACGCACGCTTGTGACCGCCACCGATGTGACGGGTCGTGATCCGACCGGAGGCGTTGCGGCCGCCGGTCTTGCTCAGCGCACGGACCAACGCCTTCTCCGGAGTGGAGCGGGTGACCTCGACGAAGTCGGCGACGCTGGAGCCGCGACGGCCCGGCGTAGTCGGCTTGTACTTGCGGATAGCCATAGTTTTTGCAGTCCTTAGGTTCTCTGGGTCTCGAGCTCTCGGCGCTTAGAGCGTGCCGAAGATGTCGATGGTGCCTTCTTTGAGCGTCACGATCGCGCGCTTGGTGTCCTTGCGCCTGCCGGTGCCGAAGCGGGTGCGACGCGTGTTGCCGCGACGGTTCAACGTGTGGACCGACTCGACCTTGACGCCGAAGATCGACTCCACCGCGCGCTTGACCTCGGATTTGTTCGACCGGGGGTCCACCACGAAGGTGTACTTGCCCTGGTCGAGCAGCGCGTAGGACTTCTCCGAAACGACCGGAGAGATCAGCACGTCGCGCGGGTTCTTGTTGATAGCGGGGGTGCTCATTCTGCGGCCTCCTGCGTGATCGAGCCAGACGCGGCACCGGTCTTGGCCCGCTTCGAGGGAACGTGATTCTCGATGAGGGCCTTCAATGCCTGCTCGGTGAAGACCACGTCGTCCGAGCACAACACGTCGTAGGTGTTCAACTGGTCGACGAACAACACGTGCACGTCATCCAGGTTGCGCAGGCTCAAGTTCGACATCGTGTCTTCGCGGTCAATAACCACCAGAACATTGCGACGATCCGTGAGGCCGGCAAGTGCTGCGGCTGCTCCCTTGGTCGAGGGGGCTTCCGTGGCCACGAACGCGGTCAAGCAGTGGATCCGGCCGTTGCGTGCCCGGTCTGACAACGCGCCACGTAGAGCGGCGGCCTTCATCTTCTTCGGGGTGCGCTGGCTGTAGTCACGCGGCTGCGGTCCGTGGACGACGCCACCGCCGGCAAACTGTGGCGCACGAGTCGAGCCCTGACGAGCCCGGCCTGTGCCCTTCTGACGGTACGGCTTGCGTCCGCCGCCGCGGACTTCGCCGCGGGTCTTGGTGGAGTGCGTTCCGGCGCGTGCTGCAGCAAGCTGAGCCACCACGACCTGGTGAATCAGCGGCACGTTGGTCTGCACGTCGAAGATGCCCGCGGGCAACTCCATCGAGCCGGCCTCTTCACCGGTGGGCTTGGTAAGAGTGATCGTGGTCATGTCAGGCCCCCTTCGCGGCCGAGCGAACCAGCACAACGCTGCCCCGCGAGCCGGGGACGGCGCCCTTGATCAGCAGCATGCCCTTGTCGGCGTCGACGGCGTGCACCGTGAGGTTGGCGGTGGTCTGGCGTTCGCCACCCATCCGACCAGCCATCCGCTGACCCTTGAAGACGCGTCCTGGCGTGGCGCAGGCCCCGATCGAACCGGGCTTGCGGTGGTTCTTGTGCGAACCGTGAGAGGAACTGACCCCGTGGAAGTTGTGACGCTTCATCACACCGGCGAATCCCTTTCCCTTGGTCGTTCCGGTCACGTCGACCTGCTGCCCGTCAGCGAAGGTGTCCACCGTGAGCTCTTGGCCCAACGAATAGTCACCGGCGTTGGAGGTGCGCACCTCGATGAGGTGGCGACGGGGGGTGACACCAGCGTTGGCGAAGTGACCCTTCATCGGCTGGTTGACCTTGCGCGGATCGATCGCACCAAAGGCGATCTGCACTGCGTCGTAGCCATCTGCTTCCGCCTGGCGGACCTGGGTGACGACACAGGGACCGGCTTGGATCACCGTGACCGGGATCAGCCGGTTCTCGGCGTCCCAGACCTGCGTCATACCGAGCTTCTCGCCCAGCAACCCAGTCACCGTGCGTTGCATAGTCGTAGTCATGGTCGCTCCTCCCCTCAGAGCTTGATTTCGATGTTGACGTCAGCCGGGAGGTCGAGACGCATCAACGAGTCGACCGCTTTGGGGGTCGGGTCGACGATGTCGATGAGGCGCTTATGCGTGCGCATCTCGAAGTGCTCGCGGCTGTCCTTGTACTTGTGTGGCGACCGGATGACGCAGAATACGTTCTTCTCCGTCGGCAGTGGCACAGGGCCAACTACAGTCGCGCCGGCACGGGTCACCGTGTCGACTATCTTGCGCGCCGAGCTGTCGATGACCTCGTGGTCATATGACTTCAGCCGGATGCGGATCTTTTGTCCCGCCATCGCTTGTCTGACTCTCTCTCGTCGTCCACGTACAGTTCCAACCCAGCAGCTGATGGCTCCGGCCCCCGAGGTCGGGCGTGTCGCCCGCCCAACAGGGCGCACCACGAACTACGTGCATTCGTAGGATGTTCCGGAACCCGGCACGGCCGGGGCTTGAGCTGTCACCACCCGCCCCGCGCAGCGACACATTGAAGTGCGACCACTGGGGACGTGTCAGATGACCGGCTTCGATGACATGGGTCACCGTCGCGCATCAAGCAACCTGTCTAGTGTGCCATAGCCCCCGCTGCCACCCAAATTAGTATGGGGATGCTCAGTGTGGCCTTCACCACTTCGGCTCATTCGCGGGCTGATCTGCATACATGCAGCACCAAACAGGTTCCGCTGCACACGCGAGAGGGGACCCAGGCCGCGTGGCCCGGGTCCCCTCGTGCGTTGTGGTGAAGCGGTGTTACTTCAGGATCTTGGTGACCCGTCCAGCTCCAACGGTGCGGCCGCCCTCACGAATGTTGAACATGAGGCCTTCCTCCATCGCGATGGGCTGGATCAAGGTGACGACCATCTCGGTGTTGTCACCGGGCATGACCATCTCGGTGCCCTCGGGAAGGCTGACGACACCAGTCACGTCCGTGGTGCGGAAGTAGAACTGGGGGCGGTAGCTGTCGTAGAACGGCGTGTGACGGCCGCCCTCTTCTTTGGACAGGATGTAGACGTTGGCTTCGAACTCGGTGTGCGGAGTGATCGAAGCCGGCTTGCAGACAACCTGGCCGCGCTCGACGTCTTCGCGCTTGGTGCCTCGCAGCAACAGGCCGACATTCTCGCCCGCACGACCCTCATCGAGCAGCTTGCGGAACATCTCGATGCCGGTAACGATCGTCTTGGCCGGGGGGCCGGTGTGGATGCCGACGATCTCGACCTCGGAGTTGACCTTGAGCACGCCACGGTCGATACGGCCGGTGACAACAGTGCCACGGCCGGTGATCGTGAAGACGTCCTCAACGGGCATCATGAAGGGCTTGTCCAGGTCACGCTCGGGCTCGGGGATGTAGTCATCCACGGTGTCCATGAGCTCGGCCACGGTCGCGGCCCACTTCTCGTCACCCTCAAGCGCCTTGAGCGCGGAGATACGGACGATCGGCAGGTCATCGCCGGGGAACTCGTAGGAGGACAGCAGTTCGCGGACCTCCATCTCGACGAGCTCCATGATCTCTTCGTCATCCACCATGTCGGACTTGTTCAGCGCGACGACGATGTAGGGAACGCCGACCTGGCGAGCCAAGAGAACGTGCTCCTTGGTCTGCGGCATCGGGCCATCGGTGGCCGCCACAACCAGAATCGCACCGTCCATCTGTGCTGCACCCGTGATCATGTTCTTCACGTAGTCAGCGTGCCCGGGGCAGTCGACGTGAGCGTAGTGACGCTTCTCCGTCTGGTACTCGATGTGTGCAATCGAGATCGTGATGCCGCGCTGCTTCTCTTCCGGAGCCTTGTCGATCTGATCGAACGCTTCGGTGTTCGGGTTCTCAGCCGGGTACTTGTCGTGCAAGACCTTCGAGATCGCAGCGGTCAACGTCGTCTTACCGTGGTCAATGTGACCGATGGTGCCGATGTTGACGTGCGGCTTGGTCCGCTCGAACTTAGCCTTCGCCACTGGGGGTCCTCCTGTTGGACTTGATGCGTATCGACACTGACTCTGACGCAGTGCTCGACGTGGGTGGATTACTGATTTGGTCTATTGGTCCGTGCCCGGAGACCGGGTCACTCGCCACGAATCTTCTTGATGATCTCTTCGGCCACGTTCCGGGGAACCTCGGCATAGGAATCGAACTGCATGCTGTAGTTTGCCCGACCTTGGGTACGTGAACGCAAATCGCCAACGTACCCGAACATCTCCGACAGCGGGACGATAGCCTTGACCACCTTAGCCCCGCTGGCCTCTTCCATCGACTGGATTTGGCCCCGACGAGAGTTCACGTCACCGATCACGTCGCCCATGTATTCCTCGGGCGTGCGCACCTCGACGGCCATGACCGGCTCGAGCAACACCGGATCAGCCTTGCGCGCAGCCTCCTTGAAGACCATCGAACCGGCGATTTTGAACGCCATCTCCGAGGAGTCGACGTCGTGGTAGGCACCGTCGAGCAGGGTCGCCTTGACCCCGACCATCGGGTAGCCGGCCAGGATGCCCAACTGCATGGCGTCCTGGATGCCGTGGTCCACGCTGGGGATGTATTCCTTGGGGATACGTCCACCGGTCACCGAGTTCGAGAATTCGTACATCTCGCCATCGGAGGTGTCCAGCGGCTCCAGCGTGATCTGGACCTTCGCGAACTGACCCGAACCACCGGTCTGCTTCTTGTGCGTGAAGTCGTACTTCACGACTGGGCGGCGGATCGTCTCGCGGTAGGCCACTTGAGGCGCACCGACGTTGGCTTCGACACGGAACTCGCGGCGCATCCGGTCGACCAGGATGTCGAGGTGCAACTCGCCCATACCGCCGATGACGGTTTGGCCGGTCTCTTCGTCCTGACGGACCGAGAACGTCGGGTCTTCTTCAGCCAACTTCTGGATGGCCGTGGACAACTTCTCCTGGTCACCCTTGGTCTTGGGCTCGATCGCCACGTGAATAACCGGCTCGGGGAAGCTCATCGACTCCAGCAGCACCTGGTGCTGAGGGTCACAGAGCGTGTCGCCCGTGGTCACGTTCTTCAGGCCGATCATCGCGTAAATGTGGCCCGCAGTCGCGAAGCCGACCGGGTTCTCCTTATTGGAGTGCATCTGGAACAGCTTGCCGATGCGCTCCTTAGAGCCCTTGGTCGAGTTCATTACGCCAGTGCCTGCTTCAACGCGCCCTGAGTACACCCGGACGTAAGTCAACCGACCGAAGAACGGGTGGGTGACGACCTTGAAAGCCAGCGCCGCGAAGGGCTCGTCGGCAGAGGGCTTGCGAATGATCTCGACAGTTTCGTCGCGCACATCGTGGCCCACCATCGGCGGCACCTCGATCGGCGAGGGCAAGAAGGAGATCACGGCATCGAGCATGGGCTGGACACCCTTGTTCTTGAACGCCGATCCACACATCACCGGGTAAGCCATGGAGCTAACGGTCATGTGACGAATCCCGGCAACCAGCTCGGCCTCGGTGATCTCTTCGCCGCCCAAATACTTCTCCATCATGGCGTCGTCCTGCTCGGCGACCTGCTCGACCAACGTCTCGCGGTATTCCTCGGCCCTGGCCTGCAGGTCTGCCGGGATCTCTTCGACGGTGTAGTCCTCACCGATGGCCACTTCGCCGCGCCAGGTGAGCGCGCGCATCTTGATCAGGTCGACGACTCCGATGAAGTCGTTCTCCGCACCGATCGGCAGTTGGACGACTAGGGGGCTCGCGCCGAGGCGGTCCTTGATGGTCTGCACCGTGAAGTAGAAGTCGGCACCGAGCTTGTCCATCTTGTTCACGAAACAAACTCGCGGCACGTCGTACTTGTCGGCCTGACGCCATACAGTCTCGGACTGGGGCTCGACACCCTCTTTGCCGTCGAAGACCGCGACCGCGCCGTCGAGCACGCGCAGCGAGCGCTCCACCTCGACGGTGAAGTCGACGTGACCGGGGGTATCGATGATGTTGATCTGGCTGTCTTTCCAGAAACAGGTCGTCGCGGCGGACGTGATCGTGATGCCGCGCTCCTGCTCCTGCTCCATCCAGTCCATTGTCGAGGCACCGTCGTGCGTCTCGCCGATCTTGTAGTTGATCCCAGTGTAAAAAAGGATCCGTTCGGTGGTCGTCGTCTTGCCGGCATCGATGTGCGCCATGATGCCGATGTTGCGGACCTTGTTCAGGTCCGTGAGGACGTCGAGTGCCACTGTCTCTCTTCTCTGCTCAGGTGCGGGGGTGTGCTGGCTGTATGCCGTGACCTCGGCGCCAGCGTGAGCAGCACCGAGGTCAATCGCGGGGGTCTACCAGCGGTAGTGAGCGAACGCCTTATTGGCATCCGCCATCTTGTGCATGTCTTCGCGGCGCTTCACTGCGGCACCGAGGCCATTGCTGGCGTCCAGGATCTCGTTCATCAGGCGCTCTGTCATCGTCTTTTCGCGACGCTGACGGGAGTAGCCGACCAACCAACGCAGCGACAGCGTGGTCGAGCGGTTCGGCTTGACCTCGATCGGCACCTGGTAGGTGGCACCACCAACACGGCGGCTCTTGACCTCAAGCGCGGGCTTGACGTTATCCAGTCCGCGCTTGAGCGTAGCGACCGGGTCGGTGCCCGTCTTGGCGCGACATCCTTCGAGGGCACCGTAGACGATGGTCTCGGCGACAGACTTCTTGCCGTCAACCAGGACCTTGTTGATGAGTTGGGTGACTAGCGGCGAACCGTAGACCGGGTCGGCGATGAGGGGACGCTTGGGCGCGGGACCTTTACGAGGCATTACTTCTTCTCCTTCTTGGCGCCGTAGCGGGACCGGGACTGGTTGCGACCCTTGACACCCTGGGTGTCGAGCGCTCCGCGGATGATCTTGTAGCGCACACCGGGCAGGTCCTTGACCCGACCGCCACGCACGAGCACGATCGAGTGCTCCTGCAAGTTGTGGCCCACCCCGGGGATGTAGGCCGTGACCTCGATGCCACTGGTCAGGCGCACACGGGCGACCTTGCGCAGCGCAGAGTTCGGCTTCTTCGGGGTGGTGGTGTAGACGCGCGTGCAAACGCCGCGGCGCTGGGGGTTCGCTTTGAGTGCAGGACTGTTGGACTTCTTGACCTTGTCCTGTCGCCCCTTGCGGACCAGCTGGTTAATCGTGGGCACTGATTCTCCGTTGCTTGAGGTATGTCGATCCGATCCCCACGCGCGAGCGCGCGGCTTCTCGGATTCCTTGGTCTTGTGCTGGGCGTCTCCACCGTGAGGTGGCGATGCTCAGCCTCTCCCCTGCACTTCCCGACACATGACTCGATGACCACTGCTGATCAACGATGATGGTCGGACTGCCCGGCGAGAGGGGCTGCCCTTCGCGGAAGATCTCTCAGCCAGCGAACGACACGTGCGCGAGGCCTAGCCCACACACGACCTCTAAGAGTACCGGCGCCTGGATACTCGACCAAATCGGTCCCCGTGCGCAAATGGAGCCCCGGCGGCGAGACCGAAGCCCTGGCTGAGATCGAACGCACTCGCTCGGCCGCAGCCGACCGCCTCGTCACGGCATACAAGCGGATCACTGGGTTGTGGGTGGACACCACCAACCTCGGCCCCAAGGGCGAGCGCTACTACCGCACGTACGCAGCAGTAGTGCTGGTCTGTCTGGCTGCCTCCTTCATCCCGGCGCAAGCAGCGCTACCACAGTTGGTGGCCCAAGCCGAAGGCGAAATGCAGGCTATCCCCCGCACCTGTAAGCACCACGACGACATCGGGCGGGTATGCCGAGACCTGAGTCTCGGCATACCCGCCCGGTGTGGGTGGTGCTAGTGGATCAGTAGCGGCGGTCGTCGACCTTGAGGTCATCCAGTCGGACAGCCTCGCCCGAACCCGGGCCGAAGTTGGCGAACTCGTCGTAACTGTCGTAGGCAGGGACCGCGTATGCCGCAGCCTTGGCCTCCTCGGTCGGCTCCACCGTCAAGTTCCGGTAGCGCGGCAAGCCGGTCCCGGCGGGGATCAGCTTTCCGAGGATGACGTTCTCCTTCAGGCCGAGCAACGGGTCCGACTTGGCCTGCATGGCCGCCTCGGTGAGCACCCGCGTCGTCTCCTGGAAACTCGCCGCCGACAACCACGAATCCGTGGCCAGTGACGCCTTGGTGATACCCATCAGCTCGGGACGACCCGAAGCCGGCTGGCCACCCTCGGCCACCACGCGACGGTTTTCCGTCTCGAACCGACCACGCTCGACCAGTTCACCAGGCAGCAACGCAGCGTCGCCAGCCTCGATGATCGTGATCCGGCGCAGCATCTGCCGCACGATGACCTCGATGTGCTTGTCGTGGATCGACACACCCTGCTGGCGATACACGTGCTGGACCTCGTCCACCAGGTGCTGCTGGGCCTTGCGGGGGCCGAGGATACGGAGCACCTGCTTGGGGTCGATCGCGCCGACCACCAGCTGGGTGCCGGTCTCGACGTGCTGCCCGTCGGTCACCAGCAGGCGAGCCCGCTTGCTGACCGGGTAGGCGTGCTCGTCGCTGCCGTCGTCCGGCACCAGGAGTAAACGTCGGGCCTTGTCGGTGTCCTCGACCTGCACCCGGCCACTGGCCTCGGCAATCGGGGCCACCGCCTTGGGCGTGCGGGCCTCGAACAACTCGACCACACGGGGCAGACCCTGCGTGATGTCATCTCCTGCGACACCACCGGTGTGGAAGGTGCGCATCGTCAGCTGCGTGCCGGGTTCACCGATGGACTGGGCCGCGATGATGCCGACGGCCTCGCCGATGTCGACCAGCTTGCCGGTGGCCAACGAACGGCCATAGCAGCGGGCGCACGTCCCGACCAGCGACTCACAGGTGAGCACCGAACGGACCTTGACCGACTCGACTCCGGCGAGCACCAAGGCGTCGATGACGACGTCACCGAGGTCGATGCCGGCCTCAGCCAACACCACGCCTTCGTGCTCGACGTCCATAGCCAAGGTGCGTGCATACACCGAGGTCTCGACGTCATCGTGCTCACGCAGCGTGCCGTCCTCGTTGCGCACCGCGATCGGCATGATGAAGCCGCGCTCGGTGCCGCAGTTGTCCTCGCGGATGATGACGTCCTGGCTCACGTCCACCAGACGCCGGGTCAGATAACCCGAGTCGGCGGTCCGCAGCGCAGTGTCGGCCAGTCCCTTACGAGCCCCGTGCGTGGAGATGAAGAACTCCAACACCGACAGGCCCTCACGGAAGTTTGACTTGATGGGCCGCGGGATGATTTCACCCTTCGGGTTAGCCATCAGGCCGCGCATACCGGCGATCTGCCGCAACTGGAACCAGTTACCACGGGCACCAGAGGTCACCATCCGGTAGATGGTGTTGTTCTTGTCCATCGTGGTTTCGAGTTCCTTGGCGACCTCGTTGCCGGCCTGCGTCCAGATCTCGATGAGCTCCTGACGGCGCTCGTCATCGGTGATCAGACCCCGCTCGTACTGCGTTTGCACCTTGGCTGCCTTGGTCTCATAGCCCGCCAGGATCTCCGGCTTGCGCACCGGAGGCACGACGTCGGAGATAGCCACGGTCGTGCCTGAGCGGGTGGCCCAGTGGAATCCCGTGTCCTTCAGGGAGTCCAGCGAAGCCGCAACCTGCACCTTGGTATAGCGCTCGGCCAGGTCGTTGACGATCCCGGACAGACGCTTCTTGTCAACCACTTCGTTGACGAACGGGTAGTTCGGCGGCAGAGCGTCGTTGAACAACGCCCGGCCCAAGGTTGTCTCGAAGGTGAAGGTGTCGGCGATGCCGTCCTCGGTGACCGTCGTGCCCTCAGGCAGGTCCAAGCCGAGCGGGGCAGCGGTGTCGCCGACCCGGATCCGGACGGGCGTGCCGACCTGAATGTGCCCAGCGTCGTAGGCCATCTGCGCTTCGGCGACCGAGGAGAACGAGCGAAGGTGTTCCCCGCCGTCATCGTCGATCAGCGGACGAGCAGCGCTTTCGCTCGTCAGGTGGAACAAGCCGATGATCATGTCCTGGGTGGGCATGGTCACCGGGCGACCGTCGGCCGGCTTGAGAATGTTGTTGCTCGAGAGCATCAAGATCCGGGCCTCGGCCTGAGCCTCCGCGGACAGCGGCAGGTGCACCGCCATCTGGTCACCGTCGAAGTCGGCATTGAACGCCGTGCAGACGAGCGGGTGAATCTGGATGGCCTTGCCCTCGACCAGTTGCGGCTCGAAGGCCTGGATGCCCAGACGGTGCAGGGTGGGTGCACGGTTCAGCAGCACCGGGTGGTCGGTGATGACCTCTTCGAGGACATCCCAGACCACGGAGCGACCGCGCTCGACCATGCGCTTGGCCGACTTGATGTTCTGCGCGTGGTCGAGGTCGACCAGACGCTTCATCACGAACGGCTTGAAGAGCTCCAAGGCCATCTGCTTGGGCAGGCCACACTGGTGCAGCTTCAGCTGCGGACCGACCACGATGACCGAACGGCCGGAGTAGTCGACGCGCTTGCCGAGCAGGTTCTGACGGAAGCGACCTTGCTTGCCCTTGAGCATGTCGGACAGCGACTTCAGCGGACGGTTGCCCGGGCCGGTCACGGCGCGGCCGCGGCGGCCGTTGTCGAACAGTGAGTCGACGGCCTCCTGCAGCATGCGCTTCTCGTTGTTCACGATGATCTCTGGTGCGCCGAGGTCGAGCAGACGCTTCAACCGGTTGTTCCGGTTGATGACGCGGCGGTAGAGGTCGTTGAGGTCGGAGGTCGCGAAGCGGCCTCCGTCCAACTGCACCATCGGGCGCAGGTCCGGCGGGATGACCGGAACGCAGTCGAGCACCATACCGACCGGCTCGTTCTTGGTCTGGATGAACGAAGTCACGACCTTGAGGCGCTTGATCGCACGAGTCTTCTTCTGGCCCCTGCCGGTGGCGATAATCTCGCGCAGCGAGATGGCCTCGGCCGCGAGGTCGAAGGTCTCCAGACGCTTCTGCAGTGCAGCCGCGCCCATGCCACCTTCGAAGTACATCCCGAAGCGGTCCCGCATCTCGCGGTAGAGAATCTCGTCGCCCTCGAGGTCCTGGATCTTCAGGTTCTTGAAGCGATCCCAGACCTGCGTCAGACGCTCGATCTGCTGATCGGCACGACGACGGATCTGGTTCATCTCGCGCTCGGCGGAATCGCGCACCTTGCGACGAGCGTCAGCCTTGGCACCTTCGGCCTCCAACTCGGCGATGTCGGTCTCGAGCTTCTTGGCCCGGGTCTCCACATCCGCGTCGCGGCGGTTTTCCATCTCCTTGCGCTCGACCTCGATCTGCGCCTCCATCGAAGGCATGTCCGCGTGGCGGGCATCGACGTCGACGTGCGTGATCATGTATGCCGCGAAGTAGATGACCTTCTCGAGGTCCTTCGGGGCGAGGTCCAGCAGGTAACCCAAGCGGGATGGGACGCCCTTGAAGTACCAGATGTGGGTCACGGGGGCGGCGAGCTCGATGTGGCCCATCCGCTCGCGACGCACGGCAGCGCGAGTGACCTCGACGCCGCATCGCTCGCAGATGATGCCCTTGAAGCGGACGCGCTTGTACTTACCGCAGTAGCACTCCCAGTCGCGGGTGGGTCCAAAGATCTTTTCGCAGAA
>JBGTGC010000087.1:0-6298 GCA_041746935.1 Dermatophilaceae bacterium
GGCCCGCCGGCGGCTCGGTCGAGCCTGCGGCGCGGAGGCTCCCCGGCCTCGCCGTTCCTGGCGACGAACCCACCAGTCGGTGGTCCCGTCTCCGCTGGCTGGCGTGAGGGCACCCTCACCCGGGTCAAGGAGCTGACGACCCTGTGCGACTGGGCGGCGACCACCACGGATGTAGATGGCTACCGATTCTTCGTCGAGTCCATCCAGCAGCACTTGGAGGCCGCCAAGCAAGCAGCCGAGTTCATGAAGGCCCAGCCGAAGGACCGGTTCCCGAGGCTCCGCACGGGCTCACTGCGCGAGCGAGCGAAGAGCAACATCGACGCCGCGGAGGCCCAACTGCTAAACTTCGCACCCCCGGCCTACGTGCTGGGGCAGCTTCCCGGCCTGCTGACGCACGTCCAATGCCACCTCATCCCCACAGATCCTCGGCGGCTCGCGTTCGAGCGGTTGGCCCGCAGGCTGGGGGTACACGACGTCGACCATCCTCCCCAGCAGGGAACGGAGCGCGCGCGCCACGGCGAGCCGACCACGGAGGATCGTTTCGCCGTCGTGGAGGAGGAGCGCGGGTCGATCGTCACCGCGGTGCGAGCGGCGAGCTCGGCGTCCCTGCGCGAACAGGTTCGGGTGCGCAGTTTCCGCGACGTCCTCGTGGTGACGAGCGCGTTGCTGAGCGTCCTCGTGGTCGCCGTGGCGGTCATCGGCTTTGTATGGCCGACGATGATCCCCCTCTGCTTCGCCCCGGAGGACGGCGGGCAGGCCGTTGTGGTGTGCCCGACCGCGCAGTCCCAGCCGTTCTCTACCTCCTCGCAGCCCGGCACCGACACCCCCTCGGCGGTCGAGCAGGCCCAGGATATCGACGACTACTTGCAGGAGACCGTGTCGCCGCGGGACATCTTCGTCGTCGAGCTTGTCGGGCTCGCCGCAGCGGCGGTCGCCGCCGCGGGCTCGATCAGGGACATCCGTGGTTCCTCGGAACGGTCGAACCTCCCCATCGCCCTGGCCGTCCTCAAGCTCCCCACCGGAGCCCTCACAGCGTTCCTCGGCCTGCTGCTGATGCGAGGCCAGTTCGTCCCCGGCCTGAGTGCCCTCGACACCTCCGCGCAGATCCTCGCTTGGGCCCTGGTCTTCGGCTACGCCCAGCAGCTGTTCACCCGGCTCGTCGACAGGCAGGGGCAGACCGTCCTCGACAGCGTGCGGGGCGCAGACAAGGAGAAGCCCCAGATGACGCCCCCGTGACCGCGGTCCCTGTTCGTCGAGGAGGGCGGCCTCGGGCGTGCCACTCGCGGGAGCACGCCGCAGGGTCCCGACGGAGGACGGTCGGAAGCTTCGGTGGTGATTGGCGATCATCGGGGGGTGGTTGGCGCTTACGAGCCGGTCTTGGGGATGAACACCGCGAGAATATTGGCGACCAGCGGAGCCGCCGATCCGGCGGGGAGGTGTGGTCTGGCGTGTGATGATCCCAAGCGGGCAGCGGTGCCAGCTCGATCAGCCAGCTTCCGCAGGCGACGTCGAGCAAGGAGGCCGACACCTATCGCGACAGTCCCGCATGTGGCCCTCGCGTTCCGCGCGAGCGCGTCATTGCGGCCCACTATGACGCGCCCTCGCGTGTGCGGTACTGCCGATGCGAGCGAACGGCAGGCTTTGGCTGCATATAGCGCTTGCTGAGGGCCACTGTTCCGTGGGTGGGTGAGCCACTGTTCCGTGGGTGGGTGAGCCACCGTTCCGTTGGGGGTTGAGCCACGGCACCGCTGGGGCCGGAGACGGTCGACGGTAGTGGTGTTGTCGTGCGTGGGACTGTCGTCTCGCTCGTGCCGTTGGGGTGCGGGCGTGATGAAAGGAGTCGCCTTCATGGTCGACTACAAACAGGTCCTGCGACTGCGCGCTGAGGGTGTGTCCCAGCGCGGGATTGCCGATGTGTTGGGCTGTTCCCCGAACACGGTGGCCGCGGTCTTCGTTTCGGCGAACACGCTCGGGGTGGGTTACGGACAGGTCGCGGACCTCGCTGCTGACGAGGTCCGCAACCTGCTGCTGCCCGAGACGGTCAAGCCCGATTCTGATCGTGCCGAACCGGATTTCGAGCATGTGCACCGCGAACTGGGTCGTGCGTCGGTGACGTTGTTGCTGCTGTGGAATGAGTATGTCGCCAACTGCCGGCAAAGCGATCAGGTGCCGTATCAGTACTCGTTCTTCAACGAACAGTACCGCCGGTGGGTGAGGTCGACGGGGGCCACGATGCGGATCGCGCGCGAGCCCGGTGAACAGCTCGAGGGTCGGCGTGCCGATGGGGTCAGCCTCCTTGCTGCCCTTCGTGGGCCTCGCTGAAGTGGGCGACCCCACGCTCCCCCAGGAATGGGCGTCTCCATTCTGGCTCGATGACATGGGCACTCAGGCTGAGTCCAGGCTGCCCGCGACCCACTGCCCAAGCAACGAGCGCGGGTGTCGACGACAGCGTGCTGCGCGAAACAGGGCGCGGCGCGGCAGCGATCGTGACCTTAGCCTCGGCGGGATCTGTCCCGGTGAGCACTCGCACCGCCTTGATCTCGCTGGGTGTGGCCAGTCAAGAAGTTTTTTCGCTTTTCCTGGGGGCCAGCCGATGCCATCCGCGAGCGGAATGAAGAAGATGACGACTCGCTCGCCCTTCGGCACCAATAGAAGCGACACCTTGTCATCGGCGAGCAGTGGCTCGCCTGACGTGGGCGCCACCGACAAGAAGAACTGGCAGTGTGTTCGCGGTCGCCTCTGCTTTTAGGGCAGCAGTGGCTGGACCTCGGGCCAGATTAGGTCGGCCGCCTTAGTGTGACCGGCGATGGTCAGGTGACCGCTCACGAGAGTAGCGGGTGTGTCGATGAAGGCGGCAAACGCCCCCTTGTCGGTACTGCACTGTGTGTAGGACGCGCAAACCCGTGCTTGCTCCTTCTCGTAGCCCTCGATGATCGCGGTCAGGGCAGCCAGCTTGCTGGGCACCAGCGTCCCGCTGGGGTCGAAGAAGTCACAGACGCCGGTGCCGGTCACTCCCGCCATTGAGCCCGGGTCTTCCGCGATGGCTGCTGCCGCGTTTGCGGGACGACCCATCTGTCCGACGACGAGTACGCGGGTCTTGGGTGATGCTTGCGTGATGACCTGAAGGGCCTCGTCCACGGCGGAGCCGAATTCGGCCACATGGTCGCTGTCGGTGCCATCACAGCGGATATCGTTATCAATGGTCTGGATGATCGCCAGCGCCGGGGCAGGAACCTCATCCAACGCGTCTTCTGCCTGCCCTGCCAGCTGTCTGGCGACGGCTCCGCCCTCGCCGGAGTTGGCCACGTTGTCTTGAGTTTCGGGCCGGAGGGCGACTATCCGGAGATAGACGCTTTGAACCTCGGGGGTCGTGCCGGTGGCCCACGAGTTCTCCTTTGCGTCTTGACCCGGGCGGCCTGGGTCGGAGGACTCACCGGTCAGACCGGAGTGTCCGATCGCGATGAGACCCACCGGCGACGATGATGCTTGCTCCGCCGGTGAGGACGTGGGTGATGGAGTGCCGCAGCCCACCGCGGCGAAGACCGCTGCAAGGACGAACCCACGTGTCACGGCTAGACCCACTTTGGGTCTGCGACGACCAGGGCGTTTCCCCCGGAGTGGCCCTGCAGGCTGGGCGATCAATGTCCACGGCGTGTCCATGACTGCCTCTTCATCATGCGTTGCAAGCATCGAACGCAGGAGCCCGGCCGATTGAGGAGACCCCCGGTGCTTTCAGTGAACTGAGCCGCTGCCTTAAGACTCCTCCCACCATGGCCACCTTGTGTCTCCATGCCTTCAGTGTGGGCACGCCCCGGCAAGGCGCCCAGCCGCGTTAACAACGAGGAAAGGCCCCTTGACTCCTATGCCAAACTGAGATATCAGACTCGAAAGGGGACGATGATCATGGGTCTCGACCTCGAGCTGGCTGCCAGCTTCATCGTTCTCATCGACGAGTGGAGTTACCGCCGCGCCGCCGAAGAACTCCACGTGTCCCGCGCCACGCTGACCAAACGGATGCAACGCCTGGAACGCCAACTCGGCGCGCGTCTGCTGCAGAGAGGCCCAGAGGGACTGACCGGCCTGACCCCGGCTGGCCTGAACTTCGCGGCCTCGGCCCGCCCGCTGCTGCGGCATGCGCGCGCCGTTCAACGTGCCGCACTCCAAGCACAGGACGCCATCAGTCCGCTGGAGGGACTTCGGGTCGGTGTCCCGATGGGTTCAACGTCCTTCCTACCTTTTGTGGGCCTCGCCGCGGCGGGCGAACAGGCGCGGGAAGTATTCCCGCGGTTACAAGTCACCCTGGTGGAGGTCCCGTACCCGCTCATCAACCGGTGCCTGCCCGAGAATCACGTAGATCTGTTCCTCACGATCGCCCCCGTCAAGCACCTCGGGGTGCAGTCCGTGCCGCTGCCGCTCACCGCCGCGCGCATCGGCGTCGTCTCCCAGCGGCATGCTCTCGCGGGTGCCCGCGAGGTGAGTGTCGCTGACTTCTGCGAGCAACGGCTCCTGTGGGACCCGACGCTCCCGCAAGAATGGATGTCTCCATTCTGGCTCGGTGACCTGCGCACACAGGCTGAGGCTAAGCTCACCGCGACCCACTGCTCAAGCAACGAACGCGTCCTACGCGAAACAACGCACGGCGCGGCAGCGATCGTGACCTTGAGCCCCGACCGGCACCGGCTGCCACCAGGGCTCGAAGCAGTCACGTTAAACGGGGCCCCACCCGTGCGGTTCCACGCCGCCCACCGACTCAAAGACCAAAGACCAACACTGCGCCTCTACATCCACCAGCTGCGCCTCGAACAACCACACATCCTTCATTGAAGAATCGCGGTGCTCAGTGACAACCCATATCGAACCACTTCATGCCAAGAGCACAGACAGCACGACCTCCAAATCCATCGAAACGGCTTGCTAGCGTGCTGGCGAGCTGCTGCTTACCGCCCAGATAGACGCGGGCCCAATCGCTCGGATCTGCCGAGAGTCGGACGTTGGCCGCCTTCACAACCCCACATGCCCATGGTCGTGACATCGCTGTACTGCCGATGGGCGCGCAATTCGGCATGCGGCCGTCCGCCTGGCGTGTGTGTGACCGTGGCACGATTGGTCTCCGGCTGCATACAGGAAGGCGAACGGTGTTAAACGGTGGGACAGAATCCGTCTGGGTCGAGACGGCCACGCTATCTGGTAGTCAAACCCCGGTCCGAGTTGTTTTGAATGGACGCGAAGGCGGCCAAGTTTTCGTGCGTCAACTGGACCTGGCCGAACCCGAACCGGAGCGTGTGTCGCTGCACCCTGGTGAAGAACTAGTCGTCATGCAAGCCATATCCCACACTGGCCTCCATGCCACGGCCGACCAGACCAGCGACATGTTGCTCGGCATGCGCGTCCTGCCCGTTCGTCGACAGGGCTCTGTGGTCTACGCACGCTCCCTCAGGCACGGCGAGGAGGACACTGGCCAACGAGTCCATGTTCGTCCTGGGGGGTCTATTGAAATCGAGGAGGGTGCTCGTCCTAGAGATCGACTACGTCCATAGCCTCGAGCCACCGCGCGAGTCCGGCTACGTGCCGCTGACGCCAGTTTTGGCATCGTGGTAGAGCGTCACACGGGATAGGGATAAGGGAAAGGTCCGGTATGTGCTCGCAGCCGCGCGTCGCCTCGACGTCGCTGAGCAACTGCTCTCCGAGTTGAAGGAGACCGAAAACAGACTAACCAGTGGTGAGTTGGCCCTGCCTGAGGTTCGTCGTCAAATCTTCAACCTAATAGGCTCCGTAGAGATGGCGATCGTATCGCTGGGGCGCGCACTCGCCATGGTCACGGACGCGCCTGTAGGCGTCCGCACCAGCATCGCAGTGCCGACCTCGATCGTGAACGCTACGGATGCGGTTACAGCCATTCGGAACGCCATCGAACACATCGAAGACCGGGCCTTCGGCACGGTTCACGGACGTCCGCATGCCGATGCGCTTGACATATTTGACCACGAGACCTTGCTTCGAACGGACTCGATCGTATACGGGCAGCATCGGCTTGAACTCTCTATTCAGGCCCCGGCACTGCTCGCCGATGCACGAGGCTTCTTGAAGGAGGTGGCCCACCGGGCCTGAGTAGCGCCTCGACTCCGGCTGCCTGACCCGAGGAGCCGCTGATACATCCGCTCTGCCGCGTGGCGGACGGCTACGCTCGTCCGACTTTGCCGCGTGGCGGACGGCTACGCTCGTCCGACTTTGCCGCAGGGAGGACGGCGAAACCCCGGCCTCCCGCGCGGTCACCCCGGGTCATCGCGCGAGCGGCGCC
>JBGTGC010000088.1:0-4695 GCA_041746935.1 Dermatophilaceae bacterium
CAGGCACGCCTCGGTCACTCGACCGTCGGTGCCGCGCTTCGCTACCAGCACGCCGCCCAGGGCCGCGACGCCGAGATCGCCGCCAAGCTGTCGGGGCTCGTTGAGGGATGGCCGAGCTAGATCAGCCTCAGCTCCGCTCGAGCTCGTGTTCGACTGCTCGGCGGATCCAGTTTGAGACCGATCGGTCGTCGGCGGCAGCGTGGTCGCGGACCTCGCGGAGGATCTCCTCAGGGAACCGCACGGGTACCGGCTCGCTGAGCCTGGCCCTGCGCCGCACCGGTGGACCCTGGGGCACTTGGTTGTCCGGGTCGGCGTAGAAGGCGTGCTCTTCGTCGGGGGTCATGGTGGTCATCGGTCCTCCTTGTAGCGGCGGGCTAGGTGCTCGGCGGCGATGTAGCAGCCGATTGGTCGGCACCGGCGGGGATCGCCGATGTTCGACGGTGCCAGCGGCACGACTAGGACATGTCCCGACACCTCGGCGACCATCAGCCAGTGGGCAGGTGGGTTCGCTGGATAGAACAGCGGCCTGTTGGCCCAGACGTCGACATCGAAACGCTCCACGCCATTAGTGTAATACAAACGATTACATGTGACTACAAGCTTCTGCGCCTCGCTGTGTCAACAGAGGTCACGTTTGGTCTCACTGTCTGATCTGCGTGACATGTCCGACTGTCATGTTATCGTGACATTCAGCAGTGTCATGCAAGCCAGACAAGGTTGAATGAGGTGCCATGCTCACCACGGTTCGAGACCTCGGGGCCGCCGTACGCGACGCCCGGCATCAGGCCGGCCTGAGCCAGCAGGCCGTTGCTGATCGTGCCGGCGTTCCGCGGCAGTGGGTATCTCGCCTTGAGACCGGCTCCAATCCCGGTGCCGAACTCCGGAAGGTGTTGGACCTGCTCGCCGCACTCGAGCTGATGGTGGTGCTCGCACCGGTTCCGCAGCCATCAAACGACCCCTTCGATGATCTCTTTGAGAGTTCGACATGAACCAGATGAACGTCTTCCTCGACGGCGTCCAGGCTGGAGTGGTCGAGCAGACGCGTGGCGGCTCACTCAGCTTTGCTTATTCCTCGAGTTATCTGGTTTCGCGCGGTCCGACCCCGCTGTCGCTGTCGATGCCGCTGGCTGCGCGCAGTCACGGCAACCGTGTCGTCACCGCCTGGCTAGAGGGCCTCCTTCCCGACAACGCAGCGGTGCGCGAGGAATGGGGTCGCCGATTCAAGGTATCGGCGCGCAACCCGTTCGCCCTCCTTCGGCACGTCGGGCGCGATGCCGCCGGTGCCGTCCAAGTGATGCCAGTCGACGTGGAACCACCCGACGCCGCGCGGCGGGTCGGTGACGTGAGCCGCCTGACCGAGTCCGAAGTGTGCGAGATGATGCTCGAGTTGACCGTGCGTGATGCCGGCTGGGAAGTCGGCGATCGCTCGGGGCGGTGGAGTCTGGCTGGGGCGCAAAACAAGGTTGCCCTGCATCAGCTCGACGACGGCAACTGGGGCGTCCCGAACGATTCGACTCCAACGACGCACATATTGAAGCCAACGCGCTCGGACACTCGCTTCCCTGACCTGCACGTGAACGAGTTCGTGTGCCAGCGTGCGGCCGCTTTGCTTGGGTTACGCGTTGCGGATGTCGACCTCGATGACTTCGGCGGGGCTAAGACCTTGGTATCCACCCGCTACGACCGCCGCCGTTCTCCCGACGGTCCCTGGTTGCGCCTGCATCAGGAGGACCTCCTCCAGGCGATGTCCTACCACCCGTTCCAGAAGTATCAGGCCGATGGCGGGCCGAGTGTGAAGAACGTGGCCGCTCTGCTGGGCACCCTTGGACTGGCCGACCGTGGTGCAGTGCGGACGGCGTTCTTCGACGCGTTCGCGTTCAACGTCCTCATCGGTGGCACGGACGCGCACGCCAAGAACTACAGCGTGCTGCTGCGCGGCCCGAGGGTCGCCATGGCACCGCTATACGACTCGGCCAGCTACGCCCCCTACCTCAGGTCAGGCGAGGTGGCCAGGAGCTCGATGAAGGTGGGTGAGCATTGGGAGGTTCGGGATGTCACGGTCGAGGACTGGGTTTCCGTTGGCGCTGCGCTCGGTCTGGACGACGACGAGTTATTGGCGCGCGTCGAGAGGCTGCGCACCGGACTGCCCGATGCGGTGATGCGCGCGGCCGACCAGGCGCTGCCGCCTTTCAGTAAGGACGCGCACCGGGTCGCCGCCCCGATCGCCCGCCAGAAACATCTGCACGTTCCGCGGCTGCCACGGGCTCGCCGCTAGACAACGTGTCCCGTGTGGCTGGCCGATGACCTGCTCCACTTCTCTTTCTCATCACGATGGCCCCGTGGTACCCATGTGGTTACCGCTCTACTGCTTTACTGCTTTACGCGTATACTGTATTTGTGACTTCACCGATCGAGCACCGTTACCTCGGCGTCCAGGGCCGCGGCACGATCGCGCTGCCCGTGGATGTCCGTCGCCGACTACACCTGGACCAGCCTGGGGCACAGCTGGAGATGACGGAGCGCGCCGACGGCGTAATCGAACTGCGTGCCGCCCTACCCGTGCCAGCCGATCAGCGCTGGTTCTGGGCCGGGCGGTGGCAGGAGCGTGAACGCGAGGTCGACGAGCACGGCGCTGCCGGCCGCGTGGTGATTCACGAGACGGCCGAAGATTTCCTGGGCCATCTCGACGAACTCGACGCCGAGTGAAGTTCGAGACGACCCCATCATTCGATAACGACTACCGGCGGCTGAAACGCGAGCACGCTCGCGCGTTCAAGTCCGTCGTCCGAGACAGGTTCGCGCCTGCGTGTGATGCTCAAGCGAACGCCCCGACAACTCCGTGGCCTGCCTCGTTGCGCGTCAAATCCGTGCGGTCGGCTCCGGGCATTCTGGAAATGACCTGGTCGCGTGCCAGTCCAGACGGATGTGCGACTTTCGAGTTGGTCACCGTCGACAGCGAGTTGCGCTGCCGATGGCGGCGGGTGGGCGATCACGATGTCTTCAAGAAGCCGTAGGCAACCTGGACGGTTGTGGAGGGTGCCGGCCCAGGACCGCCGTGCGGGTGAGGGTCTGGCCCAGCGGGGGTCACCATCGGGCTGCGGGGATGCGCCGTAGGGCGGCTTCGAGTTCGTCGAGACGGATGCGGATGGGTCGCTTGCCGCATTGGTAGGCAGGAATGGTGCCGTCGCTGATCCGGCGCCGGATAGTGCGGGTGGACAGAGACATGATGTGTGCGGCTTCTTCGAGGCTGACGTAGACCGGTAGTTCCTTGCTTCTATTCATGGGACTTCGCGATCACGGATTGCCTGTCCGGGCCGGTCGTCGCCGCGGTAGGACTACTTGCGTGCTGGGTCACGGCGGTGGCGCGCATCCGTGCCTGCGGGGTCGAGTTGTTCATGAGCGCAACTATCGGGCGGTAACGTTACGCGCGAGGGCACCAGCCAGATATTTAAGCAGGGGGAACGTTGGTGTTCGTGCAGGTCAGACCACGTTCCCCCGAAAATGCGCAAGTCCTATTTTCGGTCGAGTCTTACGCTGCTTTGTGATCGATATGTCGTACGTCGGCGACTGTCCCCGCCACGTCCCCGCGGACCTCACTGTTTCCGTCAAGCCGCACGGTGGCCCAGGCATATTGGCCGCAGGCGAGCCCAGGGTTGCCTCGGGCTGGTGTGGTTGCGTGCCGAGGCGAATGCGCCAGCGGGTTCATAGTTTTGGTGGCGTGTCGCCTAAGGCGGTCTTCAATGTCGCTGAACACCGGGCTCCGGGTTCACCGGAGACCCTATGGCGCCAGTGTTTTCACATCCGGTTGGCTTTGGTCGTCAGACTTAATGGCGTTTGGTCTTCGAAGTTAGACGCACCCTGCCCTAGCGGAAGTCATTGGTCGTTGGATTTGATCGCGGTAGGGGTCTTGCGTTCGATCACCAGGTAGTGGATGACGACGTTGGTGTCGAGCCCGATCACCTGGCCTCGGCAGCGGCAGCCGCGGTCGGTGACCCAACTTCCGTTTCCGAGAGTGTGACGCTCCTGGCACAGGACCTCCTTGAGGCACTGGGCCCCTAGCGCGGCTCTTCGCGTGGAAGCCCGGCGCGGTCGAACTCCTGCTGCAGGCGCGGACGTCGACGGTGGGTCTCCCGAAGATCGGCGATCAGCTCGTCGACCTCGGCGGCGTTTCCCGATCCGGCTGCGAGCTTGCGCATCTTCGCGAGCCGTTTGGCAGCAAGTCGGTAGTGCTGGGCGCCGGCCTCGATCAGCTCGTTCTCGACGAGACGCTGATGGATCGGCAGCACGGCGAGCGGGTCGACCTTCTCGTACACCTTCACGAGCTCGCTCCACGTGCGGTCGCTGTCGAGGGCGAGCGAGTGCGCCAGGTTCCACGCGAACTCGGGCTCCTTCAGGGTCAGGAGCGCGAACAGCACCGCGTCACCGGGGTTCGCCGCAAGCGTGGTCACCACCTCGTCCCGGTACTCAGGCCATGACTTGCCCGCAGCCCTGTGCAGCCGAGCCGCCGTGGTCGAGGACGGCCACCGCCGAAACACGACCAGCCGCGCGTCCAGCGCTTCGGCGGGCCGGTGTTCCCCGAGGAGTCGGCACCAGTAGTCCGCCGCCTTGAGTGACTGGTGTCCGCGGTCGAAGTCGGTGGCCTGTTTCGCCCAATCGATGGCCAAAATGATCTCGCCGATCTCCTCGAACGCCTCG
>JBGTGC010000089.1:0-3943 GCA_041746935.1 Dermatophilaceae bacterium
ATTGCGTCAGCCGCTCTTCGATCATGGTGTTGATGTCCATGAACGGTTTGACGGTGATCCGCATGACCCGTTCGGCGAGCATCGACCGGAGTCTCTCGTGCTGACCCGGCAGTTTCGAGGTCGCCAGCGTGCTCAGCGTCCAGCAGCGCCAACAGCTCGTCGTCCTGGGCGATCTTCAGACCGTTGCTGTTGATCAGGATCCGGATGACCGGCCGAGCCACGATCTCCCCCAACAACTCGGCGAAGTCGGGGTGCAGGGTGGGCTCTCCGCCGGAGAGCATCAGCACGTCGATCCGGCCCTGCTCCCGTGAGAGCCGGGTGTCGATCGAAGCCAGCACCTCGCTCATCGGCGCGGTCGCGGTCAACGCCGGCCGAGTCGGCGAAGCAGGTCGGGCAGCGCAAGTTGCAGTGGTCGGTGATGTCCTCAAGCAGGATGCAAGTGTGCTGGGTTTGCATGTGCGGCAGACCGTCTGTGTATGCAGAGGGCACCGGCGCGAAGTTGCCGGACACGTCGGCGACGTGCTCCTTGGTCGGCGCGGTCCACTCCTCCAGATAGGCCAAAATCTCGGCCGACTCGTCATACAACGTCCGGACAAACCCGTGATCGGGGCAGCCGCGCTCCAGATAGACCTTCGTGCCACGCACGGCAAGCCATCCCGAAAGACGGCGGACGTCTTCGAGCGGGCGATCCGGGTCCTCGGTGTGGCAGTGCGGACAGAACACGTTGACGTAGCGGTGGATCCGGTAGTCACGCAGCGGCATACCCGCGCCGGCCTGGGGCAGGGGGCTCTTGGTCATCGCAGCACGCTCTCCGGGGTATGCAGGGGGTCACTAGCGGTCGCCGGCTGCGGAGCGAGACGGTAACGGCCTCGGTGGTTCTGTCGGAAGACGCGCACCAACAACAACGGAACGGTCATTGCGAGGAAGAGCTGCGGACGGGTCAGGCCCCCACCAGACGACCTCGTTGCCCCGGACGAACTCGACCCCGAAGCGGAAGACGCCGTAGGCCGCCAGATACAGCACCAGCGACTCACCGGGGGCGTGCAGTCGATCTCGAAGCACCCACCACAGCACGGCGAACGCCACCAAGTGGAACGCGATCTCGTAGAGAAACGAAGCACTCAGTGCATGCCCGCCAGGGCTCTCGGTGAGATAGCACCCGATCCGGCCCACGGCCATACCCAAGGCCACGGCGGGAGCGAACAGGTCACCGGTCCGCGGCCGATAGCCGGTCAGCCGTTTGGCGATATGGACACCGAGGCAGGCGCCGACCAAACCTCCCAGGATGCTCTTGTTGCCGTAGAGCCAGTGCTCGACGATCCCGGCGTTCTCGCGCGGATCGACGTGTTGCAGCCAGGTGCCCAGTCGCATGAAGATCGCGCCGCCGATCAGGGCACCGGCCACGACCGCATTGAGTCGCTCGTCGGTGGTGCGGGTGTGTCGCATCTGCAGACCGAGAACGACCGCGGCTGCGACCACACCCAACCCCACGAAGACCTCGTGGGTCGGCAACGGGAAATCGCCGCCCCACAGATCACCCAGATCGGCATACAGGACGTCACCCTAGTGCGGCAAACGCCCGATCCGACGAGCTATCTTGCGACAGGCTCCAACAGAAATACCGGGATCTCGCGCTCGGTGCCAGCCTGGTAGTCGGCATACGTCGGGAAGGCATCAACGCATCGCGGCCACCACTGCTCGCGCTCCTCGCCCTCGATCTGACGAGCCCTGGTCGCGGTATGTCTCGTGCCGTCGTGCAACTCGACCCGGGCGTCGGCCACCAGGTTGTAGAACCAGTCCGGGTGATCCGGTGCCCCGCCCTTGCTGGCCACCGCCGCATACACCCCGTTGTGCTCGACCCGCATCAACGGGACCCGGCGCAACTTGCCGCTGCGCCTGCCGCGCATCGTCAACACCACAACCGGACGCCCCTGTATGCCGACCGCTGCGGTGTCCCCTCCGGCGGCGTCGATCTGCTCCAGTTGTTCGCGCACCCACTGCGTCGGTGGCGGGGCGTAGTCCGATGCGCTTGAAACGCTGGAGTCGGTGTTTTCGCAATGGGGTGTCTGCTGCATGGGGGCGACAACGCTATTTCGCATGCGCTCCTTCCCACGCCGCGCCTTTAGGATCGTCGTCATGGCAGAGGCACAGGCGGAGGCAGGCGAACAGCCCGAGGCTGTCGTGGCCGACTCCACCGACTTCGCTGGCTTACCGGATGGTTTCGAGCGACTGTGGACCCCGCACCGGATGGCCTACGTGCGGGGCGAGAAACCCACATCCGAGAGCGGCAGCGGTTGCCCGTTCTGTGCCGCACCGGATCGCAGCGACGAGGACGGGCTTATCGTGCATCGCGGTAAGCACTGCTATGTCGTGCTCAACCTCTTCCCCTACAACCCCGGCCACATGCTCATCTGTCCTTACCGGCACGTCCCGCTCTACCTCGATCTGACCGATGAGGAAACCACCGAGTTCACCGCGCTGACCAAGGCCGCGTTGACCGCGCTGAATGCCGCCAGTTCGCCGGCCGGGGTGAACCTGGGGATGAACCAAGGTGAGGTCGCCGGTGCCGGCGTGGCCGCCCACCTGCATCAACACGTCGTGCCCCGCTGGGCTGGAGACATGAACTTCCTGCCGATCATCGCCCAAACAAAGGCTCTGCCCATGCTGTTGGAAGACGTACGTGCTCAGTTGGTGGCGGCCTGGCCGCAACAACCATGCTGAACCGCTACGCCCGCGCCTTCTTCTCTCGCCTGTTCACCCCGCTCGCGGCCGCGCTGCTCAAGCGGGGGATCAGCCCCGATGCCGTCACCATCTTCGGCACGCTCGGCGTGGTGATCGGGGGAGTGGTGTTTTACCCGCTCGGTGAGCTGTGGTGGGGCAGCGTGTTCATCACGGTCTTCATCTTCACCGATCTGCTCGACGGCAACATGGCCCGACAGTCCGGACGCTCCAGCCCCTGGGGTGCCTTCCTCGACTCCTCGATGGACCGGATCGGGGACGCCGCGATCTTCGGAGGCTTGATCCTCTATTTCGCCGGCCGCGGAGACGATCTGGCCAACGCCTATCTGGCCCTGCTGTGTCTGGTGCTGGGCTTCGTGACCAGTTATGTCAAGGCCAAAGCCGAGAGTTTGTCCCTACGCTGCGAGGGCGGCATCGCCGAGCGTGCCGATCGGCTGACGGTGATCCTGGTGGCGACCGGACTCGTGGGGCTGTTTTTGCCGATGTGGGTCTTGACTGCCGTGTTGGTGCTGCTGGCCCTGGCGAGCGCGTTCACCGTCGCTCAACGGGTTGCGATGGTGCACGCACAGACCAAGGGAGCGCGGTGAGCGCGGGCGCGGACCGGGTGTGGCTGGGCGCGTTTCGACTGGGGTGGCGAGGGACTCGGCTGCTCCCGGAGCGGGCGGCATACCGGATGTTCGACCTGATCGCGCTGGCTGCCCACGCTCGGGGTGTCGGCGACGCCCAGCGGATGCGGGCCAACTACGCATTGGTGCGCCCGGAGCTGTCGGGCCCTGCGCTAGACCGGTTGGTGCGCGAGGGTATGCGGTCCTACATGCGCTATTGGTGCGACGCGTTCCGGCTGCCCGATCGCTCAGCTGAGGACTTGGCCCGTCGGGTGCGCTGCGAGGGCGACGAGCCCGTGCGTGCAGACATTGCCGCTGGTCAGGGGCAGGTGCTCTTCCTCGGACATCTGGGCAATTGGGACACCGCGGGTGCCTGGGCCAGTTGTCATCTCGCGCCGGTCACCACCGTCGCCGAACGGCTCAAGCCCGAAGAGTTGTATGCCGAGTTCGTGGCGTTCCGTGAGCAGTTGGGAATGACGATCCTGCCGTTGACCGGAGAGGGTGATGTGTTCGGACGGCTCGTGCGGGCCGTGCGGGCAGGGGCGTTCGTGCCCCTGCTCTCGGACCGGGACCTGACCGACCGCGGGGTGTCGGTCGAC
>JBGTGC010000090.1:0-7267 GCA_041746935.1 Dermatophilaceae bacterium
GCAATGCCCTTGGCCATCACGATCAGGTCGGGCACGAGCCCTTCGAAGTCGGAGGCGAACATCTCACCCGTGCGCGCGAAGCCGGTCTGGACTTCGTCGGCGATGAAGACCACGTTGTTGTCGTTGCACCAGGCCAGGATCGCGGGCATGAAGCCCTCGTCCGGAACGATGAACCCACCCTCACCCTGGATCGGCTCGATGATCACCGCCGCCAGGTTTTCCGCGCCTACCTGCTTCTCGATCTGCGTAATCGCCAGCGCGGCGGCCTCCGGACCACTGCGGTGATCGCGGTAGGGGTAGGACATCGGGGCGCGATAGACCTCACTGGCAAACGGCCCGAAGCCATTCTTGTAGGGCATGTTCTTCGAGGTGAGGGCCATCGTCAGGTTGGTCCGCCCGTGGTAGGCGTGATCGAAGGCGACCACTGCCTGCTTGCGCGTGTAGGACCGGGCGATCTTGACGGCATTTTCGACGGCTTCAGCGCCGGAATTGAAGAGCACCGAGCGCTTGTCGTGGTCACCGGGCGTGAGCCGGTTAAGTCGCTCGGCGACCTCGAGATATCCCTCGTATGCGGTCACCATGAAGCAGGTGTGGATGAACGGCTCGGCCTGGTTGGTCACCGCCGTCACGACTCCGGTGTCGGCGTTGCCCACCCCGGTGACCGCGATGCCGGAGCCGAGGTCGATCAGTGAGTTGCCGTCGACGTCGACGACCACGCCCCCACCCGCCGAGGCAGCGAAGACCGGCATCATCACGCCAACCCCACTGGCGATGGCCGCGTGCTTGCGGGCCATCAACTCCACCGACTTCGGGCCCGGCAACTCGGTCACCAAACGGCGCTCTTGGGGCAAGCCGGGCCCACCGATGCGCAGCGGTGTCTCAATGGTCGTCATGTGCGTGTCCTCGTATCTCTCCGGTGGGGATGGGTGCCTCCCGATCACTCAACAACGGTAACGCGGGATCCCATATCGTGCCGTTCGCCTCGTCTTGTCGTTTACGCGCGATCGCCGACAGGCACTCCAAGACGACCCGATTGGCCAACGCGGCGGTGATGTCGGCGTGGTCATACGGTGGGGCCACCTCGACCACGTCGATGCCGACAACCGGCAGTTCGAGGCAGATCCGGCGGACGGCATCCAACAACTCGCGAGCCGATAAGCCGCCGGGCTCCGGGGTGCCGGTGCCTGGCGCGGATCCCGGGTCGACGACGTCGATGTCGACCGAGAGGTACACGCCTTCGCACTCGTCGGTGGCGATGGTGAACGCCTCGGTCAGGCACTCGCGCAAACCGCGGTGCCCGATCTCGGTCATCTCATACGAGCGCATCTTCTGACTCCCCATCCAGCCGAGCGTCTCCGGCTCCGGCCAGTAGCCGCGCAGTCCGATCTGCAAGAACCGGTCCCCGCGCACCGCGCCGGACTCGATCAGCCGGCGCATCGGCTGACCATGACCCCACAACGAGCCGAACTCCATATCGCCGGTGTCGGCATGGGCGTCGAAGTGGATCATCGACACGTTGCCCATGCCCAGCACGTTGGCGCAGCCCTTGGCGTCGGGGAAGGACACCGAATGGTCCCCGCCCAGCGTCACGGGTATGCAGCCTTGTGCAGTGACCTTCTCGACGGCAACTTCGAGGTTGTGCAGGGCGGTCATGATGTCGCCGTTGAACATCTCGACGTCACCGGCGTCGTAGACCATCAGATCCTTGAGTCCGTCGGTCCGCAGCGCAAGCGAGGGTCTGGATCCATCGTGCGGCAGATAGTCCGTGCCGCGGATGGCGTTGGGGCCAAACCGGGCACCGCTGCGATAGGAGGCACCTGCGTCGAACGGGGCACCGAGGATGACCACGTCCGCGTCGGCATACGTGCTGGGGTCGTCCCAGTCGCACTTCGGCACCCCGAGGAAGCTGATGTCGGGGCCGAACATCGGGCCGTAGCGGCTCATCCGGGCATGTCCACGTCGAAGGCCTCGGTCTTATCGTTCTCGGCAGCGACCATCGGCAGCGTCTCACCGCGGAAGTATGCGGGGTGCAACGACTTCTGGATCAACATGAAGACCAGCCCTACAACGATCAGGCCCAGGCCGAGGATCAGCACGAGACCCACTCCGCCGATGCCCGCACCGGAGCCGTAGTCGGGGGAGTAGCTGTCCCGCAGGGTGATGATCAGCACGAAGAACAGGCCCAGGCCACCGAGCAACGGAAACAGGAACTTATAGACCGCGTTCGAGGCGCTGGTGAACAGTTGGTTCCGGAAGAAGTAGATGCACGCAAACGCGGTCAGCCCGTAGTAGAAGCAGATCATGATGCCCAGGGAGTAGATCGTGTCGGTCAGCACTCGTTCGCTGACGAGCGTCAGCCCGCCGTAGAACACGCCGGCGGCAACGCCCGCGAAGATGATCGCGAAACCGGGTGTCTTGTGCTTCGGGTGCATCTGCGCAAACTTCTTCGGGAATGCCCCGTATGTCGCCATGCCGAGCATGGTGCGCGACGTCGGGAAAAACGTGGTGATCAGCGAAGCCGCCGAGGAAGCCAGCACCGCGAGGAACAAGAAGATGTCGAAGTTGCCGAGCACCGGCTCCGCCAGTTGGCCGAAGACGTTGTCAGCGACCGCTTCGTTGGCCAGACCCAGTCCGGTGTCTCCCAGCCCGGCATACATCTGCAGTGCCACGCCCACGATGAGGTAGGTGAGCAGGATCGAGACGATGGTCAGCAGCGCAGCCTTGCCCGGGACTGTTTCCTTGTCCTTGGATTCTTCGTTGACCGTCAGGCTGACGTCCCAGCCCCAAAACGCAAAGATCGATCCCGAAAGACCCGCGATGAAGGCCGACAGGGTCAGACCCGCCGGCGAGAACCACCCCCAGCTGAACGCTTCGCCGACTCCGGTTTCGTTGCGCGAGACGATCGCCACGACCGAGAAGATCAAGAGGATGACGAGCTGGAAACCGACGAGGAAGAACTGAACCCTTTCGGTGGCATCGATACCGCGGTAGGCGACGAAACTGGCGATGGCCAAGAATGCGAAACACGTTAAGACGTTGACCGCGGTGTTTTCCCACAAGTTTGAGATGTCCGAGTTGTTCAGGACTTCACCGATGAATTGATAGAAGAACTGCACCCCGATTCCCGCGAGGTTGGACAGCACGATGATGGTCGCGACGATGGCCGCCCAGCCGCCGATCCAACCAACGTAGGGGCCAAAGGCTTTGCTGGTCCAGGTGAAGGAGGTGCCGCAGTCGGGCGAGACCTTGTTGAACTCCTTGTACGCATACGCCGCGAAGATCATCGGCAACGCGCCGGCGATGATCACCACCGGCATCTTGGCTCCGGCTGCGGCCGCCAGAATGCCGACCGTTGCGGTGAGCGCGTAGGCCGGGGCCACCGACGACACACTCAAAATAGTGCTTCCCAGGACCCCGACGGAGTCGGACTTCAGCCCCTTCTCGCTTGACGCGTTGCTCTGGTCAATCGCCATGAGGAGTCCTCAGCCTTCGAATCCGTGGAATTGCATCACGTGCTTGATGCGGGTGTAGTCCTCGAGTCCGTACGACGAGAGGTCCTTGCCGTAGCCGGAGTGCTTGAAACCTCCGTGCGGCATCTCGGCGAGCAGCGGGATATGGGTGTTGATCCAGACGCAGCCGTAGTCCAACCGAGCAGCCATCCGGGCGGCCGTGCCTGCGTCCTTGGTCCACACCGAGGAAGCCAGCGCGAAGACGCTGTCGTTGGACTTGGCCACCGCATCGTTTTCGTCGGTGAACTTCTCGATGGTGATGACCGGGCCGAAGATCTCGGTGGTCACCAGTTCATCGCCCTTGATGAGGTCGGCGACGACGGTGGGCTCGTAGAAGTAGCCGCGCTCACCGGTCTGCTTGCCGCCCGCGACAACCCGGGCGTGCGAGGGGGCGCGTTCGACCAAGCCGGAGACGTGCTCGAGCTGGTTCGCGTTGTTGACCGGACCGAACAGGATGTCCTCGTCGGTGGCGTCGTATCCCGTGCGGGTCTCCGAGGCAGCCTTGGCCAGCGCCGCGACGAACTCGTCGTAGACCCCTTCCTGGCACAGGACTCGGGTCGCTGCGGTGCAGTCTTGGCCTCCGTTGAAAAATCCGGCGGTGTTGATTCCCTCGATCGTCGACTCCATGTCGGCGTCGTTGAAGACCACGACGGGTGCCTTCCCGCCCAGCTCGAGGTGCGCCACCTTGAGGTCTTCCGCGGCTGCTCGCGCCACCGCCATACCCGCACCGACGGAGCCGGTGATGGAGACCATGACGGGGGTCTTATGCCGAGTCAGCGCAGCCCCGGTGTCGCGGTCGCCGGCGACCAGGTTGCATACCCCCTTGGGGAAGATGTCCTGCATCTTCTCGACCATCCAGGTCGAGGAGGCCGGGGTGGTGTCCGAAGGTTTGAGCACGACGGTGTTGCCCGCCGCCAGCGCCGGGGCGAACTTCCATACCGCCATCATCATCGGGTAGTTCCACGGCGCGACCTGCCCGATCGGCCCGCGCGGTTCCCGTCGGATCGATGAGGTGAACCCGCGCATGTATTCACCGGAGGACTTGCCCTCCAGGATGCGGGCGGCACCGGCGAAGAACCGGATCTGATCGAGCATCATGGGCATCTCTTCGGACTTCGTCAGCGAGACCGGCTTGCCGGTGTTCTCGCACTCGATGTCGATGAGCTCGTCTTGGTCCTCCTCGATGACGTCGGCCAGCTCGAGCAGCATGGACTGGCGCTCGCCCGGAGTGGTCCACCGGTAGGACCCGAACGCCGTGGCCGCAGCCTTGAACGCCGCGTCGACGTCTTCCTCCCCCGAGTTCGGAGAAGTCGCGTAGACCTCACCCGTTGCGGGATTGATGATGTCGAGCACGTCACCGGACACGGACGGACGTGATTCGCCATCGATGATGTTGGTGAAGACCTTCTTCTCAGAACTCATGACAGGGCCTTTCGGGATGAACGGGGTCGTGCTAGGAGTCGTGCGTGCCGCAGTGGTCGCCACCAGAGGTGCGGGCAGCATTAAGCGACGGGTTCTGATCGAAGAAGCCGAAGGGCTTGAGCCACCAGTTGATGGTGTCCGAGGGCATGACCGGCCAGTCCTCGACACGCGTGATGTGGTGGATGCCGAAGACGTACCAGAGCACCACGTCGGTGTCGAGGAGGTTGGCGTCGTCCTTGATCCACTCAGCGACGCCGGCGCCGCCGGGCGACTGGGTCGGGTAGTTGCCGGCCGGGAACCGCTCGGCATCGTCGCGCTCGGTGACCCACAACTGGTGCCCGATCACCGGGGAGCGCTGATAGATGGGTGAGCTCTCGTCCAAAAGTGCGGGGATCGAAGCCATCGGGACCAGCTTGTATGCGGTGCTAGTGCCCATCTTGTTGGTCTTGGCCGGGTTGGTGATCTTCCACGCGCGCTGAGTGTTCCAGTTGTAGTCGCGTGCGCCGTCGCTCTCGGATTCAATCGGCCTCTGTTGGGTCAACACGGCGAGCCCGTGCGGGTTGGACTCATCGATCGGCGCGGCCACCGAGTCCACCTCGACCACGGTGTTGCCTTCCCCGTCGATGTCCATATCGAGCCGAGCCACCAAGAAGTGCTGGTGTAACGGGGCGTAGGTGCGCTGATCGACCATGGTGCCGTTGGGCGAGGTGTCGCCGTCGTTTTCCAGCGGGGTGGTCACCATGATGCCGGTGGCGCGGACCTCGCACTCGATACTGCCGTCGGTGTAGAAGCGCCAGTAGATCAGGTACTCGTAGTTGGCCACCGTCGCGTGACAGGACACCACCATGCGGCGCATCCGCCGCACTTCAGCGCCGGAGCGCTCGTCGACGTGCTTCCACAGGACCGCAGCGTCTTCTTCGTGCAGGCACATCGCTTGCTTGATGGTTTCGGGTTCGCCGTGGCTGTCGTGGATGACGGCATCGACGTAGGTGATCTCGCCGAGACAGTCGCAGCCCAGCTCCAGCGACGTGGTCATGAAGCCCAGACCCCACTCGCCGATGTCGAACGCGGTACGGCGATAGTGATCGAAACTGGGGTCGCGGTAGGGCACGATCATCTCCGCGAACGACATCCGATACGCGATGTCGCGGTTCGTTCCCTGGTCATCGAACGTGACCTGGTGGATCGTCATACCCTCGCGGTAGTTGAAGCCCAGACGCATCGTCCAGTTGGCCCACTTCAGCTCGTTGCCGTCGAGGGTGAACGAGACGCCGTCGGGCTGGGTGATTTCCAGCGGTTTCAGCTCAGGCGGGGCTGGGTCGCTGCGTAGTTCGGGGACGTATTCACCGTCGACGTCGGCGAACCGGTAGTCGTGGTGGTCCTCGATCTCCAGGACCTCGAGGGTGTTCATGTCGACGATGACCTTCAGCCCGGAGACAGGGTGGGCATACGGGTTGCCGTTGGGGGTCTCCCGCAGCCATACGTCGCACCAACCCAGGCGGCGGTCGTGGTACTGCTCGGGCATGACGGCGTGGCCGTAGGACCAGACGTCGAAGAGCACGAGGGACATGTCGGTGACGCCGCGACCGTTGAGGCGCTCGACCACGTCGGGGTGGACGCGCATTGCCTCGTCGCACTCGTGGTATTCGTCCACGGTGAAGTTAGGGCAGACGCCGGGCTGGTGTGTCCAGGACTCAACGGTGTCGCCAGCGAGGTCTACGACCGCCTCGTAGGTCTGATTGGTCTCTTTGTTCCAAAGCACCGATAGCGAGCGGCGCGGGATGTCATCTCCGGTTCGCCACGCCTTGACAGCAGCCTTCGGCGGCTCCTGCATCTCGATGGAGGCAAAACGCCAAGAACCGGAAACGCCCTGGTCACGGCTCAGGACGGCGACAGTGGCGCGGAATTCGCCTTCGGACAGTGGATCCAATGGGTGGGATGACAAACGAGATTCCTTTTTCGCAGAACGGTATCCTTGCGCACATCCTGACCCTCCAAAGTATGCAGGTCAATCGCCCCTTACGTATAGCCCCTATGCCTGCGCGGCATGGGATCGGTGGCGGCTCGAAGTTGTCTCCCGGCACCCCTCAGCGCCTCCCCTCGGCACATCCTGCGAACCCCCGACCGAGTCGAGGAAGTCCCTCGACGACAAACTTAGAATGGGGGCGGCTCGGAGTTGGTGACCACGACGGGTTCATCACGGTAATCAGGCTGCGGTGTGAGGAGTTGTTCGGGAGTCCGCTGGCCTGGGGGTGGGCCGTTGCGGCGGCGTCCGTTGCGGCGGTGGAATACGCCGAGTGGGAGCCCGCTGTAACTGGAGTCTGGGTGTTCTGGGT
>JBGTGC010000091.1:0-3036 GCA_041746935.1 Dermatophilaceae bacterium
TTCGTGATCTCACGTCGGGCACCCATCGACAACCGGTCCATCCACCCAGCAGACCGCAGCACCCGAACCAGCCACCAGGATTTCGCGAGCATTTCTCACATGAGACACGCATCTCGTTTCGCGAGCACTCTAGGTGAGTCTGGTCGCAGCACATTGCCGTATCGACTCGGTTGCCGGTAACGTGATCTTGCTTCCCTGGACCCGGCGGCTGACCGAATTGATGTGTCCCGGACCAGGAGATCGATCATGCTTGTTGTTGTTGCAGACCGGGGTTCATGGCCGGGGGGAAGAAACCCAGCGTCGGTGTGCTGGGCTGGCAGGGGCGAGCCGGACGGCGGCGTCGCGGCACTGCGCCGTTGGTCGGCAGGGGGGCGGTAGGCGTGTCGCTTCACTATGCAGTGCTGGGGCTGCTGTCGAACGGCTCAATGAGTGGCCATGACCTGTCCACTACCTTCTCCCGAGGCGCGGGTCAATTCTGGACGGTCAACGCAGACGGGGTGCAACGATCCCTGGACCGACTGGTAGAGGCAGACTTGGTCAGCGTCGAGGCGTGTCCGGAGCAGACATATCGATCGACCCGCCTGGGCCAATCCGTCCTGGACGACTGGATGGCCTCGGACGACGAAGACGTCCCGCGGCGCGAGGTGTTCCTGCTGCGCCTGTCCGTTGCCGCCGGGCTGGGCTCCGATGAGGTCGGTGTCATACTGAGGGCCAGGATCAGCACGATGAAGGGGCGGCTCTCGACCCTTATGAGGGCCCAGAAAAGGCAGCGGTCCGTCGAAGCCATATTCCCCACGGAACTGCAGCGCGTCACCGCAGAAGCCACGCTGGAGCACCTGATCGAACTCGCTAGGGCCGAGATCGACTGGGCCGGTGCGCTGGCGCTCGGTCCGTGTGGTCACCTCAGACACTCCTCCTGAGCACGAAATCCGACAGAGGCTCTCCACGTCTCGCGCCACCACCCCCCAATGCCATGTCACACCAGACCCGCTAACACTGGCTCATCACCAACCGATTCCGGTCAACGTGGCGCCGACTGTAGCCCCGTTCGGTGGTGCACCGTTGCTCACGTCGCCAGGTTCAGGACGGCCCCGCGTTCAGATGGCCCGTGAGGCACCGGGGCCGACACCACTAGCCAAGACCGGCAAGAGTGGACCATGAGCACCATCTCGACCGAACAGTTGACCCAAATGTTCGTGGACGCGGCCGACACCCTGGTCGAGGACTTCGACCTGATCGAGTTCCTGGAGACCATGACGGTGCGTGTGGCCACGGTCAGCGGCCACACGCAGGTGGGATTGTTGCTGGCAGATCATCGGGGCCGGTTGCAGTTCATAGCTGCCACGCAGGATTCGGCCCGGTTGTTGGAGTTGTTTGTGGTGCAGACCCGCGACGGTCCCTGCCGGGAGTGCTACACCGCAGGCGAGGTGGTCATCGAGCCCGATTTGCGCAGGGCCCACCACCGGTGGCCAACGTTCACGCCCCGGGCGATGGCTGCTGGTTTCCGATCGGTCTGCGCTATCCCTATGCGTCACCGCGGTAAGACGATCGGGGCGATGAGTTTATTCGGGGCTCTGGACGAGGTGCTGAGCGCACAAGATCTGACGACGGTTCAGGGTTTTGCCGACATCGCGACCATCGGGATCTTGCAGGATCGGGCGGCCCGCCGCAAGGACCTGTTCGCTAAGCAGCTCCAGACCGCTATGGACAGCCGAGCCGCGATCGAGCAAGCCAAGGGTGTCCTAGCCCAACGCGGCCAAACCGACATCGACACCGCCACGACCTGGCTACGCGAGTACTGCCGCAACAAACAGCTACACCTCAGCCACGTCGCCCGTGACATCGTGTCCGATCCCGATAGCCACCCTCAATTGACTCGGTCCCTGCTGGAGCGTGATCAACCAGGGACTGAATGAGTCAACCCATCCGCAGCCCACGATGAGGCCAGCCAAGCGCCCATCCCGGACCGAGACTGCCGTTACCCCCCGTCGGCGGCCCCGATTTCTCCTCTTATGCGGCTGCGTCAGGGCTGAGGCGCAAGCCTAGGAGCACGATGGCTTCGGCTACTGAGCGCCGGGGGGGCGTTGCGGTCGCGGGCGTGGCGGCGGATCCGTTGGAGAGCTCGGTCCACGCTCTCCTGGTGGGCTTCGCGACGATGCCTTTGGCCTGCTCGATCACGCCCCGGGAGTTCAGCGCCTGTTGGAGCTGTTCGGTCAGGTGCTCTTGCTGCCTCACCTGTGAGGCGTTGATCGAGATGCCGGTGCACACAGCGGCCAGGTGCGGCTAAATCCAGCGACGACTGCTCGTAGTTGGCTTTGGCACGTTCGGCTCTGAAGCCCAAAGCCAGATCGTCGACGGCAATGAGCCATCATGCCGCCGCGGCCTACCGCTGCTCTGGACGGCGAACTGTGACGTTGTGAGTCATGGGGTGCATCCGACTCGACGCGGCGACGGGTGCGCGCGAAGCACTCCGGCGCACACGATCCAGGAGCGGCATGGCGCGCGCAGCACAGCCAGGACCAACGAGCTGAAGACATCGACGGCATTCCGATGGTCCTTCGCCTGGTGGCGGCCGTCGGCGTTGCCGAAGTCGATGGTTTCTTGGCGGGGTCCTCGCTCTTCACGCCGCGCTGCCCATGAGCCAATCGTCAATCTGGACTTGACGATTTGGAACGTCAAGTTTAGATTGACGACATGACTTCACCAACGAAGACCTCAACCCCCCGGCCGCAACTCCCAGGCTTCGATTCGTCGTGGCAGGACTGGATGGCCTACGGGCTGGCGTGGAGGCATCTCGCCGACTCCCACGCCGGATCCGCATGGCCTTCGTGGGTGGCGACCGACGAATCAGACACCGAAATCCCACCCAACATCGCAGAGGCCACCACCACCGCCAACACCTCGATGCGCTCGTGGCCGATCACCTTCCACGCCTACCGCGAGCCCACCCCCGGCCCGCGGTGGCGGGCCATCTGGGACGCGACGCGATCGGCATACCGCGGCTTCTATCTCAGCGAAGGGGAAGCGGCCCGGCCC
>JBGTGC010000092.1:0-11395 GCA_041746935.1 Dermatophilaceae bacterium
GTTGACGTGCAGCACGATTTCTGCGAAGGGGGTTCCATGGCCGTCGAGGGCGGGATCGATGTCGCTTCGCGGATCAGCGACTACGTCGTGGCGAACGCCTACTCGTATACGGCGATCGCAGCAACCGCGGACTGGCACATCGATCCCGGTGCGCACTGGTCAAGCGAGCCGGACTTCGCTGACTCGTGGCCGGTGCATTGCGAAGTAGGCACCCTTGGCTCCGAATTCCGCCCGGAGCTCGACCCCGCTTTGGCCCACGTAGCAGCGGTCTTTCGCAAGGGTGAACACGTCGCGGCCTACAGCGGTTTCGAAGGCTCTGTGGAACTAGTCGGCGAAGTGGTCCAGCTCGCCGCGTGGCTACGCGACCAGGACGTCGACGAAGTCGATGTCGTGGGCATCGCCACAGACCATTGCGTGCGGGCCACCGCGCTGGACGCAGCAGTCGAGGGTTTCACCACGCGCGTGTTGCTGGATCTGACCGTGGGCGTGAGCGCACAGACAACTGAGTTGGCGATTCAGCGGATGCAGGACGAAGGCGTGCTCATCGAGTCCTCGACGGGATCGCCAGCTAGCTAGCGGCGAACCACATTCGTCTTTGCGCCCTTGTCGTTCAGTGATTGCTTCTGCTGATCCCACAGCGGCCACAACCCGTTGAGCAGCGGAAAGAGGCTCGCAATGGTGCCCAGGAACGGGATCACCCCGAGGAATTGAGGCCCGTGCCAGATCAGGGATCGGATGAGGCTGGTGTTCCACGTGAGCGGGCCACCCTGATCGCGCAAGCGGACGCGCAGACCGAGAAGCAATTTGCCCGGGGTTGCCGACGAGAACTTGAGAAACAGCACTTCGTAGACGAGCGCGAGCACTGCGCTGGCCAAAGCGAAGGTGCCCGCCGTGGTGACGAAGTTGTTGGTCGCCGCCGTGATCTGGTTCTGGGTGCTCTCGGCATCACGAGCCAAATCCATCACTTGGCGGAAGCTCTCGATGAGGTCGGGGGCCACCAAGGGGAGCAACGCCAGCGAGAGGATGCCTACCAGAATGCTGTCCAAGACGCGTGCGAAGAATCTGCGCCACCACCCTGAGATCTTTTGCCCGTCCGGGGTCCGGGGGACGCCATCGGTCGCTTGGAAGTTGCCACCACCGGGCATCGGCTGGTAGCCACCCTGCCCGCCATAACCCTGACTGCCATAACCCTGACTGCCGGAACCCTGACTGCCAGAATCCTGACTGCCAGTGCCTTGACCGCCATAGCCCTGGTCTTGGCCCGCAGAACCGCTTCCCGCGCCGTAGGCACCACCGGCGTCGTTGATGTTCTGGCTGGTGCGGTCCAGGTTGGGCCGTTGCCGAGGGCTGGTGTGATTCGTCCACTGGACCCCGTCCCAATACCGCAAAAGGTCGGACTCGCGGGGGTCGTCGTACCACCCAGGTTGCTGGCTCATAGGCGCAACTGTGTCACATCGCGATGCCGATGTACTTGGTGTCCAAATACTCCTCGATGCCCACGGATCCACCCTCGCGTCCCAGGCCCGACTCTTTGATGCCGCCGAACGGAGCGTAGGGGTTGGACACCACACCCTGATTGAGCCCCACCATGCCTGCTTCGATGCTCTCGGCCACGCGCAGGGCACGGCGCAGATCGTTGGTGAAGACGTAGGCGACCAAGCCGTACTCAGTATCGTTGGCGGCCACGATCGCCTCGGCCTCGGTGTCGAAGGACACCAGCCCTGCGACCGGCCCGAAGATCTCTTCCTTGGCCATCCGAGCCGTGGTTGGCACACCGGTGAGCACCGTGGGCGGGTAGTAGAACCCAGGCCCTTCGGGGCGCTCTCCTCCGGTGTGAATGGTGGCTCCCGACTCGACGGCATCGCGGACCATGGACTCAACTGTGTCTTGGGCCTTGCCGTCGATCAGCGGCCCGACCTGACTGGCTTCCTTCGTGCCGTCGCCCACCGTGAGCGCCGACATCTTCTCGGTCAGCTTGGCTGCGAAGGCTTTGAGCACGCTGGCCTGCACATAGATGCGGTTAGCTGCGGTGCACGCCTCGCCCATGTTGCGCATCTTGGCTTGCATGCAGCCCGCCACCGCCTCATCCAAGTCGGCGTCCTCGAAGACCACGAACGGCGCGTTGCCACCAAGCTCCATCGAGGTGCGCAGGACCTTCTCGGCGCTCTGCTTCATCAACACCTTGCCCACACCCGTCGACCCGGTGAAGGACAGTTTGCGGGCAATGCCCGAGGTGATCAACGGCTCCATCACCCCACCAGAATTCGTCGTAGGCACGATGTTCACCACGCCGTCGGGCACGCCAGCCTCTTTGAGTATGCCGGCCAGCGCCAGCATCGACAGCGGCGTCTGCTGCGCGGGCTTGAGCACCGTGGTGCAGCCGGCCGCGAGCGCGGGACCGATCTTGCGAGTGCCCATCGCCATCGGGAAGTTCCACGGGGTGATGAGCAGGCACGGGCCGACCGGTTGCTTGGTGACGATAAACCTGGCCCCTCCTTGTGGAGAGGGCTGATAACCGCCGGCACCGCGCAAGGCCTCGGCCGCAAAATGCCGGAAGAACTCCGCCGCGTAGGCGATCTCGCCCGCTGACTCGGCGAGCGGTTTGCCCATCTCCAGGGTCATCAGCAACGCCAAATCGTCCTTGCGCTCAATCATCATTTCGAACGCGCGCAGCAGGATCCCGTGCCGTTGCAGGCCGGTGGTCGCGGCATAGTCGGCTTGTGCCGCGGCCGCCGACTCCAGCGCCCGCATCCCATCGGCGGGACTAGCGTCGCTGACCTGGCACAGCACCTCCTCGGTGGCCGGGTTCACCACGTCGAACGTCGACTCCGACTCGGCGTCTGTGAACTCACCGTTGATGAACAACTGAGTCTTGGCATCGGCCAAGATCTGCGTCGTCCGCTGCGCAACATCGCTCATGTGTCCTCCTTGATGACAGTGCGGCTCAACCTACGCCCGCTGACGGCTGACAACCACTGCTGGGCGGCACCCACTGCGCAAGAAAGCGGGTCATCAACGCACCGAACTGCTCCGGGTGCTCCTCGTGCACCTGCAATGTGGCGTTCGGGACCACCTCGAATCGGGTCGGCCCAGCGAACTGCGTTGTCATGGCGCGAGCGCGCTCCACCGGGAAGAACGGGTCGTGCGCGCCCCAGATCAGCAGTGACGGTGCGTTCAACTGTGGGTGGATACTTGACAGCTCATCGGCGAAGTCACCTGACTTTGGAGGAGTTGCGGATTGAAAGTTGGTTCCCGCTGGAAGATGTGACGGCTCAGGCCTGCCGGGACGTCTTCGGGGGCTGACCAGCTCGACGGCCCCGTTGCACCAGCGTGAGCACACCGACGTCCTTAGTGGTGCGCCGGTCCGTCCCGTTCCTGCCGCTCCAACCGGATGACGTGCTGCACGGCGTTGATCAGCGCTAGGTGGGTGAACGCCTGGGGGAAGTTGCCGAGGTGTGCGCCGCTCTCGGCATCAATCTCCTCGGCATACAACTCCAGCGGTCCACTGAGCGAGAGCAACTTGGCACACAGGCGTCGGGCCCGTTCCAACTCCCCGATCTCACACAGCGCCGAGACCAGCCAGAAAGAGCAGATGGTGAAGGTGCCCTCCTCTCCTTCGAAGCCGTCGTCGGTCTCCTCGACCTTGTAGCGCAGCACGAGGCCGTTGACCGTGAGTTCGTCGGCGATCGCCAGCACCGTGGCCCGGATGCGCTTGTCGTCAGCGGGCAAGAAGCGCAGCAGCACCGCCAACAGCAACGAGGCATCCAACGCATCGTTGCCGTAGTACTGCGTGAACACGCCACGCCTATCGACACCGTGCTCCAGGATGTCGGCCTTCATCTCATCGGCTGCCGCGGTCCACTCCTTGGCCCGCTTGTGCTCGCCGTAGAGCGTGGCCAGGTGAGCCCCTCGGTCCGCCGCTACCCAGCACATGATCTTCGAGGAGGTGAAGTGCTTCAGCTCGCCGCGCACCTCCCATATCCCGGCGTCGGGGTCCTTCCAGTGCTTCACCGCCTGCTGGACCTGCATCTCCAGGATCGGCCAGACGCGGTTATCTAGATGGTCAGCCGACCTGATGTGCAGGTACACCGAGTCCAGCAGCGCACCCCAGACGTCGTGCTGTTTTTGGGCGTATGCCGCGTTGCCGATCCGGACCGGGCGCGAGTCGGCATACCCCGGGAGGTGGTCCAGTTCGTGTTCGGTGAGCTCACGCTCGCCGCCGATGCCGTACATGATCTGCAGGTCGTCGTCCTTGCTCGCCACATCAGCGATAAAGGCGAAGAAGTCCAAGGCCTCCCAGTCGAAGCCAAGTGAGTACAGACCCCACAGGGCAAACGTGGCGTCCCGAATCCAGGTGAACCGGTAGTCGTAATTGCGCCCGCCCCCCAGGGTTTCGGGCAGTGACGTGCTCCCGGCTGCGGCGATGGCACCCGTGGGCGCGTAGGTCAGGCCCTTCAAGGTCAGCGCGCTGCGCTGCAGATAGGTCCGCCACGGGTGATCCGAGAAATTGCCGCGGGCCAACCAGTGCTGCCAGTGGTGCGCGGTGTATACCTGCCGCTTGTAGGCATCGTCGAAGTCCATCGGGGGCGGTGCACCGTTCCAGGACAGTGCGACGTATCGGCGGTCCCCCGCCTTGAGCAGCGTCCGGCTCTGGGCCTGACCGCCCTCGAATCCCAGCCGCATGTCCGAGGTCAAGGTCAACTCCACATCGGTGCCGTCCTTGCCTTCGATGCGAGCGACACCCTGGTTGTAGGAGTCCTCGCTGTAGGTCCACGTCACGTGCTGGCGGCCGTAGTCCAGCACCGGTTCGCAGTCCATCGTGGTCTGCACCTCACCAGAGACGCAGCGGATCGTGCGCAGCAGGATGTGCTCGGCCTCGTAGTCGGTCGGGGTCCGGCGGTAGGTGTGGGAGCGATCCCCATCGTGGTGCCACGGGCCGATGAGCAACGCGTCGCGCACGATCATCCAGCCGGTGTCGGTGCCCCAACTGGTCTCCAAGACCATGGTCCCGGGGAGGTAGCGCCGGGCCGCGGGCACCCGGGCATCGGTCGGCGAAATGCCAAACGAGCCGGCGTGGCGACCGAGGATGCGACCGAAGGCGCTGGGCGCGTCGAAGCGGGGGACACACATCCAATCGATCGAACCACCGGGCGAGACCAGGGCCGAGACTTCACCGTCACTCAGGAAGCCGTAGTCGCCGATCGGCACGTCGCCGTGTCCGTCGTAGGGGCCGGGGCTGGGGGCTTGGCTCATGACCGAACTATCCCGGCGCAGCGGTGTCCTAGCAACCTTTGGGCATACCGACACGTGGTGTGTGACGTGTGCCACTACCATTGCCTGGCCAAAGCAGGCAGCATCAACCGGAGAGGACAGTTGTATGCGGATCGGCGTATTGACCGGTGGGGGCGACGTCCCTGGGCTCAACCCGTGCATCAAAGCAGTGGTCAACCGCGTTTACGAAGCGGGGCACGAGGTCGTCGGTATCCGGCGCGGCTGGGGCGGACTGGCCACCACCAACCTCGATGACCCAGCCACGGTCGAGGCGAACTTCCTGAACCTCGACCCCACCGTGGTGCGCACCGTGGATCGCAGTGGCGGGACCTTCTTGCACTCCTCGCGCACCAACCCGGGCAAGATGCCCACCAAAGACGTGCCCGACTTCTTGGCCGACCAGGCGACCGGCGAGGGCCCGCACGACTTCACTGGGCACGCGCTCAAGGTCTTGGATCACGTCGGCATCGATGTGCTCATCCCGATCGGCGGCGACGACACGCTGTCCTACGGGCTGCGGATGCACCAGGAAGGCGTGCCGACCATCGCCATCCCCAAGACGATGGACAACGATGTGCACGGGACCGACTACTGCATCGGCTTCTCCACGGCCATCACTCGCGGGGTGCAGTTCATCCATAACCTGCGCACCTCGACCGGCTCGCACGAGCGGATCGCCGTGGTGGAGCTGTTCGGTCGCTACAGCGGCGAGACCTCATTGATCACGGCATACCTGGCCGGCGTCGACCGGGCGCTGATCTCCGAGGTGCCGTTCGACATCGACCGGTTGTGCGAACTGTTGGTTGCCGACAAGGGTGGCAACCCCAGCAAGTATGCGATGGCCACCATCTCCGAGGGCGCCACCATCTCCGGCGGCGAAATGATGCTTAGCGGTGAGGCGGACGCCTACGGTCACCGCAAACTCGGCGGCATCGGCCAACTAACCGGAGAGTTGATCAAGGAGCGCACCGGGCAGGACATCGTCTACCAACAGGTCGGCTATCTGATGCGCTCGGGCAGCCCGGACTCGCTCGACCTCATGGTCGCCACCAACTACGCCGTCATGGCGGCTGACCTGGCACTCGATGGCTCCACCGGCCGGATGGTCGCGCTGCGCAACGGCACGTATTCGTCGGTGCCGATCTCGGTCACGGGCGAGGGCGTCAAGCGGGTCGACATCGATGAGCTGTACGACCTGCAGAACTACCGGCCCAAGGTGCGGCACGTGCGCGGCAAACCGATGTTCCTCTACTGAGGGGACCCCCGCGGCATACCCTGGGTGTGTGAGCGACTCCGCGCCGGATGCGGCCGTGCGACACGTCAGACTGGCGATCGTGTTTGCGGGCGTCATGGCGGTTGTCGGGTTCTGGTTCTCGCTGACCCCATCGCTGATCCCGCGACCCGCGGAGTTCTCCGGCGTCGTGGCCGCGCTGGCCGCGCTGCTCGGGTATGTCGTGGGGTCGCTGATCGTGGCCGGATACCGGTTCTTCCTCGAACGACCCGCAGACACCACCGTCCGCGTGGGTCTGCTGACGACCCCCGTGCTGGTCGGCATGGTCGGCACCGGATTGGTGCTGAGGCAGTACCTCAACTGGCAATCACAACTGCGCCAGTTGATGGGTATGCCGAGCCTGGGCTGGGGTCACGTGCCGATCCTGCTCGCGGTGGCGTTCGCGGTCTTCGTCATCCTGTTCGCGCTCAGCAGGTTGGCCCGCGGGGCGTTCCGTCTGGTCAGCAAGCCGATCGCACGTGTGGTCCCCAGGCGGGTTGCGGCTCTGGTGGCCCTTGTGACGCTGGCCGCGATCAGCATCAGCTTCGTGAATGGGGTGGTTCGGGACACGGCCCTGCAGAGTCTGGACCGGGCCTTCTCCGAGCTCAACAACGATGACGTGCCCGAGTTCAGCAAGCCCGGGGTGACCGAGTTGTCCGGTGGCCCGGAGTCACTGGTGACCTGGGAGTCACTCGGCCGAGAGGGACGGATCTTTGTGGCCGACGCCGCCACCGTGGGGGAGCTCGAGGCCTTTGGTGCCGAGTCACCGGTTCAGCCGGTGCGTACCTACGTGGGGGTCGCAACGGCGGGCGGCATCGATGCCGAAGCCGAGCTGGCGGTGCGCGAGTTGCAGCGCCAAGGGGGCTTTGACCGCGCGGTCCTCTCGGTCATCACCACCACCGGAACGGGCTGGGTCAACGAGAATGCCTCGCTAGCCCTGGAGTACATCTACGGCGGGGACACCGCGCAGGTCAGCATGCAGTACTCCTACCTGCCGAGCCCCCTGTCGTTCATGATCGACCAGGGCAGAGCGCGCGAAGCCGGTCGGGCTCTCTTCGACGCTGTATATGCCCAATAGGAGCAGTTGCCCGCAGGCGATCGACCGCGCCTGGTGGTGGCCGGCGAGAGCCTGGGGTCCTTCGGCGGTGAATCGGCCTTCGGTGGGGTCGGTGACCTACGCGGCCGGGTCGACGGTGCACTGTTCGTCGGACCACCCTTCATGAACGACCTGTGGCGCGAATTCACCGATGACCGCGACCCCGGCAGTCCAGAGCGCCTACCGGTCTTCGAGGAGGGCCGGACCGTCCGCTTCGTCGCCAGCCCGGCGGACCTGCAGCGCCCCGACGAGCCGTGGCCGCAGCCACGGGTGGTCTATATGCAGTACCCCTCGGACCCCATCACGTGGTGGACCCCAGCACTGTTCTTCCAACGACCAGACTGGCTGGAGGAGCCCAGGGGTGACGACGTGTTGCCCAGCACCCGGTGGATCCCCGGCGTCACGTTCCTGCAGCTCACCGCTGATATGGCTTTGTCGACCGAGGTTCCACCGGGGCACGGGCATCGGTTCGGCTCGGACCCGGCTAATGCCTGGGCTGCCATCTTGCAGCCGGAAGGTTGGACGGAGCAGGACACGGCGAGGCTGCGCCCGATCCTGGACCCGGACCACCCTGAGGAGTTGAGGGGGTCGGCTCCAGACCTAGCGGCGTCCGACGAACCAGCGTCGTAGCGTCTCAATACGCTCCTGCACCTGGTCGCCGTGGGCGGTAGCCAACTCCGGGCCCCCGCAATTGCGTCGCAGCTCGGCGTGCACGATCGCGTGACTCTGTCCTGATTTGCGGGTGTAGGCCGAGACGAGCTTGTTGAGTTCCTTGCGGTGCTCGGCCACCGCACGGTGGGCGGTCACCTGCGCCGCAGCCTCACGGCCACCGTCGCTGCGGAGCTGTTTGCTCTGGCGCTCGCGCAATACCTGCGCCACCTGGTCCGGCTCCAACAGCCCAGGAAGCCCGAGGTAGTCGTTTTCGTCGTCACTGCCGGGCAACGCGCCGAGGCCGAACTGCTCGGCGTCGAAGAGCACATGATCGAATTGGGCGTCGGACTCCAGGGCTTCGAATTTTCCGGTCGAATCGATCGCTTGCTCGCCTTGCGCCGCCGCTTGGCGCAGCCCCTCCTCGCCCGACCACATGTCGTTTTCGTCGTCTGCCCTGCCCGTGCGATCCAAGGCGTGATCCCGCTCCAACTCCAAGTTGCCGGCGTGCGCCAGGATGGTCGGCACACTGGGCAGAAACACCGATGCGGTCTCACCCCGGCGCCTGGCCCGCACCAAGCGCCCCACGGCCTGGGCGAAGAATAGTGGCGTGGAGGTTGACGTGGCGTAGACACCCACACACAATCGCGGCACGTCGACCCCCTCGGAGACCATCCGCACCGCCACCATCCAGCGAGAATCACTGGCCCCGAACTCCTCGATCCGCTTCGAAGCGCCAGCATCGTCAGACAACACGACGGTGACCGGCTCACCGCAGATGGCCTGCAACTGTCGGGCGTAGGCCCGCGCGTTGGCCTGATCGGTGGCGATCACCAAGCCCCCGGCGTCGGGCACGTGCCGGCGCACCTCGGACAGTCGAGTGTTGGAAGCCGCCAGAACCGCCGGGATCCACTCCCCCGTGGGCTCGAGCGCCGTCCGCCACGCCTGCGCCGTGACGTCCTTGGTGACCGCCTCGCCGAGCCGTGCGTGGATTTCGTCGCCCGCTCTGGTGCGCCACCGCATACCCCCGCCGTAGGCCAAAAACAGCACAGGGCGCACCACCCCATCCCGCAAACCCTCGCCGTAGCCGTAGGTGTAGTCCGCCCGCGAACGCAGAATGCCCTGCTCGTCCATCTCATAGCGGACGAACGGAATGGCCGCGGTATCGGAACGGAACGGAGTGCCGGTCAGCGCCAATCGGCGGACGGCAGGCTCGAAGGCTTCCCGGATAGCGTCACCCCACGACAGCGCATCACCGCCATGGTGGATCTCGTCCAAGATCACCAAGGTCCGCGCCGCATCAGTCCTGGCCCGGTGCAAGAGGGGTTTGCTCGCCACTGCGGCATAGGTCACGGCCACGCCTTGGAACTGTGCCCTGTGCCGGCCCTGGCTGTTCGTGAACTGGGGGTCGATGTCGATGCCGACCTTGGCGGCAGCATCGGCCCACTGTGTGCGCAGGTGCTCGGTCGGCGCGACCACGGTCACCCGCTCGATCTCGCCGCGATCAAGCAGCTCAGTGGCGATCCGCAACGCAAAAGTAGTTTTGCCCGCCCCCGGCGTGGCCACGGCGAGGAAGTCGCGAGGTCGCTGGTCCAGGTAGATCTGCAGCGCGTCAGCCTGCCAGGCGCGCAGCTTCTCGGCGGTCCCCCAAGCAGCGCGTTCCGGATACGAAGGCGAGAGGTGGGAGGCGGCTGAGGTGCTCATCGCCGTTGAATATAGGCAATTTCCTGGGCCGACATGCCCGGAGCGCCGTGGTATGCCGTAGGCGCACGGAGCGTGTTATCGCGCTATTCGCCGCCGTCTTGCGGTGCCCGCAGGCCCTCGTAGATCTCCTTGCACGTCGGGCACACCGGGAATTTCTTGGGGTCACGGCCGGGAATCCACACCTTTCCGCACAGCGCGGTGACCGGCTCCCCGGACATCGCGCTTTCCATGATCTTCTCTTTGCGCACGTAGTGGGCGAGTCGCTCGTGGTCACCGGGCTCACTCAACTCCGGCTGGACGCGAGTGTCTTCACGCTCCAACAGTGCGGTGCGGGTGTCCGGCCCGCTCGGCGCCTCAGGGGAATCGAGTGGTTGACTCATCAGGTGGATCGCTGGGTCCATCCGCTGAGTCTACGGTGCCAGTCCTTGATCGCCAGGGCTCAGTTGTGCTCAGGGCTTTCGGTGTATGTCGCCAGCCAAGAGACCTTGTTGCGTTGACGCATCAAGACCTCGCGCCACAAGGTCTCCGCGTCCGGGCGGAACGCGTCCCGCGGGTCGGCGTCGATGACGTGCCACGCGCTGTCGTCGATCTCGTCGGCCAACTGCCCAGGCGTCCACCCCGCATACCCCACGTACACGCGCAGGCAACGGACCTGCGGGATCACGACTTCGGCTGGGGCGTCCAGGTCTACAAGCCCCACCCCGCCGCCGAGCAGGTTCACGCCGACCACCGTGGGCTGGGTCTCAGCAGTGGTCTCGGTGGGCAACTGCACCAACCCGAGCGCACTGTCCATACCGACTGGTCCTCCTTGGAACAGGCGGGCAGGCTCAGTGACGTGCGGGTGCCACTGCGGCAACACCGCATCCACGCGCGCGTCCAACGGCTTGTTGAGCACCAAACCCTGCGTGCCGTCCTCGTCGTGTTGCAGGATCAGCACGACCGCGCGGTCGAAGAAGTCCGACAGCGACGGCGTGGCCACCAGCAGACGCCCGGCATACCCCCTGGCGCGGGCCATCAGCCGTCGGCTCCTGATTCCGGTCTGGGCCGATCGTTCCTCCACTGACGCACCGCTGCCACGCCCATCACGATACCCAGGAGGTCGGCCACCATGTCCCAGAAATCAACCATCCGATTCGTGGTCAGCGCGGCTTGCAGCGGCTCACTGACGATGGCGTGCAGGACCAAGGCACCGACGAACCAGCGCAATCGCATCGCGGCAGCCACCGCAGCGGGAGTGGCGAACATGGCGATATGGACAAATTTGTCGACGTACGGGATCTGCTGCTCGGCGCTGGGGACCGCGATGTAGAGGGCAAAGATCTGGAAGGCCACCAGAGCGACCAGCGCCGCATACCCCAGCAGCCATCTACCAGGGCTCGCCGTGTCTCGACGCACGTCCCGCTCAG